>NZ_JBPWOS010000004.1:0-316573 GCF_055550225.1 Ornithinibacillus liuyingii | reverse complement strand
TCACCCCGAAGGGATCAATTAATTTCACTCGCTCGACTTGCATGTATTAGGCACGCCGCCAGCGTTCGTCCTGAGCCAAGATCAAACTCTCCAAAAAAGTTTGTCTATGATTGACACCAATCAATCATAGGTAATTCTTAGCAAAGAAGCTGCTAGCTTCTGTAATTCTTTAATAGAAAAAACAGGGAATGTTTCTTCTTGACATACTGGTTGTTTTGTTCAGTTTTCAAGGAGCAAATCTTTATCGCCGTTTTAACAACAGCTTTTATATATTATCACGTTGACAGCATTATGTCAACAACTTTTTCCAAGAAGTTTTTCGCTTTCTTGACTCGCTTTTCAAATCAGCGACTTTAATAATATATCATGTTTGCATTTATAATGTCAAACACTTTTTTTAATTTGTTTTCAGTCATCTGTCGCTAAATGATTCATGTCATTTGAGCAACGGATATAACTTTACCATGTATATCAACCTAAGTCAACACTATTTTTCAACTTTTATTTAATGTCGTTTAATATCAACCATTACTAATGTATTCTATTCATATCTAGGCTATCGTGTGCAATGAACCTTTCATATACTATGTCCATATTAAAGGAAAACAATTCTATTGTTTATAAAAAAATGCTATACTACACATATATAATAAGGAGGACACATTTGTATGGCTCAACTAGTTTATTCGAGTAAAATCAATAAAATCCGTTCCTTTGCCCTAATACTTATATTTGCGGGAATTGGCTTTATGTACATAGGTTTGTTAGTAAAGAAGATTGATTGGTTAATGGCTATATTCTTTCTTATAGGCGTCATCTCCATTGTATTGAGTACAGTAGTATACTTCTGGATAGGGATGCTCTCAACAAAAGCAGTTCCAATTATATGTCCAAGCTGTGAGAAGCCTACCAAAATGCTAGGACGTGTTGATGCATGTATGCATTGCAAACAACCGCTAACATTAGATAAAGATCTCGAAGGTAAGGAATTTGATGAAAAATACAATTCCCGAAAATACCAAAGAGAACAGAAGAAAAATAATAACACCAAATAGCATCTGCCTATCGGTAGATGTTATTTTTTTAGGAATGAGCAAAGTAATACATCTTTTCCCCTCCGCACCTAAAATACTTATGCAACTTTACAAGTAGCCTGAGTTATATAGAAATAATCAATATGTAATTCACATTCCTACATATAATCACAAAAAGAAAAGCGATGTTTTTTAGAAATGAGGAATTTCATTGGTACTTATAATAGATAATTATGATTCTTTTACATTTAATTTAGTTCAATATATAGACCAGCTAAATCAAGAGACTATTGTTGTTCGAAATGATGAAATAACATTAGACATTATCCAGACTCTTCAACCATCTCATATATTACTTTCACCTGGTCCTGGCAATCCCAGTAATGCTGGGATATGTTTAGATATTGTCAAGGAGCTGTATCAAGACTATCCAATTCTCGGTGTTTGCTTAGGTCATCAGATTATAGCAGAAGCATTTGGAGGGAATGTAATTAAGGCGAGCGAGCCTACACATGGTAAGATATCTTCTATTAAGCATGATGGAAAAGGAATTTTTAAAGATTTAGCAAACCCTGTACAAATTACAAGATATCATTCTCTTATAGTAGATAAAAACAGCTTTCCACAATGCCTAGAAATAAGTGCCTATACGGAAGCTGGTGATATTGCCGCGTTAAGACATAAACAATATCCGATAGAAGGGATTCAAGGTCATCCAGAATCTATTCTTTCCGAAAGTGGCCTAGCATTATTAGATAATTTTTTCAGTTCTAAGAGGAGCGTAATGAATGAATAAACATAAACCCTTCCTTCATTTTGATTTTAATGGAACTTCTACTACTTTTGAAAACCCTGTTGAGATTATAACGACTGATGAGATTGATCAAGTTGTTCCTAGTTTAGCGAAGATTCAAGATGCTATTCATAATGGCTATTATGCTGCTGGCTATGTATCCTACGAGGCAGCACCAGCCTTTGAACAATCCATGAAAGTATTTGATACAAATCGTATGCCACTCTTATGGTTTGGAATATATGAAGGTACTAGTAACATAGCTAACAAATCAATTGGATCCTTCTATACTACAGATTGGAAGCCCAATACTTCTACGGAGGAATACAACCGTTCTATCAACCAAATCAAAACACATATTGAGTACGGAGAAACCTATCAAGTTAATTACACGATCCGTATGGATGCCGATTTTCATGGGGATCCCTTTGCTTATTACCAACAACTGGCTAGTTCACAATCCGCCAATTATAGCGCATATTTAGATATAGAGGGTTTTAGTGTATTATCCGCTTCCCCGGAGTTGTTTTTCCATCTTAAAGAGGGAAAAATTACAACGAAGCCAATGAAAGGAACGATTGGTAGAGGGAACACTATAATAGAAGACCAAGAAAATGCCAAATGGCTTTCTCAGTCAGAGAAGAATCGGACTGAGAATGTTATGATTGTTGATCTACTACGAAATGACTTAGGTAAATTAGCAAAGCCTGGCTCAGTAAAGGTACCGGAACTATTTACTATCGAGAAATATCCGACCGTATTTCAAATGACTTCTACTGTAACAGGGGAAATTGATAATGAGATAGGGATTGTAGATATATTCAACGCATTATTTCCATGTGGTTCGATTACGGGTGCACCTAAGATCAGTACGATGAATATTATTCATGATCAAGAAACTACTCCGCGCGAGGTTTACTGTGGAGCAATTGGATTTATAACTCCGGAACAAGAAGCAATTTTCAATGTCCCAATCCGAACCGTAGTCATTGACGATAATGGCCAGGCTACATATGGTGTTGGTGGCGGAATTACTTGGGACTCTAAGGAAGATGAAGAGTATAATGAAGTATTAACTAAAGCAAAGGTACTGTCTAATGCAAATAACGATTTCCAGCTCATAGAAACGATTGGTTTATTCGATGGGGATTATCTTGTTTTGGATAATCATTTACGAAGGCTTCAGCGCTCCGCTTCCTATTTTAAATTTCAATTCAACCAGGAGCAGCTAATGGAAATGCTCCATGACATTGCCAATAGACATCCAGATGGGAACTTTAGGGTACGAGTTTTACTTTATCCAAACGGAGAGTTAGCCGTAGATGTCACTAAGGAAGAGGCTGTTGTTAACGACGGGAAACCTGTTTCATTAGCGAAACATGCGGCATTCCAGGATGATATTTTTCTTTATCATAAAACAACCAATCGTATCGTTTACGAAAAACTTCTGGGTGAGGTAGATGATGTGTTTGATGTTTTATTATGGAATGAACATCATGAGATAACAGAATTCACCCGTGGTAATGTCGTCGTCGAACTTGCAGGAAAGCTATACACACCACCTGTACAGTCTGGTCTATTAGCTGGAACTTATCGAGAAAAACTACTGAATGAAGGAACAATCTCAGAACGAGTTATTCGCATAGAGGAACTTTCTAATTGTAGTAAGATTTGGTTTATCAATAGTGTAAGGCAATGGGTATTAGTCCATTTAGCATAAAAATAACCCTGCTACCATCATTGGAGCAGGGCTATTCATTACATTAATGTTTATGTCCTTTTTGCTGTTTACACTCTTCACAAGTTCCATATACTTCCATTCGGTGATGACTAACTTCAAATCCGGTCACTTTTGCTGCTAAGGATTCTACTTCATCTAATGATGGATAATGAAAGTCGACGATTTTTCCACATGACTCACAAATAATATGGTAATGATCGGTTAAATTAATTTCGAACCTACTCGAGGAATCGCCGTATGTTAGTTCACGAACCAATCCGTTTTCACGTAGTACACGTAAATTGTTATATACTGTTGCTACACTCATATTAGGGAATTTTCCTTCTAGTGCTTTATATATATCATCGGCTGTTGGGTGAATAACTGAGTTCATTAGATAATCAAGCACCGCATGACGTTGTGGTGTAATACGTACCCCTGACTCTTTCAATGCAACAATTGCTTTTTGAAGTCTATTTTCTGACACGTCATGCACCTCGCTTTCGTGAGAATTTCTAAGTCTGATACAATTATTATATTATAATATTTATAATTAGTGTACGCCTATCCATTCAGTCTTGTCAATATTAGTATATTGTAATGGATAAATATTATAACTTAGTTGCCCGTGTCTCAAACAGAAATGCATAGACAATGAATTAGATAATATAAAAATCTAAGATGTTGTTAGTGCTTCTTACTCGCTCTGGAATATAATGTGCCAATATAATTTAGTAGCAATAAATTACACTTCCGTATTCAGCGGTAACTCTTCCCCACCTAATTCTTTATTCACATATCTAGCTGCGACAAATAAATAATCAGATAATCGATTTAAATAGGATACAACTAAAGGATTAGCTAATTCGTCTACCAGACCAACTGCTAGTCTCTCGGCTCGACGTGTTACAGTTCTTGCCACATGGAGTGCACTTGATGCACGGTGGCCTGACGGTAGAATAAATTGCTTTAAGGCATCTAAATGCTGATCCCACTCGTCAATTTGCTTTTCTAGCTCTTCAATATGCTCTTTCTTAAGCTTCCATGCTACTTCCTTATCCGGTGGTGTTGCTAATTCTGCACCAACATGGAAAAGAATCGTTTGAACCCGGTGCATTTGCTCTAGAAAACTAGCCCTCCCTTCCCAGCTCTCTCCTTCTAGTAGACTGGATGCAAGACCAATCATGGAATTGGCTTCATCACAAGTTCCGTATGCTTCTACCCGAAGATCATTCTTTGGCACTCTTTTTCCATATACTAATGAAGTTAAGCCCTTATCACCTGATCTTGTATAAATTCGCATTTTAATACCCCCTAGATGGATCAACTTTATTAACGTAGTCACTTTCACCGTTCAGTAGTTTATCTAGGTTTTCCTGGAATATCGCTAATGCTCGAACCATATAGTTTGGTGACTGTCCAGAGATATGTGGTGTTACCGTAATATTTGGTTCTGCCCATAACGGACTATCTTCTGGAAGAGGTTCCTGCTCAAAAACATCTAATACCGCATGGGCAATTTGCTGCTCTTTAACAGCTTGTAACAAGGTTTCCGTTCTAACAAGGTCACCTCTACCTATATTAATAAAAACAGCATCATGTTTCATCAGAATAAAATGCTCTTCTGTTAATAGGTATCTTGTTTCTGCAGTACTTGGTAAGACTGAGACAATGAAATCTGCGCTTGGTAGTACCTCTTTAATCGCTTTGATTGTATATACTTGATCAAAATGCTCTACTAGTCTTCCACTACGAGAAACACCAATTGTCGTCATCTGGAAGGCTTTTGCAAGTCTTGCTACTTCCTGTCCAATTGCTCCCGTGCCTAAGACGAGAAGTGTTTGCCCTGTTATTTCCTTCATGCGTACTGATTTATCCCATTTATGATTTTTTTCATTTTCCATTAGCGTTTTTTCTTGTCTATACACTTGTAGCATCATAGAAAGACTATATTCGGCCATCTGAGTTTTATGAATACCGCGAGCGTTTGTAATCAGAATTCCCCTATCTTCTATTTGCTGAAAAGGTAATTGCTCTACACCAGCTGAAAGCACCATGATCCACTTTAGTTGTGCAGCCCTTTCTAGTTTCGACTCATCTACATCATCACCATATGTTACTAGTACAGAAGCCTTCTCTAAATGTTGCTCCGCTTCTTCCATACCTGTTGTAAAAATAAACTCCACGTTCGGATAGCTCTCTACCAATGTGTGCTGATGTTTTTCTGAAATACTTGTTGAGAAAAGAATAACCAAGCTAAATTCCCCCTTTATAATAACTATTAATCCCTATCTCCATAATAAACACATTAGAAAGATTGAACAACTTAAATCAGAAAAGCTTCGTGCGCTCGGAGCTAGACGCTTTGATTTGATACGTTCCTATCTGTCAAAAAAAGCCAGATCCCAACTATGAGATACTGGCTACGCAATATTAGTCTTTCTTTTTAAACAAACGTTTGATAGATTGAAAGAAAATCATGGCATCTAGCTTAAAGGAGCAGTTCTGCGTATAGTATAGATCATATCTTATTTTCAAACCGTGCTTTTCATTGGTAGCTCCTTTTATTTGAGCATAGCCGGTCAATCCAGGTCGAACTTTAAGACGCTTCATCTGCTGGCGGTTGTAATAATCAACTATTTCTGGTCGCTCTGGGCTTGGTCCTACTAGACTCATATCCCCTCGAATTACATTAATCAATTGCGGTAATTTATCTAAATGATACTTACTTAACCACAGTCCTGTACTCGTGTACGTAACATGTTTATCCCGGATTATCTTAAAGTAATTCGGTACGCCGTTATCCCAGGAGCTTGGAAATGGATATGGCGGAAGCTGGCGAATGACCTTGGATCCGTTTGTCATCGTACGGAAGGACCACATGACAAACGTCCGATTATTTTTCCCTACTCGTACTTCTCGATTGAAAATAGGCTTCCCTTCTTTTTTCGCTATTCGTATACAAATGTATAAGAATAGAGGTAAAAAAAAGAGAAATAGAATGGTACACACGATCATATCTGATAGTCTTTTAAGAAAGAAATAAAGATTGATATGGATGAAATAATTTGTTTTCGTTTTGGCAGACTCTAGCATCTTCTGATCATACCTTTCTTTACATTGTACAAATCCTATTACTAAATACGTATTCAAAGCGTTAGGCTTATATAACTATGTAATAGAAAAGTAATATAATCAGTCTTCAAATTTTGGTAACGATAAATCACCTGAAAATGATGATACACAAAGGGGACACATACTTAGATTCTACTAAAATATGTGTCCCCTTATACGATTATACTAAATTATCACGAATAAAGTTCAGTGCATCTTCCACATGACCATCCACTTTCACTTTACGATACTCTTTCTGAAGTTTACCTTCTTTATCAAGAATGAAAGTGGAGCGCTCTACACCATAATACTCTCTACCAAAGTTCTTTTTGAGCTTCCATACATCATATGCTTCTGCTACCTTATGATCCTCATCAGCTAAAAGTAAAAATGGTAGTTCGTGCTTTGTTTTAAATTTTTGATGACTTGCAACTGGATCTGGACTAACACCCACGATTACAGCATCAAGCTCTTTAAAGCTTTCATGATTATCACGAAAATCACAAGCCTCTGTTGTACATCCTGGTGTCATGTCCTTCGGATAAAAATATAACACAACATGCTTTCCTTTTAAATCCTCTAAACGAACTTCTTCTCCTTCTTGGTTAGGAAGGGCAAAGGAAGGGGCAGGTTTTCCTATTTCTAACGTCATTTATAAAACCTCCAAAACTTTAATTCACCTTCACTATAACATTACGATAAGTGGAATGCTATTCTCTTGCCCGCTCCTGATTAGAATTGACAAAATGAATTACAAATGCTGTCGGTAAAATATAGCCAATTAATGCTTCAATTAACGCAAGTAATCTTCCAATACCAATCGGGGTAATATCACCATAACCAATCGTCAACATCGTAACACCACTAAAATACATCGAATGTATCAAAGATCCAATTGGACTGACCTTCCTTAATTCCCCACCTTCAACCAAGTAAATCCCTTCAAAGGAAAGGATAAAATAAATTAAACCAAATCCAATTATGACAATCGTATAGGTAATCACTAAAGAAGTGAACATTTCAATGGAAAAGCTCCGCTCCTTTATTCGGAATCCCATGATTTCCTTTTCTCCTATAACAAATCCATAGATACTTTTAGCAATAATGAAGCTTACAACGATTACCAATAACCATGGTAGTATACTCATACAATCTCCCTCTTCTTTTATAAGCATTACTACATAATATGCTAGTAGTTCCGAGGGCTTGTCATTTTATTTTCAAGTTGAATGCGATACAATAAGTAACGTGAAATAAAGCTAGCATGCTTTTTACATAGGAGGAAAATGATGAACTTTACTAAATCTGAAGCACTTCATGAAGAAGCGCAACAACATATTGTTGGTGGAGTAAATTCACCATCTCGAGCTTATAAAGCGGTTGGAGGTGGATCGCCTGTCTATATGGAACGTGCTAAGGGAGCATATTTCTGGGACGTTGATGGCAATAAGTATATTGACTATTTAGCAGCTTATGGCCCGATTATTACTGGTCATGCACATCCACATATTACAGAAGCTATTAAAAAGGCAGCGGAAAATGGGGTACTATACGGCACACCTACTCCATTAGAAAATCAGTTTGCCAAAATGTTAAAAGAAGCCATTCCATCATTGGAAAAGGTTCGCTTCACTAATTCTGGTACAGAGGCTGTCATGACAACTATTCGGGTAGCTAGAGCATACACTGGTCGTACGAAAGTGATTAAATTTGCAGGGAGCTATCATGGCCACTTTGATGCTGTACTTGTACAAGCTGGTTCAGGCCCATCAACCTTAGGCACACCAGACTCTGCTGGTATTCCTGTATCGGTTGCACAAGATGTGATAACAGTTCCGTTTAATGATATTGATGCTTATAAGGATGCGTTGGATAAATGGGGCGATCAGCTGGCTTGTGTTCTAGTGGAACCAATTGTAGGGAACTTCGGTATCGTTGAGCCGAAAGAAGGGTTCTTACAAGCAGTAAATGAGCTAACCCACGAGGCTGGAGCACTTGTCATTTATGATGAAGTAATCACTGCTTTTCGCTTTACCTATGGAAGTGCACAACAGGTCTATGGTATTGAACCAGATATGACAGCAATGGGTAAAATTATCGGTGGCGGACTACCAATTGGAGCCTATGGTGGTCGTAAGGATATTATGGAACAAGTTGCACCACTGGGGCCTGCCTATCAAGCTGGTACAATGGCAGGAAACCCAGCTTCCATGTCAGCAGGAATTGCTTGTTTAGAAGTTTTAAAACAAGATGGTGTTTATGAAAGATTGGACATGCTTGGTGCCCGCCTAGAAAAAGGGATACTAGAAAAAGCACAACAATTTGGAATGACACTTTCCATTAATAGGCTACGTGGTGCTTTAACTGTGTACTTTGGAAGTACGGATACAATAACTGATTATGAGGGCGCAGAAGCGAGTGATGGCGAACAATTCGCTACGTTCTTTAAACTAATGCTGAACCAAGGAATCAACCTTGCTCCATCGAAATATGAAGCTTGGTTTATTACAACAGAGCATACAGAAGCTGATATCGATCAAACAATTGAAGCAGTGGGGAATGCCTTTAAAGAAATGGCTTCTAACTAATCCCAAAAACACTTGTGATAAATTTATCACAAGTGTTTTTTCATATTCCAATATGGTATAATTTTCTAAAAGAGTGGGGTGCTTTCAATGTATTTCCTTCAGAAATCTTTAGCAACAGTATTCAGTGCATTAATTATTGGATTACTTTTCTTTGACTACTTCTTCATTGCTTTTCTTATCTCCCTTCCGATCTTTCTAATAGCTGGAGGCATATGCTCCTACATTGTCGATGTATACCTACTTGAGAAATTAAAGATAAGTAGCTTACTACAAGAATATTTTCTATCGATTATTGTTTATACATTAGGCGGTATCGTTACCATGTTTATCTTCTCTTTTAGTCAAGGTAGCATCTCAAGCAGTACCATTTTACCAACTGTACTAATAGGAATCGTTCCTGCCTTTATTTATTTCCATCTTAGCTTTTTATTTAGCTTAGTGATATCTCGTAAAACAAAGATCATTGATTAATACATGCGGAGGAAACAAAATGAAATCAAGAAGGCAGTTAATAAAAGGCGGAATTATTCTCCTATTTTTTTTCGTGCTCGTTTTTGGAAGTTTGAAGCATTCAACTGTACACCATTTTCCAGTTCCAATAATTGCACAGGTTGATAAGAAGTACAGTGACCATGAAATTTCTTTCAATTTCATCGGAATAAATACACTTTATGTAGAACATGTAAAACTGTTTGGCTGGAAGCAAGTGGATCAAATGGGGGCTATGAGAATTTACGAAAAAGATGGTCATACAGTTGCCTTAACTACTTTTAAAGATGGATTTTATATTGAAGCCAACGAGTAACATTATAGTGCTCTTACACATTTTACGTTAAAAACAAAGCCACCAATAACATCATCCGTGATTTATTGGTGGCTTTTCATTATTCTTCCTGTTGTCGCTTATGAGCTAAATATATTCGTTTCGAAATTAAGGTCTGTATAATCACGATGGCTCCTCCAACTGTCCAATACAATGGTAAAGCAGCTAGCGTATTTAGCGAAATAATTCCAATCATAATTGGTGATATCAATCCGATTAATGCCATCTGCTTTTTCATCTTTGGATCAAGTCCAATTTGTGACACCTTATACTGAATGAAGTAAACCAATACAGCGATGGCAACCATGATGAAATCCGTTTCTCCTAAGTTAAACCATAGGAATGAATGAGTTGCTATTTCTGGTGTTTGGCGAATAGCATAGTAGAATCCAATTAGAAATGGAAGCTGAATAAGCATCGGTAAGCAACCACTAAAAGACGCAAGTGGATTGAAATTATACTTTTGATAGAGCTGCATCATTTCTAGTTGAAGCTTTCTTTGTGATTCAGGGTCTTTTTTATCTTTATATTTAGCCTGAATCTCTTCCATCTCAGGCTTGAGAATTTTCATTTTATCTTGCATTTGCATACTATTCTTTGTTTGTTTAATCATAAATGGCATAATGACTATTCGAATTAATACGGTGATGATAATAATAGAAAGACCGTAATTATCATGAAAGAATACTGCAATAGATTTAATTAAAGTAGAAAAGCTGTCTACAAAAAAGTGATTAAACCATCCTGTTGACTCGGATGAACTATTCCCAGAACATCCAGCTAGAAATATTATGAGTAAAATGCCTCCGAAAAGGCTGATTTTCTTAAAGTTAGTGAATACAGATTGTTTTTCCATTGAGCTCCTCCTCGTTTTTTAACAAATTTATAAAAAGAGGAAAGAGCTCCTTCTTCATCATCATCTGGTACTTCGATTCGTTTCGTAATAATCGCTAACCAATTACGCCTCTCTACAATTTCATTCACTTGATGAAGTACAGGCTCAAAATTACCATATAATCGGTAGTGGTCTCTTATATCCACCTGCTTATTGAAAAAGAATTCAAATTCAGGGAACCAACGAATAACATATATAGCGGAAAGTAATACACTTACATATAGATAAAATGGTGAAAAATCACCAAAGAATTCAAATAGAAAATCTAGTACCATCTGTATTCACCCCCTTCACCATACTTCTATTTCATACGTATGATACGCTTAAAAAGTTTCTCTTTCTAGGAACAATTATTTCCATTAGTCATCAAAGTGTTGTACTTGATACAAATCATAATAACTTCCCTTTGATTTCATAAGTTCAGTATGCGATCCTACTTCCGTTATTTCCCCATTTTCGATTACGACAATTCTATCCGCATGAGTAATAGTTGCCAGTCGGTGGGCAACTATAAACGTTGTTCGATCGGAGGCTAATTTTTCCATCGCTTCCTGTATCGTATGCTCACTCTCTAAATCTAGCGCAGAAGTCGCTTCATCAAAGATAAGGATTGGTGGATTCTTCAAGAAAACACGTGCAATTGCTATACGCTGCTTTTGTCCTCCAGATAGCTTCACACCACGCTCACCTACTAATGTATCATATCCTTGTGGTAGTTCCATAATGAAATCATGGGCATTGGCAGCTATTGCCGCTTCCTTAACCTCTTCATCTGTTGCATGCGGGTTCCCCATACGAATATTCCTAGCTACCGTATCCCCAAATAATATATTATCCTGAAGTACCATACCGATATTGTTACGAAGTGTTCTTGCTTCATAGTCACGGATATCGATTCCATCCACTTTTATCGATCCTCCGGTTACATCATAAAAACGGGGAATCAAACTGATTAATGTTGATTTACCTCCACCACTCATACCGACAAGGGCAATTGTTTCACCTTGGTGAACCTTCAAGTTAATATTCTTCAGCACAGTACTTTCATCGTCATATTGGAAGGACACTTGATCAAACTCAATATCGCCATGAACACGACCTGCTTTGACTGCATTTGGTTTATTGACAATATCATACTTTTCATTCATAAATTCAAATACACGGTCGATAGAAGCAATCGATTGGATAAGTACAGTAGATGAGTTTATCAATCTACGTAATGGACTATAGACCCTTTCTAAATAAGCAAAAAATGCTACCATGGTACCTAATGTTAAATTACCTACGATTACCTGATAACCCGAATAGGTTATTACTAATAACGGCGCTAAATCGGTTATTGTATTGGTTACGGCGAAGGTCTTAGCATTCCAAGTCGTATGCTCTAATGCTTTATTTAAAAACTTACTATTTTCTTTATCAAATTCTTTCTGCTCATATTCCTCTAATGCAAAGCTTCGGGTAACCGGAACACCCTGCACTCTCTCGTGTAAATGCCCTTGTACCTCTGCTAATGCTTGAGAACGTTCCCTTGTCAGGCGACGTAATTTCCCATAAAAATATTTAATGGAAAAGCCAAATATCGGGAATAAAATAATCGAAACTATCGTTAAACCAACATCCATCGATAACATAATACCAATGGCAATAAATATTGTTATCAGATCAAGCCATATATTCATTAAACCCGTGATAACGAAATTCTTTGTTTGTTCGACATCATTTATTACCCGGGAAATTATTTCGCCGGTTTTTGTCGTAGAATAGTATCTTAAGCTCAATTTTTGCAAGTGGTCGAATAGCTTATCTCTTATATCATAAAGTATTTTATTCCCTACCCACTGGGCAAGGTATTGACGATAATATTCAATTGGTGGACGTAGAACAAGAAAAATGACAAATGCTCCACCCATAATCCAGAAGAGGTTGGTAAGCTTTTCATCAGTCCCCCATGTCTCATGACCAATAATGTCATCAATGACATATTTCATGATTAATGGAATTAATAGTGGTATTACAAATTTCACAATCCCAATAACGATGGTAACGATAATTTTCCATTTATATGGTTTAACATATTCCATGAATTGTTTTATACTGCTCATAAAACATCAACTTTCTGTTTATTTTTTTCTAGAATTATTGTTCTCTAACTTCTGATGTGAAAAACGGAATACAATAGTATTTTTTATGTCGCATGGCACGATTATTATGCTTTCCCTATAAAAAAAAGCAAAACCCTTGCTACACATGTAACAAGGTTATCATGACCTATTTGCACTTGAAATCTACTTAAAATCTATATGTAAGAAAACGTTCGTACCATTGATCAACAAAACCAGGTGAAAACGGGCCTTTTCTCTGCTGAATCCAATGCTGTAGTTCTGCCATATTATTGTATAAAATTCGGTCTAATACTCCAGGATAATTCATTTCATCCCTATGAAGTTGATATTCATCTTCATCTAATAAATCAAACGTCATATCTGGATAGACCTTTAAATCCAAATCATAATCAATATACTTTATTGCATTTTCTTCATAAACAAATGGAGAGCTAATATTACAATAATAATGGATACCATCGTCACGAAGCATACCGATTATATTAAACCAATGCTTGGAATGGAAGTAACATATAGCAGGCTCTCTTGTAATCCAGGTACGCCCATCACTTTCTAACACATTTGTCTTATCATTAGCCCCGATTACAACCTGTTCCGTTCCCTTCAACACAATCGTGCTTTCCCAAACACGATGCAAGTTGCCATTATGTTTATAGCTTTGAATTTTTAAATCTGTACCAGCCCTCGGAGCTACCATCTAATCCCTTCCCATTCTAATTACTTAAACCATTATATAAATTACTTACACATCCTATAAATCGACAATTTGTCTAACTTTTTCTATCTATTATAAGGGGTGTCAAATAAAATATAAAGCATTAAGCAATGTGATAAGCAAAAAGAAGAGCCTCCGGGAGAAAGGAAGCTCTTCATTACTTCGAGGGTAGTCGTTATTTTTTATTAGCTTGAGATTGTTGATTTTGCTGTCTAACTTCTTGAGCATTTGTTTCAGAAGCAAATTCTGTACCAAATTGTCCTTGACCTGCTTTAGATTGCGCGTTTTGCTGTTTTACTTCTTGTACATTAGTACCAGAAACAGTTTTGTTAGGATTTTTAGCCATTATTATCACCTCCAACAATAAATACTATTTCCAGATAGAAGCGTAATTATGAAGGTAATTCAATAGTATATTTTGGAAGTTTTTCTCCAGTATATTTCTTATAAAAACTGCATCATCTTTTGATGAGAAACTGGGAATGGATAATTTCCTAACTCTGCTTCATCAACAAACGTGAGACTGGTAACCTGTTCTGCCTGCTCCATTAAGACTGCTGGATATATACCAAGCTCCCATGTTAAATGTGAAAATACATGCTTAAATTCCCCTTGTTTCTTTCCTAATTTAACTCTTACCCCATAATGGGCATAGAACCAATTTTCTAGTAATTCCATTTCAAGCTCTTGCAATGGAACCATCGGGAATTGCCAAAGATTAGCCAATAAGCCTTCTTCCGGTCGTTGCTCGATGGCAACTTTACCTTCTTCATTTCGTAGTAATAATACTGCATATGGCATTTTTTTATTCTTTTTAGCTTTTGTTTTTATCGGTAATTGTTGCTCAATGCCTAGTTTAAATGCTTCACAGTGCTCTTGTACGGGACATACTAAACACGCAGGGGATTTTGGGGTGCAAATGGTTGCTCCAAGATCCATAATTGCTTGGTTAAAGGATGAGGGATCCTCATGTGAGATAACTTCTCCTGTAACCGATTCAAATAATTTCTTTGTTTTAGGTAAAGCTATATCATCATCAATATTTAATACTCGAGAGAACACACGCATGACATTTCCATCAACTGCAGGTTCTGGTTGATTATAGGCAATAGAAAGGATTGCGCCCTTTGTATAAGATCCTATTCCCTTTAATCCTTCTAATTGCTTCGGATCATCAGGAACTGTCCCGCCGTAATTTTCCACTACTTCGCGCACTGCATGTTGTAAATTACGGGCACGGGAGTAGTACCCTAATCCTTCCCAAGCCTTTAATACGGCCTGTTCTTCAGCAGCTGCTAGATCATATACTGTAGGAAATTTTTCAATAAAATTATTAAAATACGGGATAACTGTATCCACTTTTGTTTGTTGTAGCATAATTTCTGATACCCACACTTTATAGGGGTCTTGATCCTGTCGCCATGGTAAGTCTCGCTTGTTTGTATAATACCAAGTTAAAAGATCATTTTGAAATGCAGAAATATTAAAATTCTGTAACGGATTATCCTGAACTGTCATATAACCACTTCCTTTATGGTACACTAAAAACACACTGAAAAATTTAAACCTCAATCTAGATTCTATAGGAGGAATTCGATTTGGATACTGGAACCCACATTGTTATGGGGGTTGCCTTAGCAGGCCTAGCAACGCTCGACCCGGCCGTGAGTAATGATCCGGTCTTATTCAACGCAGTCCTAGTCGGTACAATTATTGGTTCACATGCACCAGATTTCGATACTGTATTAAAATTACGTAATAATGCAACCTATATTAGACATCATCGAGGAGTTACCCATTCTGTCCCTGCCGTTATTACTTGGGGTGTTTTGATCGCAACGATTATCCACTTGTTTGTTCCTCAAGTTAATTTTTGGCATCTATGGGGATGGACAGCATTTGCGGTTTTCGTACATGTTTTTGTAGATATTTTCAATGCTTATGGTACACAAGCATTTCGTCCTTTTACAAATAAATGGATTGCCCTTGGTTTTATCAATACCTTTGATCCTTATATTTTCACCCTACATGTAGCAGGGATAGTGGCTTGGATAATAGGAGCAAATCCTGGAATTACTTTTTTAATCATTTACGCAGTAATTATATTATATTACATCAAGCGTTATATGGAGAAAAAAGAAATTGTTAAAACTATCCATGAATTCATTCCAGATACAACGGAAATAGCAACTTCACCAACCTTAAAGCAAAATTACTGGCGAGTTGCCATTACAACACCAACTAAGTTCTACGTCGGAATAGTGGAAGATGGCCATATTGAAATTGTGGATGAGTTTGAAAAAGTTCCATTACCTAATTCTCCGATTATTGATATAGCCATGCAGGATAAAAATATATCTGCATTTTTATCCTTCTCTCCTATATACCGTTGGGAGATTAGTGCATACGATGATTATACTGAGTTACGTTTTATTGATTTAAGATATCGCTCTAAAACATATTACCCATTCGTTGCGGTGGTGCAAATCAATAACGATCACGAGATAATTAGTTCTTATACAGGCTGGATTTTTTCAGAACATAAGCTGCAAAACAAATTATATGTTGGCGATAGTCCAGTATAGTGAACAAGGAGAGAAGCATAGTTCTACCGCTTCTCTCCATTTTTATTAAAATCAAAAGAGCTCCTTTTCTAAACAGAGCTCTCTTCTATTAGTTATCTAATTTTTTCCCTAATAAAGAAATTGGAATCGCCTCTTCTTTTTCATATACTTCATCCAATAGATTGATGCGATGCCCCCATGCAAAAACCCCTTCTAAATAGTTAATTTTAAACCGGTGACCTGGGTCATGACGGAACTCGTATGTGCTCCCTGGTTTAAAGTCTTCTGGATTTAATGTATATGCTAAAGCTAATTGCATTTTTCTTTCATATATTTGAACTTCGCTAATATTACCTAATTGCTCTGCCTTTTGGGCTTTTTCTTTAAATTCTCCTACTAAAGCAAGTAATTGCTCCACAGATAAATCACTATACCGATAATTCATTTAGCTAGTCCCCCTTCAACTCACTTTACATTTTATCAACATTTTAAGACAATTAAAATGGTTATACATTACTATTAGACAAAAGGTGGCTAAATAAATGCCAAAAGTTGCAATTACAGGTGCTGGTACTGGGCTAGGAAAGGCCTTAGCATTCGAATACGCTAAGCATGGCTATACAGTTTATTTATTAGGACGAAGAAATAATCCGTTACAGCTTGTTCAACATCAACTAATTCAAAATGGATTTGACGCAGAAGTTGTTCTCTGTGATGTAAGAGAAGATGCTTCTATTCAAATTGCCTTTCAGCGTATCGGTGAGCTAGATGTTTTCATTAATAACGCTGGCACTGGTGTATTTGGACCTGTTGAGGACTATACGGTTGACGATATTGATAATACTCTAGATACAAATGTAAAAGGAACTATTCTAGCCGTACAAGCTGCTCTTCCACTTATCCGAAAAAGTAAAGGTAGAATCCTAACGATTATTTCTACCGCAGGAATACGTGGAAAAGTTAATGAATCTCTTTATTGTGCTAGTAAATTCGCTATCCGAGGCTTCACAGAATCCCTACAAAAAGAATGGGAAGATGAAGATTTCTCTATCACTGCCGTTTACATGGGCGGAATGAACACACCATTCTGGTCTAATTCCCATCATGTTAACGATCCCTCACGTCTAAAAAGTCCTGAAGTCGTAGCGAAACAAATTTATGCAGAAGATGATGGCCGTTTGGAGATTGTGATTGATAAGTAGAGGAATTTAGGGTGGCTGACGCTGGGGCGGGAGTTTGGGGGCATGTATTTTGTCGCTTGGCTTTTTGGGCACATCTATCTCTCGTTTGGGTGCATCTACTTCTCACTCGGGCTCATCCTTCTCTCGCATAGGCGCATCTCCCCCTAATTTACAATACCTAAAAAACAAGGGACTTGTTCCCTGGCAAGTCCCTAAAATCCCGCTTCAATCTCTTCATCGATAAACTTATTGATTAAATCTATTTGAAATCCTTTACGATATAAACCTTCTTTTACTTTCATTTTTAGCTCGTATCCTGACTTTTTAGCAGAGTGTTTTCGGACAAGCTTTTCGCCTTGGTATACTAGTGATTCCCATTCTGCAGCGTTATCTTTCTCATCTACTACTGATAATAAAACTTCACCTATCACATCCGATGTAAATCCTTTTTGGACTAGAGTGATTCGTAGCTGCTCGATTTTTTTGTTAAAAGATTCTTTCTTACTGGAGCCTATTTTTTTGTTTACCCATTTCATTGCTTTCTCAAATTGTGTATCATAGTTATAAAGTGTTACAGCTTCTTCCGCAATCGATGGGGCAACTCCTTTTTCAATTAATTCTCGTTTTACTAATAGAGGACCCTTTGAGGTTGTATTTATTCTAGTTAAAGTAAAGGCTTCAGCAAATTGTTTATCATTAATCAATCCTTCCTTCGTGAGACGATCGATAATGATTATAATATGCTCGGGCTCTACTTCCTTTTTCACTAAATAATCATATATTTCCTGTCTGGTTCTCATTCGGAAGCTTAAATAATTGATTGCTAACAGATAGGATTTTTGGATTGTATCTTTTCGGATGAGGAGATCAATCGTTGCTTCATCTAGCTCAAGTCCCTTTCGGAGTCCAAATTCCACCAAGATTGCTTCATCAACACTAAAGGCATACTTATCACCGTCACCTTCAACGAAATAAATATTGTAACGTTGTTTACTCTTTTGTTGTGTTGTTATTCGGCTTATTTTTGCTGGCAACTTCTTCACCCCTTTTGTCCATCATAACATGATCATAATATAAGATTACCAAAAGTGAGGAGATATGCATGAATTTTTTAATCACGGGCGGTACTGGTTTTGTTGGTAAAAAGCTTGTTGAAAGGCTAACTTCACTCCATCATAACAGCTATATCTTAACCCGCACTCCAGAGAAATTTACCAATACCGAACATACTACATATATCACATTTGAGGATGCAAAAAAACTTCCTCCTATTTATGGGGTGATTAATCTTGCAGGCGAGAGCTTATTCGGTTACTGGACGAAGAAAAAGAAAGAAAAGATTAAATCTAGCAGAATCGAAATCACCCAAAAGATTATTCATCTCATGAAGAATATGGATGTCAAACCAGAAGTCTTTATAA
Source organism: Ornithinibacillus liuyingii (assembly GCF_055550225.1). Taxonomy (NCBI): domain Bacteria; kingdom Bacillati; phylum Bacillota; class Bacilli; order Caryophanales; family Bacillaceae; genus Ornithinibacillus; species Ornithinibacillus liuyingii. The sequence goes on along the minus strand of NZ_JBPWOS010000004.1, from coordinate 297,599 downwards.
GTGGGTCTGCTGTAGGCTACTATGGCGTTTCTAATGAAATAATGTTTACTGAGGAGACAGAAAAGCCTGGGGATGATTTTTTAGCTAATGTTGTAGTAGCATGGGAGAATACAGCTAAGCAAGCGGAAGGTATGGCTATTCGAACGATATTTGCACGATTCGGTGTGATTTTAGGTAGAGATGGTGGTGCATTACCACTTATGTCGCTACCTACGAAATTATTTGTCGGTGGTAAAGTTGGTAAAGGTGAGCAATGGACCTCTTGGATTCATATAGATGATGTCGTGGATATGTTGATTTTCACTATCCAAAATGAACACATATCTGGTGCTCTCAATGTGACAGCTCCAACCCCATCTCGGAATAAGGAATTTAATCAGATTCTTGCCAGGAGTCTAAGACGTCCTTATTGGTTTCCTACTCCCGGGCTTTTAGTCCGTACTGTTACCGGGGAGATGAGTCAACTGGTGTTGAAAGGACAGTATGTGCTACCAAATAAAGCAATCGAAAACGGGTTCCAATTCACATATCCAACGCTGGAATTAGCGTTAAATCAACTATTTGCTGATGTAAAGAAAAATTAACAAATTTTGTCGATATTTTTGATAAAAAAGTTGTTCCATTTTGGTGATAATCATAGTATTATATGTATTGTTACAAATCGAAACGTCTAGAAGAGCACATATTCACTGATCTTTTGTGAGTATGATAGTTTTTCTTATGCAACTAGGAAAGAACGTTATACTTTCCAAATTGCCCAAATATAATAGGGAAGGCAAATGGTGCGCCACCAGTTTTTTGACTGGTTCTAGTGGGTTCGATTCCCACCCCGAATTTTTGTTGATCTTAATAAAAATTCGCGGGTGGGCTACCAACTAGGTTTCCTTTTCTTTGGTTACCCTCCTGCATAAATAAGGAGGGTTTTTTGATGCTAAAAAAGCGTGAATTACATGAGGTGCCAGTATTGTTTGAACTGATGTCACACCCAGATGTGTTCCCATATGTTAGACATAAGGCAACAACTACTGATGAGTTTTACTTCATCACCAAAAAGACAATTGAAGCAGAAGAACGCGGTGAGTTAATCTCAAGGACGATCTTAGACGAATATCAGCAGGCAATCGGTACGATTAATCTGTTTGATATCGAACAGAATCACGGTTTTTTGGCAACATGGATTGGCCAGCCTTATTTCGGGAAAGGGTATAATCGACTTGCTAAGGAGCAGTTTTTCGATGAGTTATTCTTTGATTATGAAATCGAGACTATCTTCATGAAGGTACGAAAAACAAATCTCCGCTCTACAAAAGCCGTTCTAAAACTTCCTTATGTAGCCTTAGGAAACACCATTTACCCAGAAATTTATCAAAAAGTAAATCAGAACGAAGAAATATATGATATCTTTGCAATTTCTAGAGAGCATTACCTATCATATCAACAATTTGCGAACCTTGAAGCAAGTGCTGATAATGAAGTAGTATAAAAATTGCATAAATATTACAGATATGGTTATTCTAAGAATAAAAGTGAGGGATGACCATGTCGGCGAGAGAAAAGCGTGAAGTAAGAGATAAGTTTCTAAACAAAACGCAGGAAGTATTGTATCAAAAGGAGTTTAAGCGTGCAGACCGCGCTAGACAAAGAGGGGATCGAAGCTAAGCTTCGGTCCTTTTTTCCCTTTCCTATAAGCAATGCTATATCTATTTAGTTCTAACAAATTTTTTATAGGAAATAAGTATTAAAGCACAGACTAGTGCTAATCCGAGGAATGTGAACAGAAAGTATAGAGGTGAACCCACTATCCCGAAAGCTACTTCATTTTGAAGTGTTTCTACAGTATCCCAATTCCCAGCAATAGTAGGTTGATAATTCTTCGTTTGGAAGTGCCCTACCAACAAGGTTCCGACGATATAAAATAGATGAAGGACAAAAGAAAAAATACATGATTGAACGATAATCTTCAACCCCTACACCCCCTCGTAGTATTGGTTCCATTTTATACTATGAAATTTATTACAGCAAATTGTTTTCTTAGATGCTTAAGTTGTTTATGTGTAGCTTTACCTCACTATTATAAAAGTTACACACACTAAAGCCATTTTTTGTGGATAAATAAAAGGAAAGCGCTGTTTCCCCCTTAATTTATACACAGGATAATGTTGATTAGTACCCATAACTAATTGTGAATACTGTGCATAACTTAGTTTATTCCTGATTAATAGTGTATCTCATTGTGGATAATCCTGTGGTTAACTTATTCCTTTCCTAAACGTTGCTTTTAATGATTATTTTAAAATGATGTTTCGGTCAAATTCATCAATTCGCCTCTTCAATCATTCATTCTTCTATAATATCCCAGATTAATTAATCAACTGCTCCCCCCTATTGTTCATTCCAATTAAAAAATCCAAGTACTTTAATCCATTACCTTCTCTTATATTCATTCCCTCCTCCATAAACTAAATTTAATGATTATCCTTATTGACATACATGTTCTAACTGTTATACTATTAATATAACAGTTAGAACTAAAAAATAAGCTTTTCATAAAAATACCTGGGATATTAACTCTCCCAGTTTAAAGGAGCGTGTTCCAATGTGCTAATAAATCTAGATTTTGAATCGAATGAACCAATTTATCAGCAGTTAGTCCATCAAATCATTGAAGGGATTGCTCGTAAGGAAATTGCACCTGGTGAAGGACTTCCATCTGTTCGGTCACTTGCTTCTGACATAGGAATAAATTTGCATACTGTTAATAAAGCGTATCAACAATTAAAGCAGGATGGATTTATTCTAATCCACCGACAAAAAGGAGTTGTGGTGAATCCGGATGGTGTTCCTAAGGCCGATGCCAATTATAAGAAGCAGCTGGAGAAAAATTTGCGTCCCCTCATTGCTGAATCAATATGTCGGGATGTTAGTGAAGAGGAATTTTTAAGGCTTTGTTCTACGATTTTTGAAACTTATCAAGGGGGTTCTGCGTAAATGAATATGATATATCTATTCCTTATTTTACTTCCGGTTTTCATCTTAACAATGTTTATTCCATATTGGACACGAAAAACAGAAAGCTTTGGTGTATCAATTCCGGAAGATATTTATCATTCGGATAACATCAAGAAGCTGCGGAAACAATATGTCCAGTTTTCTGGAATAGCAAGTATTTTAGTAGTCGTACTTTTTTTAGTTCTAAGCTTTATTGATAACTTAGATGAAATTACTTTTGCTCTTTCCTTCTCTCTATTAATATTCCTATATCTAATTGGCACCTTTTTTATCTACTTACATTTTCATCGAGCCATGAAACGGTTGAAGCAGCTCGAAAACTGGGGCCAAGCAAAAGCGCAAGCAATATTCGTCTCAACTGATTTCAGAAGTCATAAATTAATCCATTCCAATGCTTGGTTTATTATTTCATTTCTCATAACGTTTGCGATGATTACTATAACCTTTATGTTCTATGACCGTATACCAGAGCAAATTCCAATTCAATATAACATGAGCGGTGAAGTTACGAACTGGGAGGATAAATCGACACGCATCCTTCTTGCTATGCCAATCATGAGTCTTTATTTAACACTGTTATTTATGTTTTTAAATACTATGATTGCTAAAGCAAAGCAACAGATTAGTGCCGAAAAACCAGAAGAATCCCTACAACAAAATATCATTTTCAGAAGAAGATGGTCAATGTACCTTATTGTTACTGGGATCGGATTAACACTATTATTTGCTTTCATTCAGTTTTCCTTTATTTTCTCAGTTAACCCAGCAATTCTTACCATTTCACCGCTAGTTTTCACAGCTATACTCACCCTTTGGGCAATCATCTTGGCAATCACGACAGGACAGGGTGGTAGCAGAATAAAAGTGTCAACTGGTACTAATGGAGAAGTGATTAATCGGGATGATGATTCCAATTGGAAGCTAGGAATATTTTACTTTAACACGAATGACCCAGCGCTATTTTTAGAGAAGCGATTTGGAATTGGTTGGACTATTAATTGGGCACGACCACTTGCATGGAGCATTATGTTAGGGATAATTTTATTAGCAGTAGGCATTCCACTGTTGTTAGGGATGTAATTATTATTATGTTCAGGGGGAGTTGAGATTTTATGGGAGATATTAATTGGGCGATACTTGCACCGTTCTTCATTATTCAGCTAATTTTATTAATTGTTGCCATTGTAGACTTAGTAAAAGTAAGAGAAACAAATGGCCCGAAATGGTTATGGGTACTGATTATTGTTTTTGTTAGCATGGTCGGACCTATTATCTACTTCATTTTTGGAAGGAGACAACGTTAAATGAGTTTACTTACAGTAAATAATCTAACTAAAAAATATGGTTCCAAAACCGTCGTGGACCATATTAGCTTTGAGTTTGGTCACAACAAATGCATTGCCCTAATTGGTCCTAACGGTGCAGGTAAAACGACAACATTACGGGCACTATCTGGACTGTTAAAACCATCTGACGGAACTATTCAATTTGAGAATCAAGAAAAGAACCATGACATTCGCGATAAAATTGGATACTTGCCGCAATATCCTGCTTTCCACACTTGGATGACAGGTAAGGAATTTTTAGTTTACAGTGGGAAATTGGCAAAGCTCACTAAAGAAGAGGCGAAAAAAAGGGCAGATGAGCTATTAAAGATAGTCGGGATTTCGGACGAAGCTAAGAACGAGCGAATTGGTCGCTACTCTGGAGGGATGAAACAACGACTAGGTATCGCACAAGCTATTATTCACCGCCCGAAACTATTAATCTTAGATGAACCGGTCGCATCTCTTGATCCGCTTGGCAGAAGAGAAGTATTAGTTCTAATGGAAAAATTAAAAGAAGAAATGACCATTTTATTTTCTACTCATATCTTAAATGATGCTGAGGAAGTAAGTGATGAACTTATCTTACTTCATCAAGGACAAATCATTGAATCTGGTTCGATAGCAAAATTACGTAAAAAATATCAAACTACGATAATAGAGTTGCAGGTGGAAGGAGATTTAAACCTTTACCAAGAAAAGCTAAATAATCTAGAAACTATAATAAGTACAAAACAAGAACGGAACACTCTTTTCATTACTGCCTCCGAGGTAAAAAGTGCACGTGATGAAATTCTAGCCACAGCTACTAAAGAGAATTGGCCAATCACAACATTTTCAATCAATCAAGCCTCACTAGAGGATATGTTTATGAGGGTGGTGAAATCGTAATGCAATGGATGACATTATTTCAAAAAGAGCTGCTAGAGAATTGGCGAAATAAGAAGTGGATTTGGGTTCCATTAGTAATGATTTTAATATCCATTATGGACCCATTAACGACATACTACTTACCTCAGATTATTGATTCTGTCGGTGGGGTTCCTGAGGGTACTACATTCGAACTACCTGAATTTGCACCGCCAGAGGTCATGATGATGAGCCTTTCACAGTTAAGTATGTTAGGAGTACTAGTAGTAGTCTTAATTGCAATGGGAACAATAGCTGGAGAACGAAAAAGTGGTATTTCCGAGCTTATCTTAGTTAAGCCTGTACATTATATGAACTATATTACAGCTAAATGGGCCTCCTATTTACTATTAGTATGGGTATCTCTGTTGTTAGGCTTATTAGTTAGCTGGTACTATATTAATCTTTTATTTGGGACAATATCTTTCAGCGATTTTCTTATCACATTTATTTTCTATGGCTTATGGTTAACCCTTGTGGTTTCACTGACCATTTTTTATAACACGGTGATTAAATCTTCTGGTTTAGTTCTGTTCTTTACCATTTTAACGATTATGGCGATGAGTATCGTAACCCAGATCTTCCAACATGTTTTGGATTGGAGTCCGAATAACTTATCTAGTTACATTATCGAGTCAATGAGTACTGGCGAATTACATTCCGATTTAATTTTAACCGGGGTTATCACACTAGCGATTTCAATCGTATTAATTCTCGTTTCAGGACAGCTATTTAAACGGAAAGAAATGGCTGGATAATAGGTTAGGGGACATCCTGTCGTTATCGTTAGGATGTCCCTTGTGTTGTTTATCTTCTCTTCTCTATTGTAATTCTTCTGACAAACACAAAGGAAAGTAATATGATCAATAAACCAATCCCGAACATTTGATAGAAAAATACTATATTTACTTGATTTAGGAACTCGACAATAATATCATAAATCCAGCCTTTAGCAATTCCAAATAGTAGCAATATGACCAGTACCCCTGCTACGAGTCCCCCACCAGCAAGACCATATTTATAGAATAGTAGGCCCATGACGAACATAAAGGATAGCAGGAAAAACATGATACTAATGTCAATCAATACCCGATTTAACCAAGTGTCTTCTATTATCATTGCTGGATGTAAAAACATAAAAGATGTGATATTTGCATTCTTTGTAATAAGTAACACGACTTCTTGAATTGTATTTGCAACTAGAGATTGTACCGTGGCAATGATTAAGAAATAAATACCCATACTAATTAAGATGTTCTTACGAGTTGCTCCCATTTTAATGGAAAAAGGAATGCTCTCCTTTACCCTTGTAAATCCTATGACCAAGCAATAAAAGTAAATTGCAAACGGAAAGCCAAATGCTAACATGCCATCTTCTACACCTAATAGGTACACTCCAAAAGCAAGAGAGACTAATAGCATAAATAATAAAATAGACCAAAATATGAGAATGTTATGGCGAATATCACTAATATAGAAATATAGTAAACCTTTAATCTGTTTATTCATGATTACGCTCCTTTTCTTTCCGTAAGATAGATCATTAATTCTTGAATTGGAACACCTTCAACTGATAATCCAGCTGCAATTGCAGCCTCCGAATGCCCTACCACATATGCCGTCATCATACCTGCAAGCTTTTTCGTCATTATCACTTCTTTATCTTGAATGAAATTCTCTACTAATTCTTCCGTCCCAGAAACTGCACATGCACTATTTCGTAGCACGTCTGCATCTTCCTGTAATGCAAGTTTTCCATCTTGAATAATGAGGACTTCTTCAAACATTAGGCTAACCTCATCAATTAAATGAGTAGAAAAAATAATCGTTCTTGGCTCTTTTTCATATTCTTCTAGAAGAATTTCGTAGAACTTCTTTCGTGCCGCTGCATCAAGTCCAATATACGGTTCATCAAACACCGTTACCTGTGCTTTACTAGCTAAACCAACAATAATCCCAAGAGCAGACTCCATCCCTTTTGATAATGCTTTTACCTTAGCTTTTAAATCCAAGTTATATTCCTTCACCAACTCTAATGCTAATGATTGATCCCAATTAGGGTAAAAGTATGAGCTAATCTTTAGGACATGCTTTATAGTCAAATCCTTTTTAAAATTGTGACCTTCTTTAATTAAGCAAATGGATTCTGTTAGTTTCTGATTATCAAACGGTTTTTCACCATCAATCAGAATCTCTCCACTTGTTGATAAAATTTGACCAGCTAATATTTCCATAAAGGTAGTTTTTCCAGCACCATTCCGACCAAGTAAGCCATATATCTTCGGCTCATTAAGCATAAAAGATATAGAATCTAATGCTCGTTTATTCCCGTATTGCTTCGTTAAATTCTTAACCTCAATTTTCATAATCGTGTTCCCCCTCCATCATTCTCATTAAATCCTTTTCACTTATTCGTAGCTTTTTTGCCTCTTCCCTTAATGGGAGAATAAAGTTCTCATAAAATGTCTGCTTTCGTTTTTCAATCAAAATCTCCTTCGCATTGTCTGTCACAAACATCCCTACACCCCTTCGTTTGAATAAAATCTCTTCCGCTACAAGTTCATTAATCCCCTTTGCTGCAGTAGCTGGATTTATCTTATAAAATGCTGCAAACTCATTCGTAGATGGCACCCGTTCCCCTGCCTTAATGGAGTCATTTATGATGGAATCTTCTAGTTGTTCTTTTATTTGAAGGAATATGGGTCTATTATCATCCAAATGATTCTTCATGTTTAAGCTCCTTCGTTAAATGGTTCATTACTTATGTAACTAACCATATAGCATTGAAGGTTTATTGTCAACATTATTTTGAAAAAATTAAACTTAATTAATAAAAGAGCCCATAAAAAAGAGACAGTCTCACACCTTTTCAGTGGGACTGTCTCTTTAGCTACGCTCTAATATGCCTTGTATGGGTGCTTTTTGCGGAAATATTATATAGTCTTCTCCTTCTGTATGGATAACCAAATCTCCATAAACTGCAGTGGAGTATATATTCGTTTCCATTTCCACTAGTTTCTTAATCACTCGGTTAACAGGATGACCATAGTCATTATATTTACTATAGGTTATCACCGCAATATCAGGTTCTACTAACTCTAGAAAATTTTCAGAGCTACTTGTTTTTGAACCATGATGCGCAATTTTAATTATTTCAGCACGTACATCATACTTAGCAGCTATTTTTTTCTCTTGGGCATCTTCTATATCTCCCAGCAATAAAAAGTCGATGTCATTATAGCTGAGCTTTAAAGCAATCGAGGATTGATTATTATTTTTATGCTTGCCGTGCGCATTAAGGATTCGAATATCCAAGAGTGTATCAATTGGCAATTCCTTGCCTGCTTTCGCAACCTTTAACGGAATTTCCTGCTTACGAACTTCATTTATATAATTCGCATATGCCCGGGTAATATGAAGCTTTCCAGAATCTAATATTTCTTTTACCTTAAATTCCTTCATTACTGCTGGAAGCCCACCAATATGATCACGATCTGGATGGGTAGCTATCATTAAATCAATTTTATCAATCCCTAGTCCTTTCAAATAACGGACTACTTTTTTGCCTGCCATTGGTGGACCACCATCAATTAATATATGCTTTTTATTTGGGGTCTTTATATAGATACTATCTCCTTGTCCAACATTTATAAAATGCACTTCCATTTTCGGTGCCTGATGACTTTGAACTGGTACACTGTCTATCGCAAAAATAAGAAAAAATATTAAGAAGTAGGAGAGAATTCTAGTTGGTCGCAGCATGAATGATACATCCTTTGTAAAAGAGTTCATTACTATCCTTTCACGTTTCTAAGCGAAATATTTATGTATCCTTTGTCGCCTATGCTATAAATTCTCATTGACTGTGCTTCGTCGCAAAAATATTACTTAAAATGAAGGATTTTGAAAATTCTTGTCGAATACTAGTATATCGGATAAAAGGGGGAATTGATGATGAGTAACACACTACATTCTTTTGAGGTATATACAGATTAACAACTAAAGGTGGAGATGACTATAAATATTGCAATGGTTGATGTTACGGTGTCTAAACCGGACCATGACTTTAATGAACGTGAGCAAAAGATAATTGAAGTATTACTGCTCAACTTAGCAGCACATGGTAATAGTTATGCAACAAAGGAAAATATGACATTTACTCCAAATGAAAAGAAGAAAGATAACCTGTTCTCTTTTCAATTTGCTTGGCAACAATCTATTCCTAAAGAACAATATGATGAACTTGTATCTTCTATTCAAAGGAAATACGAAACAGCATTTAATATGTGTGACATAGAAAATGTTGAAATACAGTTTCTTGAGAATGCATATTTGAAAAAATAAATTAAGTCATAAAACGAAGAACGAAAATTCATCCGATATATAATTAATAAGACGCATTGGACTTTGACCAATGCATCTTATCTGTTTACGCTTTATTCACTACTACCTCACCATTTTTCACAGAAACATGAACTTTATTCACGTTTTCCTCTTCCAAAAGTAAGTCTGTTAATGGATCTTCAATTTTATCCTGGATAACACGGCGTAATGGGCGTGCACCAAATTTAGGATCATAACCAATCTTAACTAGGGCTTTTTTCGCTTCATTAGTGATGGTAATTTCCATGTTATTTTCTTTAATTACTTCCGTTAACTCAGCTAACATTAAATCGATAATGCTCATTAGATTTTCTTCTGTTAACTCATTGAAGTTAATGATTGCATCAAATCGGTTTAAGAACTCTGGCTTAAAGTATGAGCTTAAGTTTTCCAATGTGGATACTGATTCGTGCTTATCTTTATTGAAACCAACTGTAATTGATTTCATACCTGTTCCAGCGTTACTTGTCATTATAATAACGGTATCTTTAAAGCTTACTTTCCTACCTTGTGAGTCTGTTAGATGACCATCCTCCATAATTTGTAGGAACATGTTTTGCACATCTGGGTGTGCTTTTTCAATTTCATCCAATAAGATGATGGAATATGGGCTACGACGAACTTGTTCTGTTAATTGTCCTGCTTCATCATGACCTACATATCCTGGAGGTGCACCGATAATTTTAGAAACAGAGTGTTTCTCCATATACTCACTCATATCTAAACGAATCATTGCATCTCTTGTACCAAATAATTCTTCTGCTAGTGCTTTTGTAAGTTCTGTTTTACCGACACCGGTTGGACCTACAAATAAGAATGATCCAATTGGACGGTATTTAGATTTAAGTCCGGCACGACTTCTGCGAATTGCTTTTGCCACATTATCCACTGCTTCATCTTGACCAATTACTTTCTTACGAAGGTTATCACCGATATTTTTCATTTTCGCTTGCTCATCTGCTTGTAGTTTTGTTACAGGAATACCTGTTTTCTCTTCTACAATTAGTTGGATATCGGAAATATCTACATCGATGACTTGCTCTTTACCTTTAGCCTTTTCAAGCTGCTTTTGTAACTGGATTTCTTGGTAGCGTAAGTTTGCTGCACGTTCATAATCTTCTTGTTCAGCTGCAGCTTCCTTCTCCTTCACGATTTCGTCGATTCGTCGTTGAATAGAGCTAGAATCTTTTTGTGAATTAGCTAGGTTTAAACGGGAACCAACTTCATCCATTAAGTCAATCGCTTTGTCTGGTAAGAAACGGTCTTGAATATAACGTGCAGACAATGTGACAAATGCATGAATAGCTTCTTCTGAGTAACGAACTTCATGGAATCTTTCATAACGATCTTTAATCCCATTTAGAATTTGAATTGATTCTTCAACTGATGGCTCCTTCACGATAATAGGTTGGAAGCGACGTTCCAGAGCAGCATCCTTCTCAATTTTTCGATATTCTTTCAACGTAGTTGCCCCGATGATTTGTAGTTCCCCACGAGCTAAAGCTGGTTTAAGGATATTACCTGCATCCATTTGAGAGCCTTCTGCAGTTCCAGCACCCACTACTTGATGAATTTCATCGATGAACAGAATCGTTTCTTTTCGTTCTTGTAATTCCTTAATTAACTGTTTCATGCGTTCCTCAAACTGACCACGGACGCCTGTGTTTGCGACAAGAGACGCAACATCTAAAATATAGACTTCTTTATGAATTAATTTCGCAGGCACTTGACCTTCTACTATTTTTAAAGCTAGTCCCTCTGCGATAGCTGTTTTCCCAACACCTGGTTCACCAATAAGAACCGGGTTATTTTTATTTCTTCTATTTAATGTTTCAATAACACGTTTAACTTCCTGATCACGACCAATTACTGGGTCAATTTCACCAGCGCGAGCAGCGTCGGTTAAGTTTCTCCCTAGTTGATCAAGCAAACCATTTCGCTTTGTTCTTTTTTGCTTTGTTTTTGTTGATGTATTAGAATATGCTGAACCATTATTTTGGAAAAAGTTATCTGCAAATGCATCATTTTCTCCATCAAAAGGATTAGAGAAAAATCCATTTGCATTCATCATATTTTCTTGGATTTCACGGAAACATGAATTGCAAAGGTGCATCTGCATCTTTTCATGATTCATTTGCATTGCCATATTAATGTTCGCTTCATTTACACCACATTTTTGACATTTCATTTTCCATTCCTCCCGATAATTAAATATCAATAAGATCAAATTTGACTTTGACTATCTTTGACCTTGTGATTTTATTATACTCTGACCTTTTTTGACTTTCAAGTATTTTGTTCCATTTTTTTGAGAGGCAATAGTGAACACGTATCGTACTGTTTTGTAGGTCATCTCTAAAACCATAGTTCATACTCTTTCGCTCACTTCCTATCCCTATATCCCCTTATTTAATCAATTGAACCTTCCTATCAATTATTTACTGCCTATGCGCTAATCTAATTCATCCATTCAGCAGTTCTATCCCTTTTCCCATAAAAAATAGCAGCCAATCGGCTGCTATTGTGATACCTTCCGTTCTATTTCTTTCTTCCTTAATTCTACCCGCCTAATCTTCCCAGAGATAGTTTTGGGCAATTCTTTTATAAATTCTATTTCCCTAGGGTATTTATAAGGTGCGGTTAATGATTTGACATGCTCTTGTAATTCCTTCGTTAATTGACCTGGTTCTTCTTGAACATTTGGTTTTAGAACAACGAAGGCTTTTACAATACTTCCTCGTACCGCATCCGGACTTGCTACAACAGCACACTCCTGGACATGTGGGTGTTTCACTAGAGCATCTTCCACCTCGAATGGTCCGATCGTGTAACCTGAGCTAATGATGATATCGTCACTACGACCTTCAAACCAGAAATATCCGTCCTCGTCTTTTCGAGCTTGATCTCCTGTTATATAAAAATCCCCTCGCCGTGAAGCATTAGTACGTTCTGCATCTTTATAGTACGCTTTAAACAAAGCAGGACTGTTTAAACGAACAGCGATATCACCAACTACATTGACTCCTACTGGTTCACCAAATTCATCTATAATTTCTACATCATTCCCAGGTGTTGGTTTACCCATGGAACCTGGTTTAACCTCCATGTTTTTCATGACACCTAGTAATAATGTGTTTTCTGTTTGTCCGTAGCCATCCCTAACGGTCACATTGAAGTAGGTACGGAATGTATTAATCACTTCCACATTTAATGGTTCACCAGCAGAAACAGCACTATGAAGATGTGTTAGCTGATATCTACTTAAATCATCAACCTTAGCCATTAGGCGATACTCTGTTGGTGTGCAACAGAGGACATTAATCTTATTTTCTTCTAATAAGCTTAAATATTTTTCTGCGTTAAATCTTCCATTATAAATAAAGCCTGTAGCCCCCATACCTAGAACCGATAAGAATGGACTCCATATCCACTTTTGCCAGCCAGGTCCTGCTGTAGCCCAGACCTTATCTCCAGCTTTTACACATAGCCAATTTTCTGGAGCTGTTTTAAGGTGAGCAAATCCCCAGCCATGGGTATGCACAACGCCTTTAGGGTTGCCAGTAGTACCAGATGTATAAGAGATAAAAGCCGTGTCATCTCTTGTTGTAGCTGCCACTTCTAACCTAGGCGATGAATCCTCCATCAGCCCATCGAGAAAATACCAATTATCGACTGGTCTGCCGACTGCAAACTTTATAAGAGAGTCATATTCATGAAGATCTTTATATTGCTCGGTAAAAGTATGATAACTTACCACACCATTTACTTCTCCGTGGCTTATCCGGTATTGTAAATCATTCGTTGTTAGCATTTCGGAACTAGGAACAACTATAATGCCAGCCTTTAAGGCCGCTAAATAAACCTCATAAGCTTCAATTCTACGTGGAATCATGACGAGAAGCTTATCACCTTTTTTTAATTCACTTTCCAGGAAAACGTTTCCAATTTTATTCACGTTTTTCATGAGTTGACCATATGTAATTTCCCGTTTTCTACCTTCTTCGTCTTCCCAAATTAACGCTTTTCTGTTTTCGTGCTGCACATGCTTCTCCATTTCCATCACTATGTTATAGTCCATAGGAGCAATTAGATCCTCTCGCTTCACCTCATCAACTCCCTTAGCTTATTTCCAATTATTATAACAAAAATTTTGAAATGTTAAAATATAATTTAAGTGAAAAAAAGCTGGGACAATACTATTACACATAGGATATACCGAACATTAAAGTTAGCGCATCAAACCCGCCCCGGAAATATACTTGCGGTTGCTTCCAGTACAGGGGCGACACCTGCTCGAGAAAACCTCGCAGTGTCTTCTTTACACTTCATCACAGCATAAGTGCGACATCTGCTCGAAAAGACCTCGCAGTGTCTTCTTTACACTTCATCACAGCATAAGTGCGACATCTGCTCGAAAAGACCTCGCAGTGTCTTCTTTACCGTCGGGCGGCTGGTGAGCCTCCTCAGAGCTAACGCTCCCCTGGGGTCTCACCGATGCCTTTCCTCCCACAGGAGTCTCCGTATATTTCCGGGGCTAATGTGGTGATGGTTCGTTTGTTATTACCTTTGTTTTAGTTTTGTCCCAGCCTTACTATACCTCTAAAAAGAAAAATAGTGGGAAAAGTCACCCGTCGATGACCTTACCCACTAATCTTAGTATGTTTCAATAACCGTAAATCGGCTCTGATACTTTATCTTTCATTACCAATTCGTCTAGACTTTTAAACGTGTATCCATCTTTCTTTAAGTCTTGGATAATTTTCTCTAACGCTTGTGCATTATCCTCTGATACGGCATGAAGGAGAATAATAGCTCCTGGATGAACTTGCTCCATCACTTGATCATAAGCATATTGCCAACCTTTTTGGGCTTTTGTATCCCAATCGATTATTGCTAGCGACCAGAATACATGAATATAACCCAAGTCGTTTGCCCATTCCAATGTCTGTTGATTAAACATCCCTTTAGGTGGACGGACATATTTTATGTCATCTTGTTTAGATATTTTCGCAACCGCCTCTTCCAAGGTTTCCAGTTCCCGCTTCATAACTTCCTTCGTTAATATCGTAAAATCTGGATGATGATAGGAGTGATTTCCTACTATATGTCCTTCATCTACCATTCGCTTAATTAAATCAGGGGCACTACTAACATAATGTCCCGTCACAAAAAACGTAGCAGGTACCTTTTCTTTTTTTAATACATCTAATATTTCATCGGTAAATCCCTGCTCATAGCCGTTATCAAAGGTTAAGTAAAGTGTTTTATCACCAGAATCATCAACATAATAACTACCATAGTCTTTTAATATTTGATGATACTTTCCTATATCTGGCCTCTCATGATTCTTGTTTTTCTTATAACCCCAACCATAAGCTTCTGCCTCATCTACATTCATATAAAAAAAGGCAAGAAAAAATATGATGGTAGATGCTAATACGAAATGCCCTTTATGCATGATACCCCACCTATTTTTTTCTTACCTTTTGCTAAATCAGTTCTTTTTATTCACTTATAATCTATTTACCTACATCTTCGTTTATAAGAACAATGATGCTGCCCACCCAAAGATGAATAGTGGAATATTAAAGTGAATAAATGTAGGAACACATGTATCCCAAATGTGATTGTGCTTTCCGTCTGCATTTAATCCTGATGTTGGCCCAAGTGTACTATCAGATGCAGGAGAGCCAGCATCACCAAGTGCACCAGCTGTTCCTATTAGTGCTGCTGTTGCCAGTGGCGAAAAACCAGCCGCTAAACATATTGGAACAAATAATGCAGCTACAATTGGAATCGTTCCGAACGATGATCCAATACCCATCGTAATCACTAATCCGACTACTAATAAGACAAACGAAATGATTGCCTTATTATCTCCTAGAAATCCAGAGGATGCTTCAACTAGGGCATCCACTGCACCCGTCTCTTTTATAACATTGGCAAACCCGGATGCTACAAGCATTACGAATGCGATGGAGCTCATCATACTGACACCATCTGCCACGATTTTATCACTTTTAGAAAATGGAACAACAAAGAATAATACCATTAATAGTAGACCTGTTAATGCACCTAGAATTAGATTTCCAGTAATGATTTGGACTACTAGAGCACCAAGGATTGCTATAATCGTTAGTACATGCTTTATATTAAAGCTAACTTCTTCTAAATCTTGGTTGACAAAAGCAGCTGTCCCTGCGACATCCGATTTAGGCTCTTTATCTTTACGATATGTGATGAAAATAGCAATGAATAAACCAACTACCATTCCTAAAGCGGGGATAATCATTGATTTTGCAACTTCTCCCATTGTAATAGTTGCACCACTTTGTACCATGCCATCATAGATTGTACGGTGGAAAATAAGGCCAAATCCTGCGGGAATCAGAATATAAGGAGCCTTTAAACCAAATGTTAATGCTACTGCCACCCCACGACGATCAACCCGCATCTTATCAAATAGTTTCAATAGTGGTGGGATTAAAATTGGGATAAACGCGATATGCACCGGTACAGCATTTTGTGATAAAGAAGCAACACCTGCTATAGCTAGTAGGAGCATCGTTTTCTTGCCGGTTAATATCTTGATTAAATAGTTAACTAATATAGTTGTAATACCTGTGTAGCTAATAGCTACTGCAAAAGCTCCTAGTAATATATAACTTAACGCTGTATTTGCTTGCTCACCCATTCCATTTACAAGCATCTCAATTGCTTCTATAACATTCAATCCTGCCATTAATCCTGCAGCAACAGCTGCAATGATAACAGAGATTATTACGTTAACCCTTAATAAGCTTAATAATGTCATTACTAATACGGATACAATGACTACCCATTCCATATTGTCTTCCCCCTTAACTCTCTCGCTTCATTACTTTAACATGATAAAGCATTGAAGTATTTTAGTCAACTTATTATTTTCACCAAGATCTGGAATTCTATACAAATTAACTAAAAAAGCTCTGAAACCATTATAGAATCAGAACTTTTAGAAGGGGATTATTTTAATTCAAATGAAAAAGATACATGATCTTGGATTGGTATCCACGCACCGATACCTTGCTTTGTCACATTTTTAATAACGAGTGATTTCTTCGTTCCTTTTAGTTCAATATAAACTTCTCCAAATGTTACTTTCCCTTTTTCATTTACCGCAGGTGCAAAGGCATGTAAGTAGCCGTATTTCTCTGGAGGAACACCATAGGAATTCGTTTTTTTCGTTCCTGCGCCAATGGTAGTAGTATAAGAAAGTGGTAATTTAGTCTTTTGTTTAGATGTCATAATCATCATTTGTTTCACATCATTAGGGTTGTTAATCTTATTTGTTAAAGCACCCTTTACTTCTTTTTGGGCTTGTTGATTAAAACTTAGCTTTTGATTATCTGTTCCACCCATATTATTAAGCTCGTTAACGTTAATCTTTTGATACTCCCAATTTATATTGGTATCATCCGATTCGTAGTGTAGAGGCCATCGTCCAAGAAACACCATTCCTCGATAGCCAATACCAATTGGAGATGGGTTAATGGTGGATTCATTCAACATTTTGATTAAGTTTGGGTTACTAATTTTCACATCGGTACTATCCATTAATTCTTGTGTGAGTTTACTTGGCTCAATAACTTCCTCATCTTCATTGGAATTAGGATAGGTATTTTCTTTTGCAATATCTAAGACATGACTAGGAATTTCATAGTCATTCTTCTCTTTCTCTCCTTTCTCTTTAGCTAGGACGATAATTGGAGAGTATATTGCAAGTAAAAATATGATTAATGCTATAATATAATTGTTTTTCATCATGCCCATTCCTCTCTTTTTGCCTTAGTTTTTTCGTGTGCTTGCAATTTTATACATACATGTCATCTATAGGGGGGAACAAAAAATGATATTAGATCGTTTTCGCTTTTGGATTTTAATTTTGCTTGTGATGATTTCTGGTTTATCACAAGGAATGCTTATGCCACTACTGGCGATAATTTTAGAACAGGGCGGTGTAAGTTCTTCTGTCAATGGCTTACATGCTACAGGATTATACATTGGGGTTTTACTAGCTTCTCCTTTCATGGAAAAACCAATGAAGAAATTTGGATTTAAACCGATTATCTTAATTGGTGGTTTATTGGTTATTGTTTCTTTATTATTATTCCCTTTGTGGGAAGCGCTATGGTTCTGGTTTATCCTGAGAGTAGCAATTGGTATTGGTGATAATATGCTACACTTTGGGACACAAACATGGATTACCACAACAGTAGATAAGCATACGAGGGGAAGAAGCATTTCACTTTATGGAATGTCCTTTGGATTAGGATTTGCGATTGGCCCATTATTTACCAGGCTATTAGAGGTGAATGAAGCACTACCGTTTATTGCATCTGCACTATTAAGTACTATCGTATGGTCCCTAATGTTATTTGTCCGTAATGGACTACCAAGTAGCGAAGCACCAAGTGTAGAAACAACGAAAGACAGCTCTCTTAAGCGATTCATTCAGACAACTAAGATCGCATGGATTGCTTTATTACCGCCGCTTGCTTATGGGTTCTTGGAGGCAACTCTTCACGCTACCTTTCCCATATACGGCCTTCGGATTGGTCATGATGTAGACATGCTTTCATTGATTATTCCTTGCTTTGCTGGTGGAAGTCTAATTTCTCAACTACCTCTTGGAATACTGAGTGATCGAATTGGAAGGAGAAAAATCCTGTTAATCATCTTAACACTTGGTCTATTCTGTTTTATCGGTGCGGCTTTATTCGAGGCATCTGTTATCCCGTTATTTATTCTATTTACATTAGCGGGAATCTTTGTTGGTTCACTATACTCATTAGGAATATCTTATATGACGGATTTACTCCCACAGTCATTATTACCAGCAGGAAACCTGTTATGTAGTATCGCATTTAGTATCGGGAGCTTAGGTGGACCCTATTTAGGTGGTATATTTATTGATATATTCCCTCATGTATCGTTCTTCTATGTTATTGCAGCTGTTTTAGCACTGATTATAGGTGCGATGTTAATGAAGCGAAACAGTGCCGTTATGGTTAGTAATTAATTTTCACTAAGGGTGAATGTTTGGACAAAAAATACTCCCCTCAGGCAAAACAGTTTATCTGTCTGTCCGAGGGGAGTATTTTATTTACATCTAATGTGCTCTTAATTTATCGCTCGATTTGCTTTAATATCCACATATTTGCCATACCTTGCTTCTAATCTATCTTGTAAATAAGATATAGCAATTCCAATCGGCCAATAGACGAAAGCAACCATAATATACATGGTCATCGCATCAAAAGTACGTCCAGCTACTATTTGTGATTTTTGGAATAGCTCTGGTACCGTAATAATAGCAGCCAGTGAAGTTCCTAACATCACACTTAAAAATACATTAGCTAAAGGTGGAATGGCGATACGAATTGCTTGCGGCAAGATAATTAATCGCATTGCCTTCCAATACGGTATATTTAATGCCTTAGCCGCTTCCCATTGCCCTTTATCCACACTAGATAGTGCTGCTCGATAGATTTCTGCAATATATCCTGCACTATTTAACCCAAACGCAATCGATGCAGCAACAAAGGCGGTTAATTTGACTCCCATGATCGGTAAACCATAATAAATCAAGAATAGAAACACGATAATTGGTGTGCTTCGCATAAACGATATATATATCCTTGATGGCCAACGAAGGATAAAATTTGATGAACTTCTTGCTAGTGAAATAAAAAATCCTAGTATCAGACCAATAGCCATTCCGATTAAAGCAAGCGAGATGGTCATTGGTACCCCTTCTAATAAAAACGGTAAGCTATCCCATGCAAGCTTTGGATCAAATAATTTATCTAATTGAACTCTATCAATTTCAAACATTTCATCACCTATTATTCGATTCCTTCGATTTCAATAACTTCCTCTTCCGTCTCTTTCGATACATCCAGTCCTCCAAAGAATTCTTCTGAAATCTTTGTTAATGTACCATCCTCTTTCATCTCAGCAACAACTTCATTTACCTTATCTAATAATACCGTTGCTTCTTTTGGCATTACGACATTATTTGTAGTTGGATGGAAACGAAGGTCAGGATGTAAGGTAATATTGAATTCTGGAAATGCTTGAATGGCTAAAGCTTGAAGGTAGTAATCGTTAATAACTACGTCTGTACGCCCGTTGTGCACGTCACGCAAATATGCATCATTCGTCACATTTCCATAGGTGATAACTTCTGCACCAAATTTTCTAGCGATATCACTATATACTGTAGTTGCCGCTCCGCCAGCTTTTTTACCTTCTAAATCTTCCAATGTATGAATGCCAGATAGGTCATCTGCACGAACAATCATTGTCGAAAATGAATATTTAATTGGTTCTGAGAAAGCGAATTTTTCACGACTTGCTTCTCTTGGCCCTGCTTGAATAATATCAACACGACCACTTTGCAATGCAGATAACATAGCATCAAAAGCCATCGTTTCAAATTTAATATCCACACCTAGTCGCTTGGCGATTTCTCGAGAAACCTCTACATCATACCCCGTTAGTTCATCAGATCCTTCAGGATAATACGAAGCCGGATACAATGTTCCCGCAGTTCCAACTACAATCTCGCCAGATTCTTGGATACTCTCCCAGATGGCATCCTCTACTTGATCGTTTTCATTTCCTCCACACGCAGCGAGAAGAAATACTATGCTTAATACAATTAACACAAGGTAAATTTTCTTCACCTTAAAGCCCCCTTTGGTCTGTTATATTTTAATGATCTTTTTGATTATAACAGACATTATTGTAAGCGTTCAAATTATTTAAATTAGCGAATTAACTGTTATGGTTATTTCTACACTTTTAGTAGTACATGTTTTGAGGAAACATTTTATTGACTGGCGTATATCTTGTGTTATGATAATAGTAAATATTAAATTATAATAATTATTAATTAGTAATTACTATGTTAGGAGGGCTTTTAATGGAATGGAGATCGGCTATATTTCCTAAATCAGTAACAACGCAACCCACAAAGTGGTTAATAAAATCAGTACCTCATCTTGAATTAATTGCCGCTTTATTCAGTGGCTTTATTATCCTTGTCACTTGGCTATTAGAGAGTCATTTATCCTCTACTTGGTTCGTCCTCTTTCATCTCCTCGCCTTTAGTATTGGTGGATATGCAAAGGCAAAAGAGGGAATTACAGAAACCATCCAAAATAAAGAGCTTAATGTCGAATTGCTCATGATATTCGCTGCCATTGGGTCAGCTATAATCGGCTATTGGACAGAGGGCGCTATACTGATTTTTATTTTTGCTTTATCAGGTGCATTAGAAACCTATACGATGAATAAAAGCAAAGAGGAAATTTCCGCCTTACTTGAGCTTCAACCAGAAGAAGCAACTAGAATTACCAACGGTCAAGAAGAAATCGTTCCGATCAAACAATTAAAGATTGGCGATACGATTTTTGTTCGGGCAGGTGAAAGGATTCCTGCTGACGGCATTATTCGTACCGGCTCAACCTCCATTGATGAAAGTGCCATTACCGGTGAGTCTATACCAGTAACGAGGACAAGAAAACAAGAAGTGCTAGCTGGTACTGTTTCGTTAGATGGAGCGATTACAATCTCGATTACAAAAAGCGCCGATGAAACTATGTTTCAGAAAATCATTAATCTCGTACAATCTGCACAGGAAGAAAAATCTCCTTCTCAATTATTTATTGAACAATTTGAGGGAACTTATGTAAAAGTTGTTCTAGTAGCGTTTAGTATCATGTTGTTTTTACCTTATTTACTATTGAATTGGTCGTTGGAAGAAAGCGTTTATCGAGCTATTATCTTATTAGTTGTAGCATCTCCTTGTGCACTTGTTGCTTCTATTATGCCAGCAATGCTTTCCGCTATTTCAGCAAGTGCTAGTAAAGGCGTTCTATTTAAAGGTGGGGTGCACCTGGAAAACCTTAGCCATATTAAGGCAATCGCTTTTGATAAAACTGGAACATTAACAAAAGGTGATTTAATGGTTACAGATGCTTTTTATGCACAAGGGACGGATACAGATGCTGTTCTAGCTATAGCTGGTGCTATCGAGAGTCAATCAACACATCCACTAGCCAATGCGATTACTTCTTACAGCAAGGAACAAATAGGTCAAACTAAAACGGTAATCGATGTAGTTGATTTGAGAAATATTAGTGGGAAAGGTATAGAAGCCTTAGTTGAGGGCCAGTTGTGGCAGATTGGAAAACCAGAATATGTTGGCAAAGAACTAGCTGAAGCCTTCCATGATGGTGTCTTAAACCAATTAGCTAGTGAAGGGAAAACCGTTGTATTCGTAAAAACAGAAGATAGAATTATTGCAGCGTTTGGACTTAAGGATACTATTAGAAGAGATACTAAAATGGCCATTCAATCCTTACAACAATCTGGCATCAAAACAATCATGCTAACCGGAGACAATGAACGGACAGCCAAAGCTATCTCGGAAGAAGTTGGAATGGATGCTTACATTGCTAATTGTCTACCAGAAGAGAAAGTTAACCATGTAAAAGAATTACAACAAAATTACCTGCATGTTGCCATGGTTGGAGATGGGATCAACGACGCTCCTTCTCTAGCAACTGCTAATGTAGGCATAGCAATGGGGGAAGGCACAGATGTAGCCTTAGAGACTGCGGATGTTATATTGATGAAAAATGACCTATCTAAGATTATCAATGCGATTACACTTTCTAAAAGAATGAATCGGATTATAAAACAAAATGTTTTCTTTTCAATTGGTGTAATTGTGATTCTCATACTTTCAAATTATTTCCAAGCCATTGACCTTCCGTTCGGTGTAATTGGCCATGAAGGAAGTACGATATTAGTAATTCTAAATGGACTGCGTTTGTTAAAATGAAGCATGAGGACTAACTAGTAGTCCTCATGCTTCATTTTGCTTATGGTTGCATTGAGTATTCCACCGATAATGACAATAAAGGCAGATAAATAAAACCATATCATTAATGTTATAACTGCTCCCAAGCTACCATAAGTCGTTGAGTAATTCCCAAGATTGGATACATAATAGGAAAATGCGTAAGATGACAGCTGCCAGGCTATCGTGGCAAATAGTGCTCCCCAAAAAGCTTCACGAAAATAAACCTTTATATTCGGTGCAAACTTATATAAAAAGAGGAACACAATAAAGAATACGACCGATGTTACAACCCAACGCAGCATCTCCCAAACCGTAAGAAAGTCCTCTGATAATCCAAAGAAAGAAAATAAATAGACTCCGATCATTCGACCAAGAACTGGTAACAGAATAGCAATAACAATAACACCGATCATCGCAATTGTAAGAACAATCGCAATCAATCGCGAGATAAGGAAAAACCTATCTTCTTCCACCTCATAGGAACGGTTAAATACACGCATAATGGCATTGATCCCATTCGAAGCAACCCATAATGTACCAATAATCCCAATCGATAATAAATGTCCATTTTGTTGTGATACAAGTTGATCCACATTTGCCTCGATTAATTGCATGGAATCTGGTGGTGCAACAGAAGATAATATCCTAATCAAAACACCAGTATCAATTGGAAGGTAACCTACTAATGTTATAAGAACAACGAGTAAAGGAAATAAGGATAAAAGAAAAAAATAAGCTAATTGTGCGGCAAGACCAAATGCTTCTACTTCTAGAATTCGTCCAATTAGCTTTTTTATAAAGGTTATCGTTTGATCCAAGCTATAACCTCCCACATCAGAAAAGAACAGGGGTCAGCGCTATGTCCCTGATTCATATTTATCTGTATTCGAATAGTATTTAACCTTCTATTTGTTTAGGTTTGGAGGTTACTTTGACTAATGTATTTTCTACTTGTTCTAATGCATTAACTGCGTTTTCAGTTTGATATGCGAAGCTCTCACTAAATTCTTCCATTGCTACTCGCGCATTATGAACTGATAAAGCTGGATTTCTCATTATATCGACAGATTTATCTTTCACATTGGCTAATTTATGCTTTGCATAATTCCTTGTATCCCAATCAAAAAGCGCTACAATGCCACCTATAGCCGCACCAACAGCAATACTTGAAATCAATCTTTTTTTACCCAATCAATATCTCTCCTTTTTTGTATGTTGTGTTTCTTCTGTATATACGAAAGTAAATGGGTACACCCCTCTGAAACCAATTCATATGTGTAATCAAAATTTCCCGTATAATATGGATCTGGAACCTCTAGTTCTTTTGGTTCCGTCACAAAATCCATCAACTTAGCAACGACAACATGTTCAGTTTTAGAATTAATTTTTTGCAAATCATTTATATTTTGGTCATCCATCGCAATAATATAATTAAAATCATGCCAATCTTTTTCAGATACTTGTCTCGCTTTCATCCCAGTATAAGTAATATTCTGTTGATCTAGTATTTTTCTAGTCCCAGTATGCGGTGCTTCTCCAATATGCCAACTGCCTATACCACCTGAATCAACACTAATCTGTTCTGATAATCCTTTCTTCTCTACTAAATGGCGAAACACTGCCTCAGCCATTGGAGAGCGACATATATTTCCGAGACATACAAATAAAACTTTAATCATATTGACGTATCCACCTTTCGTATCTATTATAATCAATATCGCCATAAGTTTTAAGTGATATGATAGAGGAAACTCGCAATACTTATTGAATGTTCTAAATATTATATCTATAATAAATAAGAAAAGGAGGGGTCATATGGAAAAAATAATAAGTAGTATTAATGATTTTGTCTGGGGACCACCAACATTAATTCTTATTGTTGGAACCGGTATATACCTAACTTTGCGTCTTGGATTTCTACAGTTTCGCACACTTCCCTATGCCTTACGTCTAGCGTTTAGCCCAAGTAAACAGGATAAAAAATCAAAAGGTGATATTAGCCATTTTCAAGCCTTAACAACGGCTATGGCAGCTACCATTGGTACTGGAAATATCGTTGGGGTAGCAACTGCTGTTGTTTTAGGAGGCCCTGGTGCTGTGTTTTGGATGTGGCTTACGGCATTTTTTGGCATGGCAACAAAATATGCTGAAGCTATACTTGCGGTTAAATATCGAGTTGAAAACAGTAAAGGTGAAATGTCTGGGGGACCGATGTACTACTTAGAAAAAGGTTTAAATGCGAAATGGCTTGGCGTTCTCTTTGCCATATTTGGTGCTTGTGCAGCATTTGGTATAGGAAATATGGTTCAGTCTAACTCAGTTTCTGATGCATTAAGCAGCTCTTTTAATGTACCTACTTGGGTTACTGGGCTAACCCTAACCTTATTAGCTGGCCTCGTCATCATTGGTGGAATTAAGAGTATCGGAAAGGTAACGGCTTTCTTTGTTCCTATTATGGCTTTATTCTATGTACTTGGTGGACTTGCTATTATTGTGTTTAACTTCGATTTGGTACCAGCGGCAATTAGTCTAATTTTCACGGATGCATTTACAGCGAGTGCTGTAGGCGGTGGGCTACTTGGTTCGGTTATTCGCTATGGTGTGGCTCGTGGTGTATTCTCCAATGAAGCCGGTCTAGGTTCTGCACCAATTGCTGCCGCGGCTGCTAGAACAGACTATCCAGGTAGGCAAGCGCTAGTTTCCATGACTCAGGTATTCATCGACACGATTATCGTATGTTCCATTACTGGAATTACCATTGTGATGGCAGATCTTGCCGGTAGTGGCTTATCTGGAGGCCCTCTAACACAGGCATCCTTCACAGCGTTCTTAGGTGACTGGGGTGGTTATATTGTCACCATTGGCATTGTATTATTTGCCTTTTCCACAATGGTTGGGTGGTCATACTACGGTGAAAAATGTATTGCCTATTTATTCAATGATCGTGCTGTTCCGATTTACCGTATCATATTTGTATTAGCTATTTTCTGGGGTGCAGTTCAATCGTTGGATCTAGTTTGGAATATTTCGGACACGATGAATGCCCTAATGGCAATTCCAAACTTAATTGGGTTACTAGGACTATCTGGTGTAGTCGTTTATGAAACGAAGAGGTTCTTAGAGGTTGCAAGAAAAGAGAAGGAACAAGAACGAGCTTAATGTTTTAAAGGACAATTCCCTTATTAAAGGGTTAATTGTCCTTTTTTCTAAAATATATTGTTAATCCTCTAATAAATACCCTAACATCCGTAACGCCTCACAGGCTTGATCTAACTGTTCTTCTCTCTCTGCTTCAATCTCGTGTAAATGTACACCTTCTGTAAGCCTAGAAAGCAACGATGCCCCTGTATGTTTTAATTCCTCTAAAAAAGCATCCGCTTCCTTACGATTTTTAATCATTAAGGAGCCTGTTATATCACCGTATATTGGATGTTCCACCATTACATTTCTTACTGTAACTCCATGATCTACTAATGTGTAAAGCTCCTCAGCTGTTTGTTCTGCTATATGCTTCACAACGATTACACGAGTTGCTCGTTCGTTCTCATGATTATCACGTAAATAAACATAACCCCTAGCGGTAGCCATAATCGGCTCACCTGTTGCTTTTAAAAGAGATATATCTTGTACAATGACTTGACGACTTACATTGGAACGCTCTGATAGCTCTTTCCCTGTAATAGGCTCACGCTCGTCCTTTAACCAAGTTAGAATCAAACTTCTTCTTTTTTCCCCTAGAATTTTTTTCGCTTCTCCCGTCATTGGTACAACCTCCGCATACTTTTTCACTTATTATACACACTAACGTTACACGATTTTCTCTTATTATACCTTACCTATTCGTAACAGACTAATATGTCATTTTTAAATTACAATTGATTTTTTATACCATATGTGTAAATATATGTGTAAAGACACATGTAAAGTTTTTAGTGAATCTATTAAATTATGAAATGAAGGAGAATACAAATGAAACGTATTTGGGGAATCATTATCATTATAACCATTCTCTTGGCCTATATTATTCCATACACCATGCTATCGGCTGTTCAATCTTGGACAGGTAGCTTTTTGTTCTGGGGTATAACAGGCGTTGTTATTATTATTGCAAACATCATGCTGACAAGGGATTGGAGTGAATAGAATTGAATACTAGTTTTGTCATTTGGGGAATTATTATCTATATTATCATCGCATCCACGATTGCTTTATTATCTAGAAAAGGAAATCTCCCTGGAATGTCGGGTTACTTTATTGGCAATCGTAAAATGAATGGTATATTATCCGCGCTTAGTTATAGTGCTACGACTTACAGTGCCTTTATGATGGTTGGACTAGCTGGGCTTACTTATCAAGGCGGGGTCGGTGCACTTGGTTTTGAAATAATTTATTTTATAGGTGTTTCGCTAATTTTAATATTTGGACCTAGATTCTGGTTAGCTGGAAAGAAAAATGGGTATGTGACGCCATCGGAAATGATTGGGGATCGGTATCAAAGTAAGTCTGCTGCAATAGTTATTGCACTCATGAGTTGTCTATTCCTAATTCCATATAGCGCCGTACAATTGGCCGGTGTTGGATATTTATTACAAGGAATGACAGGTGGCTCGATTTCTTTTTCTACCGGGGTTATCATCGCTATCGCGCTCGCTCTGTTCTTCTCTTATGCTGCCGGAATTCGTTCAGTGGTTTGGACCGACTCCCTTCAAGCAATATTTATGATTATTACATCTACTATCGTGGTAATCTTAATCGTCCATTCGCTTGGCGGATTTGGACAGTTTTTCGATAATTTACAAACAACACAACCAGAAATGTTAGCTGTACCAGGAAATGGTTATTTTAGCATTTTAACTTTCTTGGGATTAACCATACCATGGTTTTTCTTTAGTATTTCGAATCCACAGGTAAGCCAACGACTATTCATGCCGAATTCCTTTAAAGGCTTAAGACAAATGTTAATCGGATTTCTTGTATTCGGATTAATCTATACATTTGTATCGGTTATGTGGGGATTTTCAGCTTTACAGCTTTTCCCAGACTTAGAAAAAGCAGACCTAGCAACTCCTAGTCTGTTATCATCTGATGCTGTTCCTCCACTATTAGGCGTAATCGTAATGGTTGGAATCTTAGCTGCAGCGGTATCCACCATTGATTCTATCATGCTTACCTTATCCTCTATGTTTGCTCGAGATGTCTATGGGAACATGAAAAGTCGGCCAGACGATCGAAAGCAATTAAAAGTCGGAAAAATTATTATTCCAGTAATCGCTATATTAGCCTATGCTTTTGCAGAACTGGAGTTAGATTTAATCGCTGTCTTGTCTGTTGCTGCTTCATCTGGGTTAATCGTTGGTGTTCCAGCTATTGTCGGGACATTTTTCTGGAAGCGTGGAACTTCCTTAGGAGTTATCGTTAGTGTAATTGTAACAGCGCTTTTAGTACTTTATCTAGAAGCTACTGGTACAAAACCGCTTGGCCTAGGTTCCGGAATATGGGGGCTAATAGTTTCATCTGTACTATTTATTGGTGTCAGCTTAATATCACGACCACCGGAAGCAAAAGCACATGAGTTTGTTAATTTGATGAAGGAATATCGAAAAACAAAGAAAGCCATAGAATAAAAAGTCATTAACAAAAAGAGACTGTGTTATTACGGTCTCTTTTTTTTCATGGCACTAATTAATCCGCAACTGGAGCAATGCAGCTTTCATTATTATTTTTTGCGGTATTAACATAGTTCGACACATTATAAGCTTTAAGTTCTTCGGGTTCTAAATGAAAGATGAACTCTCTAGCTTTTAATGGGACCATCTCTTCTGGTGCAATCCACTCATTTTCTTTGCTCTTTGGTAGAATAATCGGCATACGATCATGTATATCCTTCATAAATGGATTCGCTTCACGGGTTAGGATTGTACAGGTAAATAAACGTTTATCATGTTGGGACCATTTATCCCATAGCCCTGCGAATGCAAATAGCTTACGATTTGCTAACTGAATGCGTTTTGCTTGTTTTCCATTCTCTGTCCTTTTCCACTCATAAAAGCTATCCGCTATAATTAAACACCGTTTGCGGGACAGTAGCTTCTTAAAGCTAGGCTTTTCATGGGCTGACTCACTTCTAGCATTAATCATGTTATACCCTATTTTCTCATCCTTTGCCCAGGACGGCACGAGTCCCCAACGTAGATAGCCTGCACGTTTTTGCTTACCATCATGAATAATAGCAAGCACATTTTGCCCTGGTGCAATATTATAACTTGGATGGTAATTTGCAATCTCTTGCTCTAGCTCGAACTCCTCCAGTATCTCTAGTTCATCTGCTAGAAGTGTGTACCTTCCACACATATAAAATCCCCCTTTGAACAAGTTAAAAAATACTTAGATCCCATTGAGATGCAATATGTTTTAAAAGCTTCATTCCCGCAATACTATTTCCTCTATTTTCTAGGGCAGGTCCGTAAACACCGATTCCGCATCCTTCAATAAAAGGTAATTCAGAACTTCTTACGCGAGGTGGTGCTACGGCAACAATCCCTCCAGAGACACCACTTTTTGCGGGAATACCGACATAGGTGGCAAATTTTCCAGAGGCATCGTACATCCCACAAGTTAGCATTAATGCTTTCGTAATTCTGGCTATTTGACGTGGAATAACTTCTTCCTCATTGTTAGGATCTTCTCCATCATTTGCTAAAATTAACCCAATTCGAGCTAAATCTTCAACCGTTGCTTCAATGGAACATTGTTGAAAATATGTCTCTAATGTTACTTCTAGGTCTGATTCCAAAAATCCTGTTTCCACCAAATAATATCCTATTGCTCGGTTTCGTGCTGATGTCTCATATTCCGATTGATAAACCTCCTGATTAACTATAGGACGATAACCAATCATCCGCTCAAGTAATACTAGTATTGTCTCTAGCTTTTCCTTAGGTGTATCCCCTTTAAGCATTGATGTTACGGTTATTGCTCCGGCATTAACGAAAGGATTAAAAGGCTTATTTGGACTTTTCATTTCCAAATGCATAATGGAGTTAAACGCCTGTCCTGTCGGTTCGACATCTACCCTGTCTAATACATAGCTAACCCCTTTTTCCATGCAAGCTGCTATAAAACTAATTACTTTTGAAATACTTTGTATCGTAAAGGATATATCAACATCACCTGAGCAAATCTTCAGGCCGTTTTTTCCATGGATTGCTATGCCAAGATGGCAAGGATTTGCATTGGCTAAGATAGGAATATAAGATGCAACTTCCCCTTCTTTCGTATCTTTACGGTAAAAAGTTACCCAATCATCTACATAATTCTGCAACCACTTTTCATCTAACTGTGTATTCCAATTAACAGTACCCTGAACCATTTGTTTCACCTCAAATTAACAAAATAAGTTACTACCCCTAGTATGTAACGTTATCGATTAGATATTGAGAATTTTCTTGCCATGAAAGGATAAATTTATCGCAAATAACCATTTGTGAAGGTAAAAAAACAGTGTGGCATTCACAACCACACTGTCGAGAAAATTTTCTATACTATTGAGTAGTAATGGCAACTTTTACTTCCTTTTCTCTTTCCGCTCTATATGGCAAAGCACTTTCAACTATGTGTTGTAAATGTTCTGCCAGATCAGCACTTTTCAGGGATGCATATTCTTCTGGAAAGATTGCATCATGGATGGTCATCGTAATCGAAGAACCCTGTACACGACCATTTCCTTCCTCAAGCATCTTATAGGTGCCATTAATTGTCACAGGGACAATTGGAACATTTGCCTTTGTCGCAAGTCGTAAACTACCTGGTTTAAACTCATTTAGTTTATTCCCTCTACTCCTAGTTCCCTCTGGAAAAATAACGAGTGAGTGACCATTTTTTAAGTTTTCGATTCCTTGATTAATTGCCTTCATGGATTGCCGTCGATCTTCCCGATCAATAAATACACAGTTTAACAAACCCATCCATGTTCTAATAATTGGTAGCTTGTTAATTTCTTTCTTCGCAATAAAGCCTATAGGTTTATCTAAATGCCCTAAAAAAGCTAAAATATCAAACAACCCTTGGTGATTCGCTACATACAAAACAGGACCCTCAGGGATTTTTTCACTACCAGTTAACAAAACATTCGTGCCTGTAGCCTTAATGACTTTTTGGGAAACTGTTTTAGGCGTATGAAATATTTCTTCTCGAATCTCTTCCGTACTTGTTTTTCGGTATAATTTTTTTGCCTTTTGTAAATTAAAAAGACTGCCTATAACTAATATAATTGCATAGGTATAGATTCGTATAGAAAATAACATCGTTTGATTCCTCCTATTGTACATGTTTTATTATACGTTGAAACCGTCTATGTTCAAGTAATATAAATGTAACAGTTAACCTTAGAAGTTATCCAATAAAAGGTGTATGCTATTACTAAGCAATTAATAATAAAAGGAGTGAATCAAATGAAAACCGAAAAAGAAAAAATGTTACTCGGGGAATTGTATCTTGCTGGAGATCCAGAACTGGTAAAGGAAAGGATACATGCTAGAGGTCTAACAAGATTATATAACGAAACACTAGAAACAGATAATGAAAAACGCAAAACATTATTAAGGGAATTATTTGGTTCAACAGGTAACAATATTTACATAGAACCAACCTTCAAATGTGACTACGGATATAACATTTATGTCGGGGAGAATTTCTATGCTAATTTTGATTGTGTTTTTTTAGATGTATGTGAGATTCGAATAGGTGATAATTGTTTCGTTGCGCCGGGAGTTCATATTTATACTGCAACCCACCCTTTAAATGCCCAGGAGCGCATCTCAGGAGCAGAATTTGGTAAGCCCGTTTGGATTGGTCATAACGTTTGGATTGGTGGAAGATCCGTAATTAATCCAGGCGTTACAATTGGTAATAATGTCGTCGTTGCATCGGGGTCTGTGGTAACGAAGGATGTACCTGACAATGTTGTAGTGGGCGGCAATCCGGCAAGGATAATTAAAGAGATTGTGGAATAAAAAGCTAGGTGCGTAGACGATGCGTGCCTTCCCTTTTTATTACTTACTATTCTTCGGTCAGACGCTGTTCTATTTTTTCGTTGAGTTCATGGTTACTCTTCGTAAGCTCGTAAGAAGGAAAATCCTGGTGATTTTGAAGCTCCATCATGATCAGACTAACCATTTCCAGCTCTTTTTTAATTCTTCTACCTCCTTAACTGATACTGAATACCCGCCGCTTTTTGTAATAATTGTCCTATGTCATAGAGCATATATCCAATTGTGTGTAATTCATTTTGCAGGTTCATAAATCGAAATGAACTATTTAGTATTTGTTCACGGTAATTTGTTCACGGTAATTATCTAGTAGCTTTTTTCCGTCTTCTGTTTTAGTAGCTTCTTCTATATTAGTGCTACTAATTCTGTTAACTAGCCTGCGAGTATCTTTTACCTGTCTTTCGTAAAAAGAAGCGATTTCACTTTTATACGCTCTCGTATCTTGATACAATTGACCAGTAAACTGAACCAATACCAAACTAAGTATGGCTAAAATAACAATAGCAATGTTCTTTTTCATCGATTGACCTCTCTTTCTTATACTTACTCCCTTCATGTTAATATAATATTCAGAATATAATGACAAGAAAACGAACAGTTAGTTTTAAACTGTCCGCTTATTTTCTCTTGATAAACTGCTGCGTCCAAAGGATACCTTCTTTTACAAACCCAACGCCGATATGGGTGAAATCGGGATTTAAAATATTCTCCCGATGCCCTTCACTATTCATCCACGCTTCTACGACTTCTTCGGGGGTAAATTGACCTCTAGCAATGTTCTCACCTGCTATTTGATACGATACGTCATATTGATCCATCATATCAAATGGGGAACCATATGTAGGACTTGTATGTTCAAAGTAATCCTTTTCCGCCATATCCTTCGACTTAGCTCTGGCAACCTCCCCCAGCTTGCTATCTACTGATAACGGTGCTAGACCGTGCTTTTTTCTTTCTTGATTGGTTAGGTCCACGACTTGTTGTTCATAGGTAGACTCGTTAACTGATGGATCTAATTTTTTTATGAATTGCTGTGTCCAATGATAGCCCTGTTGCGTAAAGCCCACTCCTATGTGAGTAAAATCAGGGTGAAGAATATTTTGCCGATGCCCTTTACTATCCATCCAGGCCTGGACAACTTCTTGTGGTGAGGTTTGCCCCTTCGCGATATTTTCTCCTGCTGAATAATACGTTATTCCAAAACTATCGATCATATCAAATGGGGAACCATAGGTTGGACTCTCATGAGAAAAATAATTTTCTGTTGCCATATCCACTGATTTTCTTCGTGCTACCTCCGCCAACTGATTATCTAGCTGCAGAGGGGCTAGCCCGGCTTTTTCTCGCTCCATATTGGTCAGTCGAATAACCTCCTGCTCAAACTCCCTTTGAATTATCTCTGTAGTTTGAACAGTTCGTTCTTCTGTCTGTTTCTCTGTCGGGTTTAATGTTTCCTTTGCCGTAGAGTTTTGTTTAGGCGGTGCTGCTTGTTGCTCCTCTTGCTGTACATCTTGCTTTATTTTCGTATGCTTTACCTCTTCCTTCCCCGCTCTCCATGCAAGCGTTAGGTTATTCAATCCTTTCCAGTCTATATTTGCTATTCCTTTTCCTTGCCCGCCTCTATTTAGTTGGAAATATTCATTTAATGAGGAAGCCGTATGCTTATAGAAGGTGCCCTCCTTGAAGTAATAGCGGTACAGTTCTTTATTTTCAGCATCGACTAATTTTGGCATGATAAATAATATACATGTCAGGACGAGTAACCCTATATGTACTGTTTTCCCTTTCATATTAGCTCCCCTTTTCATTATCATTTCCCGTTTCGACACGTTCTGAGTTTATTATCTCACATCCTGTCGTTCTTGAAATTTCCAGTTTTATTACATTCGACAAAAAATGTAAAGGAAATGAAACTTGTATTTACTCCTATTTTGTCTTATTTTTATATAGTGGCACTAATATATTGTGGTAATGGATATCGAACCAATTATTCCTGATAATGTAAGAGAGTTTGCAAATACTAAAAATATGTCTATTAACACCCATAATTTATTTGTCGAAGTAGAAGATTATATTATATAGTAAGACTAATCGTCATCAATGGAGGAACTAATTATGTTTTCTAATGCAGAAATCGGAATTGATTTAGGTACTGCTAATATACTTATCTATGCTAAAAATAAAGGCATTATCTTAAACGAGCCATCAGTTGTGGCAATTGATATAAATACAAAGCAAGTCGTAGCTGTTGGTACGGAAGCAAAAGAAATGATCGGTAAAACACCAAGAAATATCGTACCTATTCGCCCACTAAAAGACGGCGTTATTGCTGACTACGATATTACGGCTCAAATGTTAAAGGCTTTCTTAAAGAAAGTAAGCAAAAAATTAGGCATGTCTATGCGAAAACCAAACGTGGTGGTATGTACACCTTCTGGTAGTACAACTGTGGAAAGAAGAGCTATTCATAATGCGGTAACTAGCTATGGTGCGAAGCAAGTTCATTTAATTGAAGAGCCTGTAGCTGCTGCTATTGGATCAGACTTACCAGTTGATGAACCAATTGCAAACGTAATCGTAGATATCGGTGGTGGTACTGCTGAAATCGGAATCATCTCCCTTGGTGGAGTTGTATCCTCTAGCTCTGTTCGTGTTGGTGGAGATAAAATGGATGAAGAGATTATCCAATACATCCGCAAGAAATACAATATTCTAATCGGTGAACGTACCGCTGAAAATGTGAAAATGGAAATCGGTTACGCTCACGAAAATCATAAAGAAGAACTTATAGATGTTCGTGGTCGTGATATGGTAACCGGGCTACCAAAAACAATTTCTATTTCATCTAAAGAAGTTTATGAAGCAATTAGCGAATCTCTAGAGCAAATTTTACAAGCTATCAGGGTAACTTTAGAAAACTGTCCGCCAGAATTAAGTGGTGACATCGTAGATCACGGAATTGTCATTACTGGTGGAGGATCGTTGCTAAAAGGCATGCAAGAATGGCTAGCACATGAGTTATCTGTACCTGTTCATCTTGCACCAAACCCACTAGAATCCGTAGCTATCGGTACCGGAAAAGCAATCAAAATGATTTCTAAGCTTGAAAAAGCTACGAAGTAATAAAGCGGGGGCACATGCTCCCGTGTTTTATTTTGGAGTTTGGTAGTGTGTGCTGATGCGTTTGGGCGTAGCTTTTGAGTGGATGGGATTAGCTTGGCTTGGGATGGGCGCATCTTCCAGTTGAATGGGACTAACTTGACTTAGTTTGGGCGCATCTTCCGGTTGGATGGGGCTATCTTAACTTGGGTCGGGCGCATCTTCCAGTTGAATGGGTCTATCTTGGCTTGGGTTGGGCGCATCTCCCTGTGGAATGGGTCTATCTTGGCTTGGTTTGGACGCATCTCCCTGTGTGGAATGGGTCTATCTTGACTTGGATTGGGCGCATCTCCTCGTTGATTGGGACCATCTTAACTTAAATTGGGCGCATCTCCTTATTATTAGATCTGCTGCCCTATCATTCCTCCTCCCCCTAAAATCTACAGCCCTCAAATTAACAAACAAAAAATTAACGATTACCTGTTTACAAATATATTAGAATAAATTAAACTAAAGAAAAGAGTCATGTTAAAGCGCTTACACCGTTAACCCGCATGACCTTTTTTAACAGATTAATACACTTTACCATACTGCCTAGCTTGTTCACAGTTCGCGACCTGATCTGTTCCAACAGGCGATAAGCCAGTTCAACTTGAGTTACAGCACCAGCTGTGTTCATTTTGAATTGGCTTTTTTTATTATATTTTTCGCAAGTTAATCTCACCTATAGAAAAACAAAATGA
The DNA here is from genome assembly GCF_055550225.1 of Ornithinibacillus liuyingii. Lineage (NCBI taxonomy): Bacteria > Bacillati > Bacillota > Bacilli > Caryophanales > Bacillaceae > Ornithinibacillus > Ornithinibacillus liuyingii. The sequence continues at coordinate 262,168 of NZ_JBPWOS010000004.1, read as the reverse complement.
GTATGAAGAAAGGAGTGTAGCCGTGTCAGGAGCTTTAGAGCATATACGAGTTCTTGATTTAACACGAGTTCTTGCTGGGCCATATTGTACGATGATACTAGGTGATTTAGGTGCTGAGGTTCTTAAAGTGGAGGCACCTGGTGGAAGTGATGAAACACGGAAATGGGGTCCTCCTTTTCAAAATGATGTGAGTGCCTATTACCTTTGTGCCAATCGGAACAAGAAAAGCATCACGGTAAACCTCAAAACTGATGAAGGCATTCAAACTATTAAAGAGTTAGTTAAAGAGTCTGATGTTGTAATTCATAATTTCAAGACCGGTACGATGGAGCGATTCGGGATTGATTATGATAACCTAGCCAATATTAATCCAAGGTTAATCTACTGTTCTATTACTGGATTCGGTGAAACTGGTCCCTATAAAGACTTACCAGGCTATGACTTTATCATTCAGGGCATGAGTGGATTGATGAGTATAACAGGTGATGAAGCATCTGGTCCACAAAAGGTGGGAGTGGCCATAGCCGATATTTTAACAGGCTTGTACGCAGCGATTGGGATCCAGGCAGCGATTATCGAACGAAATCAATCTGGAAAAGGTCAAAAGCTAGATCTCTCTCTTTATGATTCGGCAGTAAGTGCCTTAATTAATATCGGCAGTAACTACTTAATGTCTGGAAAAATTCCTTCTAGACTCGGTAATCATCATGCTAACATCGTCCCTTACCAAACCTTCAATACAATGGATGGTGAAATGGTCATAGCGATTGGAAATGACAATCAGTTTAAAACATTTTGTACTATTTTAGGAAAAAAACAATATAGTGAAGATGACCGCTTTCGTACCAATCCTGCACGGGTTGCAAATCGAGACATATTAATCCCATTAATCCAGGAAATTCTAGTTACAAAACCGACTAGCTATTGGTTGGATCTGTGTCATGAAAACAATGTTCCGTGTGGACCTATCCAAAACTTGCAAGAAGTTGCCGAAGATCCACAGCTATCTGCCCGCGATATGTTCTTAGAAACCGAGCATCCAACTGCTGGCATCATTAAAATGATTGGCAGTCCATTAAAGCTCTCTCGGACACCCGTTACATTAAGATATCATCCTCCAAATGCTGGTGAGCATAACGAGGAAATTTTACAATCTATCAAAACTAATCTGAATCAGGAGTGATCAAGGATGAATTTTAATTTTACTGAAGAGCAAAATATGTTGCGTGAAACGGTTAGAAGTTTCGTAGACAAGGAGATTATGCCCTATATTGCGGATTGGGATCGCGAAGGACAGTTTGATCAAAATATATATAATCGTTTAGCTGAACTTGGTCTAATGGGGGTTTGTATACCGGAAGAATATGGTGGAAGTGGAATGGATTATAATGCCCTTGCTATTGTATGTGAGGAATTAGAACGCGGAGACACTGCATTCCGTACGGCAGTATCTGTTCATACCGGATTAAACTCTATGACGTTATTACAATGGGGTACAGAAGAACAAAAGCAAAAGTATCTTACACCGCAGGCTAAGGGGGGAAAAATCGGCGCTTTCGGTTTAACTGAGCCAGGTGCAGGCTCTGACGTTGCTTCCCTGCAGTCTACTGCTGTTAAGGAGGGCGATTACTATATTTTAAATGGACAAAAAACTTGGATTTCCTTATGTGATGTTGCTGACCATTTCCTAGTATTTGCCTATACCGATAAATCGAAGAAACACCACGGAATTTCTGCCTTTATCGTGGAAAGAACATGGGATGGCTTTTCTTCAAAAGCAATCAAAGGAAAACATGGTATCCGCTCTGGTAATACGGGAGAACTTTTCTTCGATAATGTAAAGGTTCCTGCTGAGAATTTACTTGGTGAAGAAGGTGAAGGATTCAAAATTGCCATGTCTGCATTAGATAATGGGCGCTTCACGGTTGCCGCTGGTGCTGTTGGACAAATAATGGCGTGTCTTGAAGCAAGTGTGAAATATTGCCATGATCGGGAAACATTTGGCAAGCCGATTGGCCGTCATCAATTAGTACAACAAATGATTGCCAAAATGGAAGCAGGACTTCAAATGAGCCGATTACTAGTATATCGTGCTGGAGAGCTTAAAAATGAAGGGAAACGTAATACAAGAGAAACATCTCTGGCAAAATGGCAAGCTTGTGATTTTGCAAACCGTGCCGCCGATGATGCCATGCAGATTCACGGTGCATATGGATATTCTGATGAATATCCAGTTGAACGCTACCTACGAAACTCTAAAGCTCCAGTTATATATGAAGGAACTCGTGAAATTCATACCGTTATGCAAGCTGAGTATGTGCTTGGATATCGTAAAGATAAACCATTAAATAAAATGCTCCCTGCCTGGAACCCAGATAAAGAACTAGTGTAAAGCGTACAAGTGCGCACCTACTAATTACTGCATAATTGTAGGTGCGCTGTGCTTATTGTTAGTTAAATGCTTCTTAAAGCAAAGCAATGAGCTTTTAAGCCCTTGTTGGTGGGAGATGCGCCTTATTTTGCGGTTTATGTGACCTTGTGGGGGCGTGCTTGCGACCATTTCCTGTTCACTTGCGACCTTGAGAAACTTACATCTGACCATTACCAGTATACTTATGACATTGATCAACCTACAGGTACCCCGAACTGGGTGTTCTCACACCCTGCCATGTTATAATAGATTTGAACTGGGCTACATTTGCCTATTGGTGTCGCGAATTAAAAAAATTTAAAATGGGGAGGAAAAACATGATTTCAACATTAACCAAAAGTATTTACATTAATGGTGAGTGGCGTGAAATTGATTCATCCAAGACACATACCGTTTACAACCCAGCAACATTAGAACCAATTACAGAGGTAGCTTATGGCGGTATGGAAGAAACAAAGGAAGCAATTGAGGCTGCTGCTAATGCATTTCCAGTTTGGAGTGAAATGACGGGTAGACAGCGCTCTCGTGTTTTGTACAAAGCTGCTGAACTGATGCGAAAAGAGGCTAAGCGACTTGGTGAAATTTTAACGAAAGAGCAAGGTAAACCATTGGCTGAAGCAATTGGAGAAGTAAAAGGTGCTGCAGGATTTTTACTTTGGTATGCTGAAGAGGCGTCTCGTGGTTACGGGGAATGGATTCCTTCATCGGTTAAAACGAAGCGTATGCTAGTAGTACCTAAGCCAATTGGTGTTGTTGGAGCGATTACACCTTGGAACTTCCCATCTTCCATGATTACTCGGAAATTAGGTCCAGCACTAGCTGCAGGATGTACAGTTGTGTTAAAGCCCTCACCTGAAACACCACTGTCTGCTATTGAAATTGTAAAGATTTTTGAAGAAGCAGGAATGCCAGCTGGGGTCGTCAATCTAGTTACTGGTGATGCTCAAGCAATTGGAAAAGAAATGCTTACTAATAAAGAGGTTAAACTCATAACGTTTACTGGTTCTACTGCGGTCGGAAAATACTTAATGCGTGAAGCTGCAGATCAAGTGAAAAAAGTGTCGCTAGAGCTTGGGGGACACGCACCAATTATTGCGTTTGAGGATGCGGATTTGGATAAAGCTACTACACTATCATTAGCAAGTAAATTCCGTAATAATGGGCAAACTTGTATTTGTGCGAATCGTTTATATGTTCACGAGTCCATTGCTGACGAATTTACTGCTTTATTAAAAGAAAAGCTTGAAAAAATGAAGGTTGGAAATGGTTTGGATGAGGGGGTGGACCTAGGTCCATTAATTAGCGAACAAGCACGAGAAAAGGTCGAAAGTCATCTACATGATGCGCTAGAGAAAGGTGCTGAAATTGTTGCAGGAGGCAATAAATGGGATGGACAGCTAAAAGGTTATTTCTGCCCACCAACCATTGTTAAAAACGCAACCGACGACATGAAGGTCATGCGTGAAGAAACTTTTGGTCCTCTCTTCCCTATTCAAACCTTTACGGATGAAGCAGAGGTTATCCAAAAGGCAAATAATACAGACTATGGTTTAGCTGCTTATATTTTCACCGAGAATACTAGTCGAACATTGCGCGTTGCTGAAAAACTTGAATATGGCATGATCGGTGTGAACGATGTCTTCCCTTCTGTTCCTGAAGCACCATTTGGTGGAATCAAGCAATCTGGTAACGGTAAAGAAGGCGGCCATCATGGTATGAGTGAATTTTTAGAAGAAAAATTAATCTCGATTGCGATTGATTAACTTAAAAAATCGGCTATAGTCAACTACTGTAGCCGATTTTTGTTGTCTACCAACTTATCTTCGCTTTCCCGATATGCTGATCCTCTTAAACTATGATTTCCTCTTCACTCTATTAACGGATGAAAATTACAAAACCCTCTGTTACGAGCTCTGTATTAATCATTACTCTCTTCTTCAGTAAATGGATTAACATATTGATCTAAATCCATTCCTACTCCAATGTCAACCATAAATTGCATTTGCTCAACAGTAAGTGAATACCCTGGAGACATTCCATCATAGATATAGGGAACCATGCCAATATATGGTTCAACACCTAATTCTTCTTTAAGTTCATTGATGATAGTAACTTTATCCTGAAATGTGTGAACTATTTCATTTACTAGCCCCTCAAAGTCTAGGGTTTCAATTCGTCCTGTACTATATTTCCATTTGGTAAACCGATATTGCCTTATTCTATTTGGTGGATGAAATTCTCCCCTTTTCTCTGTTTCAGTTGGAATGATTCCAAGTCTTTCTGTTATATATGCTAAGGAGAAATCATTATCTAATCCCCCATTAAGTGATAAGTATACTTCAATCGAAGTTCTTTCTTTTTCCAATAGTTCTCCTCCAAATTGCGCTATTGTCATCCTTACAAACTCCGCGAATTTCTCCTCTTCCTCAGAGAAAGGATTATGATTACTTTCCTCAAAAATGGTAAGAGAAGCATTCGGAATAAGCTCTGCAATTTCCACGCCAAATCTTAAAGGGCACTGGGCATCATATCTTCCTGCATAAATGTAACTTGGAATTGTGATGCTTTTTAATTCTTCCCTAATATCATAGGTGGGATATTCTACTTTTCTAAAATAATCTAGCCTCGGTCCCACAGTTTTTCCACTGTTCGGCTTTTTCATTGATTCTTGAAGCTTTGCTTCGGAATGATAAGACATTAACGCCCATTCATAGCCCAATTTTCTTCTCATTTCAATAGGAGTATTTGGATTTTCCAACAAGTTCATTATTTCTACTATTCTATTGAAATAAGGATTTTTACTACAATAAATTGAATCTGGATCCTCGCCATATTCCTTACTTGCGGCTGCACCACCTGCAATTATCTTTGTTAATGAGTGAGGGCTAATAATGGCATATTTTAATGCAAGCATGCCACCAGCAGAATGACCAGCAAATCCCCATTGCTTAATGCCTAAAGCTTCTCTAATAGCCTCTAAATCAAGAACAGCTGCATCCATACTATACTCACTGACATCTTTAGCCGGAGCTGAGTTTCCCGCTCCTTTTAAGTTAATCAGGTACACATGATGATGCTCGGTAAAGAAATTAGCAAATCTATTACCTTTTTCATTATAAGCACTATAGTGATGTGTTACTGCTAAAGGCTCCCCTACCCCCTTCTCAAACACCTCAAATACTCCTCTTTCTGTTTCTATTAAGCTTTTGATCCACATACAAATTCCCCCTTTTGTTTATAACGTCTCTTATTACTGGTAATTAGCTGGACATACTTTTCAGAAGTTCTTCAAAGCTCAAACACTTTAACACTTCACTCACGCCCCTCTTTCGTTCACCTTGATATTCATACATATATAAGAGAGACTACAACATTATAGATCTTGTCACTCTGCGAATATTTAAAGTAAATTTCCTTCCTAAAATATACCTTGAAGATGTCCAGTTCTGTTGCAAGTAATCCTGTCTCTTCATACAACTCTCTTTTTTCTGCAACCACTAAAGCTCACAAAAGCTCTAACCACAATCAATGGTGATTCTTATACATCCCATTGTTGACACCACTATAATTCCGCTATTATTCTATCCGCTTCTTCCGCTAATCTCATCTGTACTTCTACTATCGTCATATATTTTTCTATCACCTTATCCAATTCATTTATAGTGCTATTCGCAAGAAGTTTCATTAATTTAGGCATTTCCCAAGCACTGCGGAAGGCGACAGAGAGATAGAATCCAAGTTTCGGTAATAAAGGATTCCCCTTCCACCCCATCAGCCTTAGCCCTTCTAAATATTCATCAAATAACCGCTCTTGATAATACCAAGCCTCATGGATTGATATATCATCATTGCTTATAGCAACTCCAAACATTTTCCCTAGATCCTCACCTAGCCCAGAAACACTAAAATACTGCCAATCAATTACGGTTAATTCTCTATTCATATACATATTTTGCTTACTTAAATCATGATGAGAAACTACTCTTGGAAGAGTCTTTAATATGTGAAAATAATGATTCTGGTGTTGTCTAAACGATAGGTAAGAATTCCAATTTTTATCAATTGATTCATAACGTCCTTTTACTATTGGATAATAACTACTTGCGTCTGGTGCATATTGATCACAGCCAGCTACCCATGACGCTAACCATTCTTGGCAGACCCATTCTTCTTTTGGTAAGGGAATTTCCCCAGTGGCGTACCCCCCATGGAATAATCCAATTTTATGGGCAATAAGGGAAAGTTTCTCCAAAGACCAGGAAGCAAGATTACTCTCTTTCACTTCTTCCATCCAAAGCCAAATCTCTGAATCTGATTTTTCTTCTACTACATAACATTTGGGTGTTTGGATAAGAGGTGGAAGATGGTTTAAGACTCCTGATTGATATACCAATGCTTCTCTCTTCCAATAATTAAAGTGCGCTTGATCATTCTTTTCCTCTGATTCTGGCTGAATGATTTTTAAAAACAGTGACCAAGGATAATCAATTTCTCCACTTTTAGCATTTCCCCGAACTTGATATAGTCCAGCCGTCGTAAAGTTTTTCTTTTCAATAGAAAATGGACTAATTCTCCAATTTGAAATAATTAAATCCGCTTTACTTAATTCCTTTTCAACACATTGATGTAGTACCCCTATGTCGACCTGCAACCTCATAGTTTGTGTGGAGTTCATATTTTTTACCCCTTACCTTCTCTCATATTTTCTACTTCAACTTTTATAAAATCGCATAGAAGGAAAAGTTCTTCATTAGTGAGCCTATCTAACTTCTTTTCACCCGTATAACACGCTACTACTTTATGTATGGTATCCTGTAATTTCCTTGGCAAATGGGATATGGCCCATTGACCTGCTTCTAGCTTTGACGAGATGATTCCATCTTTCCAATACCAGTACACTCTTAGCAAGTTCAAAGTACAATATATTGGATTGTCTTCTATATTCGTTAAACAATCTTCAAAATCTCCCATGATCGAGGCAATATAGTCAGACTTTGGTACAGGTGGGAATACATTATCAATTGGCCACCCTCTTAAACAAATTCCACGATGATGGAGTATGGTAATATGTGCAGCCAAGTCTGGATCTACTTTCATCTCTTCATTCAAATAATGAAACGTATGCTTATGCAAATCCTCTTGATAACGCCCTCGCCAGAACTCACTATAGTGAAATTCAAATGGACAAGGATGTTTCCAGCTTCTTAATGACTCGGCATGTAGAATACTTAGTTCCACTGGATAAGGAGAATTAGATAAATCTAATAATATTCGTGCTAAATCTCGCTTTTCTTCTATAGCTAGAGAGTCCTTCGTAACAAAAAGTAGATCAATATCACTCTGACTCGGATTAAACCCACCCATTGCTAGAGACCCATGAAGATAGCTACCTACAACATTCTCTCCAATCCGTTCATTGATTCTTAATTGCAACTTATCGACAAAGTCCTTGACCTTAGCCGGACATGTTTTCCATGAATAAGACATAACCGCTTCCCCGATCTTTATTTGTAATTAGACAACCAGGCCTCCACTATCTCAATAAAAAATTCCTTTTTCCAAAGTAACAATGTAAGTAATTCACCTTTTTCCAGAATATAGTCTTGAAACATACAATCTGCGATATAATAACCGAGTCGATTGAAACCAAAATGATTACCACCATTAATGGAAAACCATTCCTTAAAAATCTCATTACTAGCTGTTCCACTATGCATGTCTCTTATAAAGGTTTGAATTATCTCTTGTTTATTCTCTTTAGCAAATTCAAGCCAATCATCTTCACCATTTTTATAGGAAAAATATATTGACTCATCGAGGCCCGGAACAATCTGCTTAGAAAAATGTGTTGCTGCTCCTTCTTGTAATAACCAAGTATACGGATGATTCCAATTGACAAATTTCCAATCTATTTCTTGGTTATTCGAGAAAATATTATGAGCAGCATGTCCAAACTCGTGTGCAATAATGACTTGAAGAGGCTCTTCTTCATATGTGAGTCTCTCCATAGCAAACGTTATATCAGGTATAATCTGTCGATGGGTGTATGCATTAGAACCATATGCACCAATGATAAGATTTACACTAATTGGAAATTGGAGCTGATATACTTTCTTATATTTTTCTACCGTAGTTTCAATAAGACTAGCAATACGTTCGTGGACTAAAGTAATAGAATCCCAGTCCGTGCGATACTTCACTATAGCTTGATGTAATCGCTCATCCTTGTTTTTGCAATGAATTGGAAAGTATGCGTTAAAAATTTCATGATACGTATCGTAGTATGCTCGTAGATTCTCTATTGAAGGATTAGAAGGAAATGTGTCAAACGTATCCACGATTCTCATTGTTAACTCCCCCCTCCCATTGTTTTCAACATTTTTATATTAGGATTACTTCAATTCTATCAAACGCCCTACACATTTAATAGATTAATAGAAATTTTTAAATAAAGAAAAAAACGCATAGATACAAATATGCGTTCAATTGAATAACAGCTTATAATGAAGCACTTTTTCGCTTTTCTAGATACAACTCATACTGCTTATGCAAATCTTTCAAAGCCGAAACAATAGCATTTCCCGCTTTCCCCATATAATGTCGTTTTACTGTCTGAATTGGTTCATCGATACCATCATGCAGACTGTATCCCCGTAATAAATATTGGACAAAGTCACGACCATGCTCAGTTGCCAGGGTACAACTTGCTGCAACAATAACACCATATTTCCGGTCAATTTCCGCGGTGATGGTTAAAGTTTCAAACATATTTTGTGCAGCCATACCGGATGGTAATCTAGCATGCCCTGCGATAAAAACGGTGTTCATGATGAATCAACAACTCCTTGGACAAAGCCTCGAAATCCTAGCTTTCTAGATATTCGTGCGGCCGTATCTTCTGTTTTGGCTTTTATTTGTTGTAAACTATCTCCTTCAAAATAAGTGGAAAGACCACTCACTGTAAGCGCAGCAATTACATTATTTCGATAGTCATAAATCGGATATGATATTCCAGTTGTATTCTCATCCTGCTCTCCTATACTATAGGAGTATCCTTCCGTTCGAATACGCCTTAGTTCTTTTTCCATTTTTTCTCGATTAATGGTATTACCGGCAAGATTTAAGATTTCTTCTTGCTTCTGTTTTTGGATATGTGCTAACAATAGCTTAGGTCCAGATCCAATATAAAGTGGTGAGCTTTTACCAATCCGTGTATATAGCCGAATCGCTTTATTACTTTCTACCTTTTCTATATACGTCGCCTCTTGATGATTTAGCACGACAAGATGAACTGCCTCTTGAATATCATATGCAAGCTTCTCCATATAAGGATAAGCAATTCTTCTGACCTCCAATTGGTCAGAAACTAATTGTCCGAGCTCTAGCAACTTTAACCCTAATCGATAACGGCTATCGTGTTCATTCTCTTTTATTTTATAAACATAATTCATTGCTTCTAATGCTGACAATAACCGGTAAGCAGTAGGCTTGGGGAGATTGGCTCGGTTAGCAATATCTTTTAAAGACAATTCGTAGTTTTTCTCATCAAATAAATTTAATAGATTTAGTGCTTTTATGACACTTTGATTCATTTCAATTCTCCTTGCAAGCTACAATTAGAAAAATTCCCCTCTGCCTAAACAGAGGGTTAATTCATTAGCTTTTAACTTTGGAGTCTTCTTTTATCACGGTTTCTTTAATATGAACATCACGCTTTGCCATTTCCTTAATATAAATGTCTCCTAGTACACTTCTCTCTGGAGGGTATACGCCTTTTTTGTTGATGGTTCCGTTTCCTATCATTTGCGCGACAACGGAAATCGTATTGGCAGTTGCTCTTGCCATTGCAGTTACGTTATGCTCTCTATCTTTAAATGTTGCCATTTCATATTCGTACGTAGTCTCTTCTCCGTCCTTTATACCAGATACGACAACACGAAGTAATACCGCATCGTCCCTATCCCCAAGTTCTACAATAGGATCTAATACTTTTAGTAATACCTCTCTTGGCTTGACTTTTTGACCATGTAATTCAACCTCATAATCATTTCGAGTAAGGTTTAAATCAACTAGTAATTTAAACTTCTCCGCATGACCTGGATAGCGTATCGTCTTATATTCTAAAGTATCCACATTAGGATAAGAAATTGGTAATGTGGATGTTCCACCAGAAGTATGGAAAGCTTCTAATGGACCAAACTTTTCAAAATGAAGTCGTTCCACTTCAGATAAGGAAGGGATTTCTTGTTTCAAACCGTTGCGTATAATAAGAGATGGGTCGGTATAATGATCCAATAATCCTTCCATGGAAAAGACATGGAAATATTCTAGTGGTGGTTCCGGTTTTACTGGGATTCCACCAACAAATAGTCGAATCGATTTTACTTCATCTAATTTACTTGCACCATATCCGGAAAGGATATTAATCATTCCTGGAGCAACACCTAAATCAGGAATCAGTGTTACACCTGCTACCTCCGCATCTTCATGCATCTCTAACACTTTATCCGTTATGTGTCCAATATGCCCTCCAAGGTCTACAGAGTTCACACCAACTTGGATTGCTGTTCTGGCTACAATCTCGTTAAAGGAATAAAATAAAGCATTGATGATAACGTCGTATTGACGCATAAATTGTGCTAGTTCAGTTTCATTAGATGCGTCTACTTGGAAAGCTGTTAGTTTTGGTGAATTAAGTTGATTTACTACATGTTGTGCGCGTGCTAAGTCAATATCTGCAAGTCCAATTGCTGTGACTTGCTCACTTGCTGCTAGGTCTCGTGCTGCTTCTTTTCCCATTAATCCTGATCCTAATACTCCTACTTTCATGTGATCACTCCTTATGTTCTTTTAAAAGTTGTATTTTATATTATTTCGCGGGTGGCTGGTGAACTCGTATTATCAATCTGTGAGTTCACCAATACTGTTCTTCTGCTAATCCGCTCGATTAGAGAAAACTCTTCGCATCAGTTCCTTAATAAAAAGAGGACCGTTCTCCTAGCTAAACCTATTGGTTACTCCACATCAATTTGTGCCCTTTGTAATTTACCACTATAGTCTACGTATACGGATTTCCACTCTGTAAAGACGTCTAGTGCTTGGACGCCGGAGTCACGGTGGCCGTTGCCTGTTCCCTTCGTTCCTCCAAATGGTAGGTGAATTTCTGCTCCGGTTGTTCCTGCGTTGACATAGACTATGCCGGTGTCTAAATCGCGTTGTGCTTTGAATACGCGGTTTACGTCTCTAGTAAAGATGGAGCTGGACAGACCAAATGTCACACCATTATTCACTTCTATCGCTTCTTCAAAGCTTTTAACCGGAATTAACGAAACGACAGGACCAAAGATTTCTTCTTGTGCAATACGCATGGAAGCAGTCGCATCGGTAAATAAGGTTGGTGCAAAGTAATTACCGGATGCATGATCTCCTTCTGTTAGTTCATAACCACCTGCTAGAAGCTTAGCCCCTTCTTCTTTACCAATCTCGATATACTTCTTAATCTTTTCAATTCCACCCTTATTAATAATTGGACCAACTTTGATGGATTCATCTAATCCATTACCAATCGTTAATGTTTCCATCGCAACTAATAAACGCTCTTCTAAAGCCTCTTTCACATCCTCATGAACAATGACACGGCTACATGCTGTACAACGTTGGCCGCTTGTTCCAAAGGCACTCCACAGAATCCCTTCAACGGCTAAATCAATATCTGCATCATCCATCACGATTACGGCGTTCTTACCACCCATTTCTAAGGAAACCTTTTTCAATTGACGTCCACATTCTGCCGCAATATTCCTTCCCACATCATTAGAGCCTGTAAAGGAAATAACTCGGATATCCTTATGATGAACCATTGCATTTCCAACCTCTGAACCACTTCCGAATACGACATTAATTACACCTTTAGGTAGACCTGCCTCTTCAAAAATCTTCGCTAGTTCATACGCCATGATTGGGGTTTCCGTAGCGGGCTTCCATACAACAGCATTGCCAGCTACAATCGCAGGAAAGGACTTCCATGTCGCTATCGCAATTGGAAAATTCCAAGGGGTAATAATGCCGACTACACCAATTGGAGCGCGCACACTCATAGCAAACTTATCCTTCAGCTCTGCAGGAGTAGTTTGGCCAAATAAACGTCTCCCTTCACCTGCCATATAAAATGCCATATCAATACCTTCCTGTACTTCTCCTCGAGCTTCCTCAATTACCTTTCCATTTTCCATTGTGAGTAGCTGAGAGATTTCTTCTTTTCTTTCTTTTAGAAGATAACCTACTCGATATAATACCTCCGCACGTTGTGGAGCTGGAATCATTGCCCATTCTTTTTGTGCCTTCAAAGCAGCTTGAACGGCAGCATCAACACTCGCTTGATCTGATAATGGCACATCAAGTATTGCTTCCCCTGTTGCCGGGTTAATTACTGGCGTTGTCTTTTCTACCTCAACCCATTCTCCATTTATATAGTTTGCTAGTTTTTTCGTTTTTACTTCTACCATTTTTATAACCTCCTCTAATATTTTCATTGATTTATGACTTAAGGGATTTTTCCCTTATGGACGAAATGGTGGATGTGACTGAAATTTGCTCTACGTCAGTTATTATTTCGATAACCGAAGGCGTATTACTATTCAATGCTTGAATCAACGCATTCTTAAACGCTTCAATGGTTGATACGGTATATCCTTGTGCACCCACAGCTTTGGCTAGCGCGGAGAACGAGACTTCTCCTAAATCAGTTCCAATAACGCGTGTCGGATAGTGGATCTCTTGATGCATTCGGATGGTTCCATAACTATTGTTATTAAACACAAGAGCAATTACTGGTATATTTTCTCGGACCGCTGTCTCCAGTTCTTGACACGTCATCATGAACCCACCATCACCAGAAAGTGATAAAACTGTCTTATTCGGTGATGCAAGCTTTGCCCCTATTGCGGCAGGTAAACCATATCCCATTGCCCCAGAAGTCGGCCCTATATACGTATCCTTTTCCGAGAAAGGATAGAAACCGTGTAACCATCCTGCAAAGTTGCCTGCATCATTTGTTATGATGGTATCTGATTCCAGCAATTCTACCATTGCATGAATAATATGCTTATTAATAGCATCTGACTCTGTAACTACTAAACTGCTAACCTCTCGAAAACGTTGATTACTTTCCTTAGCCCAATCTGACCAGCTGCGGTTAAGACCTACCATACGTAGTGATTCGATTGCCTTTTTCATGTCGGCTATTATGGCTAAGTCAGGCGGATATACCTTTCCAATCACCTCATGCTCGATGTCAATATGGATGAGCTTCTGATTGGCGGATAACAAGGTATAGTCTTGAGTTGTTACCTCGGAAAGTCTTGTTCCACATGCTAAAATCACATCTGCTTCCTGAATCGTTTGTATTACCTTCTTCGGAGTTCCTAGTCCAAGATGTCCCGCGTATAAAGGATGAGTATTTGAAAACACATCATGTCGCCTAAACGAGGCCACAACAGGAATTTGCCACGCTTCCGCCAAATCTACTAACTCTGCCTCTGCTTGTGATAGCTTTACCCCTCCCCCAGCAATAATGAGCGGTTTTTCCGCTTTATTAAGGATCTTTTCGATTGAAACAATTTCTTCTTTGGATGGGGAGGGCTTTGGTATTGTTATTTTGGGACCAAAAGACATCTCGACTTCTTGAGGGAGTATGTCCTCTGGTAAGGAAACAACTACAGGACCAGGACGACCTGACTGTGCAATTCGAAATGCTCGATCGATTAGTTCTGGTATTCTTTCAGGATCGCTAATCTCCACAGCCCATTTACTAATCGGTTTAAAGAAATGGTCGAGGTCTACTTCCTGGAATCCTTCCCGACCTCGAAACTTACGATGTACCTGGCCTAGTAAAACTACCATCGGGGTAGAGTCCTGAAATGCTGTATGAACACCAATGGATAGATTAGCCGCACCTACTCCTCTTGTAGCCAAGACAATTCCCGGCTTATGGGCAGCCTTTGCATACCCTTCTGCCATAAAGGATGCTCCACCCTCATGTCTTGCAGAAATAAGCTCTATTGATGACTCACTATAAAGCGCATCAAGTAGTGGCAGATAGCTTTCACCAGGAACACAAAATACTTTCGATATACCTTCTCTTTTCACACATTCTACGATTGCTTGTGCTGCAGTCATCTTTGTTTTTAATTCCATGTTCATGACGGTCTCACGCCCTTACTCGTAAATTCCTTTATTCTCCTAATCACTTCATCAATGCGTTCCAATTCTACCGATAGAGCAATCCGAATATACCCTTCACCAGAAGGTCCAAAAGCAGTTCCTGGTGTAACGATAATTCCAGCCTCCTCCAATAGCTTGTGAGCAAAATCTCCTGATAAATAGCCTGGTGGAATCTTTGGCCAAACAAATATAGACCCCCTAGGCTTATCAAGCTGAAAACCTGCATCAGTTAATCCTTTGTACATTCGTTCCATTCTTACTTTAAAGATTTCATTATGCTTTCTCACATCCGCTAAGTCACTCTTTAATGCGTGTGCTGCCGCCTTTTGGATGGATAGAAATTGACTAGTGTCGATATTGCTTTTATATGTGTGAAGCGCTTTGATCAATTCCTTATTCCCTACAACATAACCAATTCGCCATCCAGTCATATTAAAGCTCTTCGACAAAGAACCAAATTCAATTGCTACCTCTTTCGCCTTGGGGACTTGAAGAATGCTTGGTGACTTATATCCATCAAAGGTTACTAAATCGTAAGCAGCATCATGAATGACAGCTATTTGATTCTTCCTCCCAAATGCAACCGCTTCCACAAAGGTATCTAATTCGACTGTTGCCGCTGTTGGATTACCTGGGTAGTTTAAAAACATCAGCTTTGCTTCTTGTATATCCTCCGCTAACAATCGGTCAAACATTGGTACATAGCCATTGTCTATATCTAACGGCAGATATGTACTGTAACCACCAGCTAAATGGACTGCTGTCTGGTAAACCGGATACCCTGGGTCTGGAATAAGCACCCTATCTCCAGGATTAATGGTAGCCTGCATAAGATTGGCAATACCTTCTTTGGAGCCAATTAATGCTAAAATTTCGGTGTCTGGGTCCAACTCCACCCCATAATGGTTCTGATAAAAGTAAGCTACAGCCTCTCGAAATTCTTTACTTCCATCATAGGGTGAGTATCGGTGATTAGACGGATTTTGCACTTCCTCACAGAGTTTATCAATAATAAACTTCGGTGTTGGTAAGTCGGGTGCACCAATCCCTAAGTCAATAACATCCACACCCTGTGCCTTCAACGCTTCTTTCCTTTTTTGAAATCTGGAAAATAGATATGGTGGCAAATCCTTTACCTTATTGGACACATACATGGTTCTACCCATCCTTCCGTTTCAACATGCGAAATGCCATTTCATATATCTGGTATCAGTATAATCGTATTAATTAAAATTTTCAATTATTATTAAAAAACGAAATATTTTTGTTACAATAAAAATAGTAAGCGCTTAAAAAACAGAGGTGATTATTTTGGATACTAGTAGACAATATGCTATAACTTTAGATCATCAAGATCCATTGCAAAGGTTTCGAAAAGAATTCTATGTTACTAGAGATAAAATTTATTTAGATGGAAATTCCTTAGGTCTTCTTTCCAAACGCTCGGAACAGGCAGTTCTTTCCATTCTTGGTGCTTGGAAAAATGATGCCATTGATGGCTGGACAATGGGTAAGCATCCTTGGTTCTATTTATCGGAGAAAGTTGGAGAAGCATTTGCTCCGCTGGTTGGTGCTAAACCGGATGAGTTAATTGCAACCGGGTCAACTACTACAAATCTGCATCAGCTCCTAGCTAGTTTTTATAAGCCTGAGGGAAAGAAAACGAAAATTCTTGCAGATGAATTAAATTTCCCCTCTGATATCTATGCCATCAAAAGCCAGCTTCAGCTAAAAGGATTTTCTCCTGATGAGCATTTAGTGAAAGTAAAAAGTAGGGATGGTCATACTCTGACTACAGAGGATATCATCGCTTCGATGACCGATGATATTGCACTTATTATCTTACCGGGAGTTCTTTATCGTAGTGGACAAATTTTAGATATGCGGACCTTAACAGTCGCTGCGTGTGAGCGAGGTATTCCAATCGGTTTTGACCTTTGCCATTCCATTGGCTCCATCCCGCACTATTTATCAGAATGGAACGTTGATTTTGCTTTTTGGTGTACGTATAAACATTTAAACGGTGGACCTGGAAGTGTAGCTGGTATCTATGTAAACGAGAAGCATTTAGGAAGTGAACCTGGATTATCTGGCTGGTTCAGCTCGAAAAAGGATAAACAATTTGACTTAGAGCATCAGTTGACACCCGCCCCAACTGCCGGTGCATACCAGATTGGCACTCCACATGTATTGAGCTTGGCACCATTAATTGGGTCGCTAGAAATTTTCCAGGAGGCTGGTATCCAAGCTATACGTCAAAAGTCCTTAGCATTAACAGATTATCTCATAGCATTAATGGAGATGGAGTTAAGCGAATTTGGGTTTAAAATTGCTTCTCCTATGGAACATCTATCTCGTGGGGGACATGTATACGTAACCCATCCGAATGCTGCTAGTATCTGTAAAGCATTGAAGGATGCTGGAATTATTCCCGATTTCCGAAGCCCTAATGGCATCCGTCTCGCGCCAGTCGCCTTATATAATACATTTGAGGAAGTTTGGCAGACGGTTGAAGTGCTTAAACAAATTATGCGAGACCAAAAATATAAAAAATACGAGAATACTAGAGGAGTTATCGCGTGATGACAAAATGGATTGATATCACACAAACACTTACAAACGACATGGCTCACTGGCCAGGGGATCGCCCTTTTACATATGAGGTTGCCGCAACGAAGGAACAAACTGGCTCTGCTAATGTCGGAAAAATTACGACAAGTGTTCACATGGGGACTCATGTTGATTCTCCATTTCATTTCGACAATGATGGAATCACTATGGAACAAATTCCGATTGAGACGTATATAGGTAAAGCAAAAGTGATCGACGTAAGTTCCTATCATACTATTACCCCAGAAGTATTAAGGGACTATAATTTAGAGGATGTAGAACGTTTATTACTACACACTTCTTTACCGAATAATCCAAAGCGCTTTCCTGAAGAAATCCCGTTATTAGATCCAAGTATCGCAGCCTACTTGGCTAGTAAGGGTATCCTATTACTTGGAATTGATATGCCTTCTGTGGATCCAATAACTAGTAAGAGCTTAGATACACACCATGCTCTCTATAAACACGGCATCCATATTCTAGAAAATCTTATGCTTGATAATGTGTCCCCAGGCTTATATGAATTGATCGCCCTACCACTACGTATCGCTGGGGCCGATGGCAGTCCAGTAAGAGCGGTAATACGTCCTATCAAGGGGGATATGGCAAATGCGTGAAGACTACATTTGGGACTTTTATTCTGATGACTCTGGAGCATATACTGATTTTAAAGAAAAAATGACATATGGTGACTACTTACAGCTCGAAACATTACTAGACAGTCAGAAACGACTTTCTGATCATCATGATGAGATGTTATTTATCGTCATTCACCAAGTAAGTGAGCTCTGGCTAAAGTTGATGATCCATGAAATAGAGGCTGCAACAAATGCTATTCAAAACGGAGAGTATCAAGCAGCTTTTAAGATGCTTGCCCGCGTATCGAAAATTCAAACTCAAATTATCCATGCCTGGGATGTCCTCTCAACCTTAACACCAGCTGAGTATATGGAGTTTCGTGGATTTTTAGGTAATGCATCGGGTTTTCAGTCCTATCAGTACCGGCTAGTTGAATTTGTTTTAGGCTATAAAACACCACATATTGTAAAAATCTATGAAAAAGACCCTGTTTTACATAAACGACTAAAATCAGCCTTTGAGGCTCCTGGCCTTTATGACGTATCCATACAAGCACTGGCTAAAGAAGGCTTCCACATTAATCAAAGCATATTAGAACGTGATTTTTCCAGCAAATATCAACAGGATCCAACTGTTGCAGATGCGTGGTTAGAGATATACCGTAACAAAGATACCTATTGGAACCTTTATCAATTGGCAGAAAAACTCGTCGACATTGAAGACTGGTTCCAACAATGGCGATTCCGACATATGAAAACAGTCGAACGAATTATTGGGCATAAAACAGGAACCGGCGGAACATCCGGTGTTGGTTATTTAAAAAAGGTGTTAGATCATTATTTCTTTCCGGAATTGTGGGAAGTGCGAACAAAGCTATAATAAGAAAGGTTCACGGCGACCGGAGCTAGACCTTTGATTCAATTGTAAAAAGCTTAGAATGCCCTTCACTAGTTCCTTATTTCGGATGCCTAACGTACTCCATCGAGCACCTATAGAGAGGATTTACACTAATGGAATTCACCATTAATAACAATTATTTTAGCAAGGCTATTACAGAAGTTAGTCACGTAGTTTCTTCAAAGGCTACGCTTCCAATTTTAACTGGTATAAAAATGGAAGCAAAACCAGATTGTATCATACTTACTGGTAGCAATTCAGATATTCTTATTCAACGAACGATTCCACAAATCATTGATGGAGTACAGGTGCTAGAGGTTCATTCCATTGGTAGTATAGTGGTTTCAGCAATATATTTGCGTGAAATAATCAAAAAATTACCACGTGATATAAAACTGACCTTATCCGATAATCATTACATCACAATCCAGTCTGAAGATATTATGACTAGATTGAATGGAATCCGTGCGGAAGAGTATCCTCATTTACCAATGATTAATCAAACGAACCGGATCAGGATTTATAGTGATAAATTAATAGATGCCATTAAGAAAACTGTTTTTGCTGTTTCTAGGAGTGAGACAAAACCAGTCTTAACTGGCGTAAATCTATCTTTTAAACAGGATGAACTAATCTGTATGGCAACCAATTCTCACCGATTTGCACTATGTAAGCTGGGAATAGAATCGAATGTAACTGGTTCCTTTACCGTGCCAAGTGCCGCTTTACAAGAGGTAACCAAGTTATTTCATGCCAATTCTATGATGAATATCATTGTATCTGAAGATTATATGTTGTTTAAATCAGATAACCTCACTTTGTATTCCAGACTAATAAAGGGGCATTATCCTGATATGACAGCTTTAATTACACAGTCATCTAAAACTAATATTACTGTGGACACTAAGCAATTATTACAGGGAATTGATAGAGCTTGTTTGTTTGCAAGTGAAAGGAAAAACAATACGGTCCAACTAACTATAAATCATAGCCAATTAAAAATCTCTTCTAAATCTACAGAAGTAGGAAAAATAGAAGAAACGCAAAAGATTGGGCAATTAAGTGGCGAGCAACAAGTAAATGTTACTCTCGATGGAAGTTATGTAATAGATGCATTAAAAGAAATGAAAGAGGATGAGGTAAGTATTCGTTTCAATGGCTCTATGCGTCCTGTCATATTGGAACCAGTAGGAAATACCTCTCAGATTCATCTCATATCTCCTGTAAGGACACATTAAACAACTAGATACTGGATAAGTAGCGTTTTTTAAAGAAGCCGTTCAGTTTACAGCAAATACAATTATTGAAAATGTTAATAACTATCACAGCCGTCTTAAAGGTTAGATTAACCGTTTCAATGACGTGACAACAAAATACCTCCACCATTATTTGGGTTGGTTTAAATGTTTGGACATCATCAAACATCGTAATGACAATACAACTGTTAGTAAGATGCTTATTGATAGTAGTTTATTCTCAACTAAGATAACGTATAAAGAAACTTAGGGCATTAAGTTATGGGAATCAGGAGAAATGGTATGCGAGAGAAAAAGGTTCGAGGAATTAAACGGAAGTCTTATAAAATGATTGAACGAATTAAAGAAAATACTTTGGAGTTTCCAACAGAATTTTTCAATGGTTATTGGCATCTACACCTACCAGTTGCTCAGGACTTTATAAGTTCCAAAAAAACACCAAAAAAAATCAAACGATTATGCATTCAAACATTATTGGATAGAGCTGAACATCTAATGGGTTTGAAGCCAAATGACAAAGAAATTTATCGAGTAGTAGTTGCAGTTGATTTACCTGATTTATGGGGTTCGCAAATTATTGTATTTAAAGGTGACTCCCATTTTAAAGATTTCTTTAACAGAAACGACGAATATCAAAAGTGGCTTCATCTATCTGATGATAGAAACATTCAAATTGAATGGAGATTATCTGTTCCTAACGATTTGAAAATATCGGGTTTTAAAGAAGTAATTACTGATGAAGATGGATACCACTATGAGGGTGAAATTTGGTTTATCGGCGATTTAAAATAAATATAAAGAGGCCCGGGACATAACTAAAAGAATTAAATGTATAACCGAATAATACACGATACTAGCTCCGGAAATATACGTAGACTCCTGGGGAGGTTAGGCATAGGTGAGACCCCTAAAGAAGTAGCACGAGGAGGCTAAGGCAACCGCCCGGCGGTAAAGAAGACACTGCGAGGTTCTCTCGAGCAGATGTCGCCCCTGTGCCGGAAGCAACCGCAAGTATATTTCGGAGCGGGGTCTTTGCGTATCATTCGGTTTTTCCTTTAAGATAAATCCTTTTGTCCCGGCCTCTTTTCTTAATCAAATAAACAACAATATTGTTTAACAGAGCCTATTAATTAGAGAAACTAACACATTCGTTCGTCTTTTATCGAATGTGTTAGTTTCTCTAATGCTGACGGAAAAGTTATTTATACTTCCCTAGCTGAAAGCAAATAAACACTGGAAAGAGACGTATGGACTGGGTTGAGGTAAGGGGATTCTCACTCGCCGCAGATGCTCTGAGATAGACATGGCTGTTACGATATGCATGCTAAAATTAATATTTTCTTAACTAAAAAAGAAGATCCTTAAAGCAAAAAGAGCTTTAAAGATCCTCCTCAATCCGAAATAGTACTTTGTATTTTTGTTCATCAAATAAATCGGTAACATGAACTCGTTTTCCATGACCAAAAATAACCTCTGCATCGGTCATCGCGACTACCATTGCTTTTGTATTTTGCTCAACATCTAAAAAGACATCTCCAACAACTGGTTTTACGACATCTTCATCACTGTCGGTTAGGTACGTTATCGATTCATCTTGAATTTGCTGCTCCTCCGGTACTAAGCTTTTATCATAGTAGGCAATTTCTTGACTAGCATCCGCTTTACCAGGAACCATTACAACGTATTCATTATGTTTTACACCATTATCCCTAGTTGTCACAACATTACCGTCTTCCACACTAGCCACTTTTTCAATAGAATTTAAAGAATAATGGTCTAGTAAATCTGGTGCAGGCTTTGTAATTAATATGTAATCACCAGGATTAGGTCGTCTACTCTCGTCAATCGTGTATCGTTTTCCATAGAAAATAAATGTATCATTATGCTTTGGCTTATATAAAGTAATCTCATTAGCGCTTGTTAGGACTTGTTTCATATCTTTTAGTCGATATAAATGGACCGACTTTTTAAACATCGGTTTTACCGTATAAACTTTGTGCAATTCATTTTGATAAAAAACAAATTGACCTTTCCGAACCTGAAAGAGCTTCATCAGATTTTCCTCCTAAAATTATGAATACAATTTAAAATAACTATTCTTATCTTTTGTCACATGATAATATTTAAACATACTATCAACAAATTCAACGTACATTCTTATCCATATGCACGAATGGTAGGTCAGTATCCACTTTCCCTAAAATCCGTTTTAAATTTATTTGCTCTCCATTTAACCATTTTCCAAAATCAAAGATGATAGGTTCACGATCTCCACCTAATGCAAACCATGCTTTTAATTCTTTTGGAAAATAAGCAGAAGTATGTATTGTTCCAGACCAGTTTTGATATTGGTTTGAAAATACTCCTTTATCGGAATCATTCATCATTCGAAAAGCTTGATAGGCATTTGTTACACGGTGTTTCTGCGTTTCGATGGCATCCATTCGCTTATAGGAATCTACTAAATGATGACGATTTTCATGTGTCATGATTTCGAAATGATTCGTACAAACATTCGATCTGCGAACCTCGGTTCCCCGTGGTGTCGCCTCTACGATAAACGTTTCTCCAGACTTATCTAATACAATATAACTGAAGCTATGACGATGTGGGACTTCCTCCAACATATCTACTGCCTCTTCGACCGTTGCGCAATTTTCCAGAACCATCCTGCCAATCATATTACAAATAAAACCGTCGCCTGGTTTCTTACGATGCATGAAATTATAGCCAAGGCTTAGACCTTTTTCATTCATTCCATCCATTCTTCCGGTAATCCTTTGCGAGGGACCAATGACAGCATAGCCTTGATCGGTCGGTGAAAAAATCGTATACCTTCCTTCATATGTTTTAGGATGATAATCATAATTGCGTATCATATAATCTGTATCAGTAAAAATAGAACATCCACTTCGCTGATAATGTAGTCGGTATCCGCCAAACTCACGTAGCACCTCTTGCATATCCCATTGTAATGCGTCACGTAAACCGAGTAGCTCTTCCCAAATACCTGGTGCAAATGGAAGTATTGCTTCCTTTACTTCTTGTTCTTTAATAATAAAATGAGCTCTACGTATTTTCCAAATTCGTCTACGATTTTCGATGATTAAAGAATCTTTTAGCATCTCACCCTGTTTATAACCAAATTCATAATGGGTGCCACGGAATTGAATTATGTCGCTGTAAATTTCCTTCAATTTGATCATCCTTTTATGGAAATAGGATAGAATATAAACTCTATCTTGTGAAGCTTTTCTTACTTATTTTTATATTCTTCTACTAAAATGGATAGCTCTTCCCAGCGTTCCATCTTCTTGTTCAATTCTTCTTCAACCCTTTGCTGTTCGGCAAATAGTTTCTGGACCTTCTCCGAGTCACTTCCAGCTTCTAAAATGCCTGCTTCCAGCTCGGTAATCTTTTCTTCGAGTGCTGCGATTTGATCCTCGATTTCGTTCCATTCTTTTTGTTCCATATACGAAAGCTTCTTTTTTTGCTTTGGCTTCTGTTCTGCTTTTGTTTCTCTTACTTCCCTTTTTGCGGTTACCTGATGCTTCTCCAAGTACTCACTATAGTTACCATAGAACGGGCTTATTTTACCTTTTCCTTCAAAGATTAGTAATTTTTCAACGACGCGATCGAGAAAATACCGATCATGGGATACCGTTATCACAACGCCAGGAAAATGGTCTAAATATTCTTCCAAAACACCTAATGTTTGAATGTCTAAGTCGTTTGTCGGCTCATCTAGAAAAAGAACATTTGGCTCTGTCATAAGTACCTTCAATAGATATAGGCGCCTCTTCTCTCCACCGGATAGCTTGCGAATATAATTATATTGCTCAGACCGTGGGAATAGAAAGCGTTCTAGCATCTGTTCTGCCGTTATGACATCTCCTTCTTTTGTATGGATGACTTCAGCCGTTTCCTTTATAAAATCAACTACACGCATCTCACCATCTAGTTCTTCTTCCCCTTGGGTATAATAGCCAATTTTCACTGTATCACCAATAATTACTTCCCCATGATCTGGTAACAATCGCTTGGCCATTACATTTAAAAGAGTTGTCTTTCCTGAACCGTTTGGTCCGATAATACCGATACGGTCACCGGGAATAATAAGCTGGCTAAAATGCTGTATTAGCTGTTTTCCTTCGGTTGTTTTAGCTATATCCACTAACTCGATTACCTTTTTACCTAATCGAGTAGAACCAACCTGGAACTCGACATTGTTTTGATCTGTATGAAAGGTCTTTTCCTTCATTTCATGAACGCGATCGATTCTAGCTTTTTGCTTTGTTGTGCGTGCTTTAACCCCTGCTTTTAACCAAGCTAATTCACGCTTTAGAATATTAGCATGCTTTTGTTGATTGCTTCGCTCTAATTCTTCTCTCTCTGCCTTTTTCTCTAAGAAAATCTCATAGTTTCCTTCATAAGGATACAAATTTCCCTTATCCAGCTCAATTATTTTATTGGTTACCCGATTTAAGAAGTATCGATCATGGGTAACGAGTAAAAGCGCTCCCTTAAAGCTCTGTAAGTATTTCTCTAACCACTCTACAGTTTCATTATCGAGATGGTTGGTTGGCTCGTCCAGAATCAATAAGTCAGCTGGCTGAATTAATGCTTTGGCTATCGCAATCCGCTTACGTTGCCCTCCGGATAATTCGGTAACCTTTTTATTAAAATCGGTAATACCAAGCTTCGTTAAAATAGTTTTCGCTGTTGTATTAGCTTCCCAAGCCTCTAACTCATCCATCCTTTGTTGGACTCTCATTAGTGCTTCCTGGACTTTCGTATTCTCTGGATCCAGTTCTAACTTCTGTAGCGCCTTCTCGTACTCACGCATTACCTTCATAATGGACGCTTCACCATAGTAAATTTGTTCGATAACGGATAGATTCGGATCTAATTCTGCCTCTTGTGGTAAGTACTCAATCCGGTAATCCTTAGGATATTGAATTGATCCGGCATCTGGTGAATCAAGACCTGCAATTACTTTTAGAAAACTAGATTTTCCTGTACCGTTTACACCAATTAATCCAATACGATCATGTTCTGTAATCGTATAAGATATATTTTCAAATAAAACCTTATCACCATAAGATTTATGTATATTTTCAATCGTTAGCATAGCATGAGCCCTTTCTTGCCTCTCAAAGATTAATTTGATTTTTTTCTATTACGAATTATCTCCTTAACTAACAGTACAACTAGTAATAGAAGCCAGGATGTTACTAAATAGAAAATCATTTTACTCATTTGGTCCATATCCTGAACAAAAAATACCATTCCAACCCAAATGAAGGCGATGATCAAGATTTGGTAAATTAATGGTTTCATATTCAATTCCCCCTGTTACAATCCTATGTATAAGTTTACATTACTACAGGATATTTTACCATTTGTTCGGTGAAGTTCGAGTTCCAGAACAATATCTCATTACCTCATTTGAACAAGCTGTGAAGAATCCACGTGATTATCCGGCTTATTTCGTACATAATATAGGTAACATGTTTATAATGGGGGGAAATTCAGTGGTACTACAAAAGGGGAAAAAGAACTGTATAACAGATGTAGAGGGTGTACAAGTAGGACATAAGACATTATATGAAAAAGTGAATAAAGAACAAACCATCTGTACCGGAGTCACCGCTATCCTACCACATTCAGGCAATCTCTTCTATGAAAAGGTACGGGCTGGCTGCCATGTCATTAATGGTTACGGAAAAACAAGTGGGCTTGTCCAAGTGGAGGAGCTAGGCTTTATTGAATCACCTATTATGCTTACCAATACTTTAAGTATTGGTCCTGTCATGGAGGGTACCGTTACATATATGCTCCAACAGAATAAAGAAATAGGTACCTCTGCCGGAACATTAAATGTGGTCGTTGGGGAATGTAATGACGGCTTCTTAAATTCGATGCGACTTCAAGCTGTCCGACCGAATCATGCTATCGAAGCAATTGAAAATGCAAGTAGTAGTGCTGTTCAACAAGGTGCTGTAGGCGCTGGAAAAGGCATGATTTGTTTTGGGTATAAAGGTGGTATTGGCACAGCTTCCCGAGTCGTTACAGCGTCCAATGAAAAATACACGGTCGGTTGTCTCGTTCTTAGTAACTTCGGTGATAGTCAAGATGCATTATTTGCAAACTTCCCAAAGAAGAAAAACCCTAACTCAACAGATGGATCTATTATGATGATTATTGCGACAGATGCACCTTTATACGACAGGCAATTAAAGCGACTCGCAAAGCGTACTGCTGCAGGACTTGGCCGTGTTGGCAGCCATATGGATAATGGTAGCGGAGATATCGCAATAGCCTTTACAACAGCGAATCCCTCTGTTCATAATGTCAATGGTCACTTAGAGTCTATCACATACTTACGTGACGATGACCAAGCAATGAACCAATTATTTCAAGCTGTAGCTGAAGCAACCGAAGAAGCCATTATTAATTCGTTAAAACATGCAGAAACAACGGAAGGCCAAAATGGAAGAGTAATTGAAAAGGCACCACTAACGTAATGTGGTGCCTTTGGGCGTTTTAGGGTTACCTCGATTTTGTTAAAAACGACTTCGGCATATCTGACTTAAATAACATGAGCTGTCCAGTTACTGGATGATGAAAGGAAAGTATTTTGGCGTGGAGACCTAATCGACCAATTTCATTCGTTTTTGCTCCATATTTCTTGTCTCCAACAATGGGATATCCAATATCGCTTAAATGAACACGTATTTGATTTTTTCTACCTGTTTCTAGGTTCACTTCTACTAAGCTAAATTGTTTATTCGATTGGATTTTTCGAAAATGTGTGATTGCAAATTGTCCATCCTTATCTTGAACAGAGTACATTTTGTGAGTTTTACTTTCCTTCAACCAGGATTTTACGGTTCCTTCTGGCTTCTTTAATTCTCCTTCTACCAGCGCTACATAAGTACGCTCTTGAACTAGCTCCTTCCAATTATCCTGAAGCTTTCGTTTTACTTTCTCACTTTTGGCAAACATCATAACACCAGAAGTTTCCTTATCTAGACGATGTACAACAAATACACGATTTCTTGGATCACGACGTTTTACATAATCCATTAGCTGGTGTAACGCCGTGTTCTTCTTTTCTGTTTCCGTAGCGATGGACAATAATCCTGCATCCTTCTCAATGACAATAATCGAATTATCCTCAAATAGTATTTTCATTCCAATTAATGTACTTTCCTTCACCGCTACTTTATTTTTTAGTACACTAACAACTTGCCCGGGTTGAAGAGGATAGTTATGCTTTGTTTCGATATGGTCATCTACCTTTACTTGTCCCCGTGTTAGAATAGATTTTACAGAGTTTCTACTCCTACCTTCCATCTTCTGTAACAAAAAGGCCAATAATTCACTTGGTTCATTTACCTTAAAATTAAGTGTACCACTTCTTGTGGGCTTCGCATTTCTTCTATTCTGTGACATTCAACCATTCTCCTAGTCTTCATCTTTTACATCAATATCTTCCGGGATAGGGGTATTCAAGTATTCTTGAATCATCAGTCTATATTTTTCCACTTGTTCTAAATGGGTGGTGAACTGCGTTTTGTTTACTAGGAACTGTTCTCCATCATGTATGGCACGAATTTTTCCTTGTAGAACTAAAGACTTCACCTTCGCCTCATGCATGGATAAATATTCTGCTAGCTCTGGTATGGTAACATACAACGTAAACACCATCCTATCTTGTATTTATCACTAAAAGCGACTAACCAATCCTAACTTTACTAAGTTATTCAATAGTAAAATTTTCCTATGTATAATATAATTACCACATATCTTATTATTTATAGGGGAATCACATATATATGCAATTGGAAATAGATCATATTCAGATTCATTATCAATTATATAATACACGTAGTGAGCAATCCGAATATATCCTGTTGTTGCATGGGTTGGGACTAGATTTAACGATGTGGGAACCAATTATACCATATCTCCAAGATCATTTTAACATTATCACATTTGACATGAGAGGGCACGGTAAAACAAAAGCAGATACATCCGTGATTACTTGGGATACACTCATAGAAGATTTACATACACTTATTACTGCACTCAATATTCCTAAGTTTCACGCAGTAGGATTTGGAATCGGTGGGAATCTAGCAATAAAATATTTAGAACAATACCCTGAGAAGGTAGATAAGCTTATTCTGGCATCTGTTTATATGTATTTTCCAAAAGAAGTGACAGCAAAGCAGCTTCAAAAAAGAAAGCAAATGGTTACAGATGGAAAAATATCTGAACTAGCCAAAAACTTAATCCACCAAATCTGTCACAATCTCACACCAGAGAAAGAGTATTTATTAATGAAAGCCTATAATAAAGTTGATCAACGAACCTATTTTAATTTCTTTGAAATGCTAACCAAAACGGTTTCGTTAGAGGAATTAAAGGATATTGATCGAGAGGTTTTATTAATTCAAGGAGAGAAGGATCCACTCTTTCCCATTCAGCAAACTAACTTATATCAAACATACCTGCATAAATCAGCAAGCTATGTTGTTCCAAATGCATCTAACCTTGTTCCACTGGACAATCCATATACATTCACTACACTCGTATCGAATTTTATTAAAAACGGTTTATCCAATTCGTTTACTAATATAATCGAGCAAGAATTTATCAAAAATATCGACTACTTAATTTCCAAAAATTTCAATACTCTAGAGATAAACATAATCAATGGATTTTCAGTGAAATACCAAGGAAGAGAAATTACCGATAAGTGGAATCAGCGAAAAGCTAAAAATTTACTAGCTTATTTAGCCTATCATAATTCTACTTCTAGGGAAGCATTAATTAATGAGTTTTGGGGAGAAATTGATCTAGTTAGTGCAAAAAACAATCTACGTGTAGCATTAAATCATCTTAAAAGTATCTTACAAAATCACGGACTTGATTGTCACCTCAGTATCGGTCGCGAAAATATTAGCTTGGTAGGCGATATATCTTTCGACTTATTAAATTACATGCAATTACTTTACGGATGCGTTCTAGAAAAGGACCTTGAAAGGAAAAAGTCGATTTTTATCGAACTGATGAGCCAATATAAAGAAAGAATGTTCATTGATTTTTATGACGAATGGTTATTTGCTATTCAAGATGAAATTGATCAGCAATTAGATAAAATAGTAAGATCACTTAATTAGGAACTAAGGCGTACAAAAGGGTCTTATCCAACTAATAATAGGCTATGCTCATGCCCAAGATTTTTTTTACTTACGATTTCTTCCAACATATAGTCGACATCCGATTGGAGTGTATCCTTTGTATTTTTTCACAGCACAAGCTGGGGAGGTAGGTTGTATTTGTTCAACCTTTTATCCAACTTTTCCCCGAAGAAGTACGCTGCTACAGTCTATCAAATTAGAGGGATCACGGTGTTTTCCATCGTGCCCCTCCTTCCGCTACAGTCTACATGAGTGAATATAGTGTTTTATCCCGCTATTACTATTATCTTTATGATAGCAGGATCTGGTATTAATTCTTTGTTAACATTAATTTATTCCTTGACGCTCTCTATATTTATGAAAGCTTACTTCCGATACATCTAATGCATTACATAGGACTTCGATAGGATACTGCTTTTCTAAGACTTGGATTGCTTTATATTTTTCTTCTTCACAGTGAAGTAAAGTCTCTATGTATGTTTTTAAAGCTTCTACTTCCAATTTCAAATGCTGTAACTGCTCTTCAACCTTATTCTTCTCCAATGGCTTTGTTGTTTTTCTGATAGGTCTATCGAAGGCTTCAGGACCACTCTTTTTATATTTTTTGATCCATTCATAAACATTATCCCGATGCCTTATACCTAAATCAGCAATTACCTCTTGGACAGGTTGATCTTCTTCTAGAACTCGTCTAATAGCTTCTAGTTTTATCTCTTTTGTATATCTGCTATATAGTTGTCTTTTCTTAGTCAAAACCCATCACCCCTTACTACAAACACTACTCCCCCTAGTGTTTTACTTATTGATCATGACGTAAATTATTTTACAATATGCATCATTACACAATCATTACAAAATCTTCATGAAGCAGAACCTCTTCTAGCTCCAATAGCTCCTGGCCATTCTTCTAGCAATGTTTCTTTTTCTGTAATTTATATCTCCTCCCCTTCGTTGAGTTACCTATTTATACGTTTATCCTTTAAGAATTGTTTCAAGATAATGGAAATTTAGTAGTTAATTTTTTCCCAATCAAATAATTTACCTGGATCAACCTTTCTTCCCGGTGCATAATCCTCATGACCAATCACATGATTTCGACTCCGGGGAATAGTTGGATAACGCTTGTGGATATCATTTAGCAATCGGGATAGAGCTCTATACTGTACTTCTGTATAGCCTATAAAATCATCATGTAAGGAATCATAGATTTCTTCTGATACAAAGGGAAGCATTTCTTCCCGAGTACCAATCCCCATTAATTCAATTCCAATACTGTATTCATTCAAGCTATGAGGAAAGAATGGAAGGTACGGAAAGCTACTTCTACCAGCATGGAAGGCCACCCGATTCTCCGAAACTAGTTGATATATTTCACCATCTCGATTAATCAAATAGTGTGTAGACACGCCATATTCCATTAATAACAGATAAAGATCAACTAATTGGTAAGGATTTTCCGGATTAGCTACAACATTACTTAAAGAATGGATAACGATATGTGTAACCTCTTGCTCTCTAGGCATAGAATAGGCATATGGTAAATAGAGTTCCTTTATTTCTAGCCGA
Source organism: Ornithinibacillus liuyingii (assembly GCF_055550225.1). Lineage (NCBI taxonomy): Bacteria > Bacillati > Bacillota > Bacilli > Caryophanales > Bacillaceae > Ornithinibacillus > Ornithinibacillus liuyingii. The sequence continues at coordinate 231,395 of NZ_JBPWOS010000004.1, read as the reverse complement.
AGGGTCGATTCTTCTAACTCTAATGCAGATAATTTATAGGGAGAGGACCATACTAGTATCAGGAAAACGATAATCATTCTAAGATGTCTCATTTCACATCTCCTCTACTTTAATTCTTGCTATCAAACATTCCTTTTGTGATTCAAGTTAAAAAAGCTTACAATGTTCAAGGAAAGGAGATACCAACATGACAATAAACTACTCATTACCCAACGAAATAACAACATTAATAAAGGAAAAAAGAAGCCATTCTGATAAATTTCAAGATCTTATTAGACAAGGTGGGTATATGCCACCTAATAATGACCTGTTAATTGATGCAATTACTGCCCTTAGCATGGGCAAAAACGTATTATTAAAAGGTCCTACAGGAGCAGGAAAGACTAAATTTGCAGAAACCCTCTCTAATCTTTTTAATCAACCTATGTTTAGTGTGAACTGTTCAGTTGATTTAGATGCAGAAAGCTTACTCGGATTTAAAACATTATCTTATCAAGGAGAAAAACAAGTAATCGAATTTGTTCCTGGACCAGTTATCAATGCTATGACAAATGGAACATTTCTATATATTGATGAAGTAAATATGGCTAAACCAGAGACATTACCTCTTATTAATGGTGTGCTTGATTACCGAAGAACGATTACAAATCCGTTTACAAATGATGTGATTACAGCAAAAGACGGATTTGGTGTAATTGCTGCCATTAACGAAGGGTACATTGGTACTGTCCCCCTAAATGAAGCATTAAAAAATCGCTTTATTGTGTTAGAAATTCCATATATTGAAGGGGAGCAATTAGAGCAACTAATTAAGACAAATACTCAGTTAACCGATGAAAAACTGATTGAACGCTTTGTTAAATTGTCCTCCGATTTAATTCAAGCAGTTGTGCAAGGAAAGCTGTCTGAGGATGCCGCATCCATTCGCGCATTATTAGACGCGTGTGATTTAAGTGTCTTGATTCCACCAAAAAGAGCCGTCCTCCGCTCCATCGTGGATAAGTTAGATGAGGAAAGAGAAAAAGAGTTTGTGAAGAATTTAGCAGAAACTTATTTTTAGATAGGAGAATGCAAGATGCATGTCTTTAATGATGCAAGAGTCGATACCACTCTATTCTTACAGCTTCAAGATCTTGCTAACGTCTTATCAGGTGATGCTACGATTAAGTTCGAATACAACTTCGGTTCTATTGTAGATCTTATCGATTTTAAGCTCACTGCAAGTCGCTTTTGGGATAATACTAGTTATGAAATCAAAGAAGCTGGCTTAAAAACGGATGTCTATTTACGGGCTATAGGAACATTAAGACACTCGACCATTCCTGAAATGAATGCCTTTCTCGATCATATAACGGATTCACCCTTACCTAAATTCTCCTATCAATTGTTTGCTTTACTAGAGGACTTACGACTGGAGGAGATTATTAAACATGATCGACCTGGAACAACAAAAGCCTTTGCCATTCGTAGAGATGCATATCAGCACTACTTTTCTAGTCAGTTAATTGTGAATGCGACGAGAAGCTTTCCCTTGGATGAGCTTTTTTGTTTAATCTATTTGCAACTTGTATCAGACCGTCCAAATCCTTCCTTCCCTAAAGCAACAGCTGGACAGTTGCAGAAGTTGGAAGAATTAAAACCATACCTATTCCAATTATTTGAAGCTAGAAGTACAGCTGATACGACGAGAATAACTGAACAAATTGTATATCGTTTAACTGATTATAAAGACACACTGAATGAATACTTTGTTTTTCCAGTTAGTCATGTGGAACGGTATGAGAAAAATACTCTATTTGACGAACTGACAAGAACAGATTCATTAAATAACGATGATTTTGAAGAGTTGGATCAAGAGGAAAGTGAATACTTTGACCAGGAGTTTTCCACCTGGCATCGGGAAAATAAAAATGAAAACCGTAAGCAAAATTTCTTACAGTTCGAGTTAGAACAAGGGACAAATACAAGTATTCTAGGCGGTGGAGCTCGAGAAACAGAAGAGGGAGACCAGGCGATAGCATCTATTCAGGGGGCATCTAGCCAAAGCAAAGAGAACGATTACTCCGAAATGGAAGCACTGGAAAAGGATGAATCTTCTAAGCAAAGCGGAAAGACGGATGAGTTTGGTGAGGAAAACAAGGATGCTATAAAAATAGATAAAGAAGCTAGTACCCCAACACAAGAAGAAATAGAAGACTATCAACAATTTGTAAAGGATATTGAACCATACAAACGCAAATTAGCCAAAACAATTGAGAAAACGATTGAGCATAAAAAGAATGAACCACGACGTGATCTCGTTTTCGGTAGATTATCGAAGAAGCTTTTACCAATTATTACGGATGATAATCCAAGAGTCTTTTATAAGAAGAATGAAGATACGAATGAGTTTGATGCTGTATTCACCCTTCTCGTTGATTGTTCAGCATCCATGCATAATAAAATGGAAGAAACAAAGCGCGGAATAGTCCTCTTCCATGAGGTATTAAAGCATTTGAAGATTCCTCATTCTATCATCGGGTTTTGGGAAGATGCAAATGAAGTTAAAGAAGGCTATCAACCTAATTATTTTCACCGTATTCATACCTTTACTGATTCTTTTTATGAACAGAACGGGCCGAAAATCATGCAGTTAGAACCTGAAGAAGACAATCGTGACGGATTTAGTATACGAGTAATTTCAAAAGAGCTTGAGGCTAGAAGAGAAAAGAATAAATTCTTACTCGTTTTTTCTGATGGGGAACCTGCTGCTGCCAACTATGACCAGAACGGGATAGTGGACACGAATCTAGCTGTTTCAGAAGCTCGTAAAAAAGGGATTGAAATAATTGGTATGTTTTTAGCGAATGGTGAAATTGAAGAACGCGAAGACCATACTCTGCAAAATATTTATGGAAGAGAACGAGTGATGATTCCTAGTGTAGCGGATCTACCTGAACATTTTGCACCGCTATTAAAAAAATTACTACTTAAGACCATTTAAGCTGATAAGTTCCTGTAGGCTAAGTGAGACCCCTTCTTGAGGAGTCTCACAGCCCACTGGCACTATGGTAGACCTAGACCAGAAGTAGCTGAAAAATATAAATCTTACCCTGACTGATGATGCTATTAAGAAGACGATTCTAGCTCCCTGCCCCAGCAGGTTAGTAAACTTGTAATAGCTGTTTCTAGCTCTGATTCAGGTATCCCAGCGAAACCTAAAATAATTCTCGGAAATGAGCTGGATTGCTTTTCGATGGTATAGTTTGATAACGGATATATCTTAAGATGCGCGTCTTTTGCACGCTGGAATAGTTTATCCTCCTTCCAGCCATTCCTTACCTCTAATACAACATGAAAGCCAGATAAATCACTAATTATCTCGACCACATCAGAATATGGCCTTAACAGGTGCAATGTTTTTTCCATCTTTCTCCGGTAGACCTTACGCATGCGATTCAGATGTCTTTCAAAATCCCCTTCTTTCATAAAATGAGCGAGGATATGTTGATCAATTCTTGATACGGTACATTGAAAAAAGGACAATTCCTTCTGATATCGACTTAAGAGCGGCTTCGGTAATACCATGTAACTAATTCGTATAGATGGTATTAATGACTTGGAAAATGTACCTAAATAAATAACCTTCTCTCTCTTATCCATGCTTTGTAAGGATGGAATAGATTTTCCACTGTAACGAAATTCACTATCATAATCATCTTCAATGATATAACGGTCATCCCCCCCCATGGCCCAATTTAATAATTTTATCCTTCTGTTTGCCGATAGAACAGATCCATATGGGAAATGATGAGACGGTGTTACATACATAATATTGATTGGGGAAGCTTCTAAGGAGTCTACTATTACTCCTTGATCATCAACTTCTAATGGTATGACTTCATTAGGATAGTTTTTCAGAATACGAGAAATGACATGGTAGCCTGGGTCTTCTACACCGTACACAACGGATTGCCCCATTAATAAAATCAGCTGCTGCAGTAGTGTCTCAATGCCCGCTCCAAGAATAATCTGTTCTGGAGAACAGTGAACACCCCTTGCCTGATAGAGATAATGAACAATTTCTTCTCGTAGGATATACTCCCCTTGCCTATCTCCCATTAATAATAAAGATTGATTTGCTATATCAATACTATTTTTGGCATGCTTTCTCCACTTGGCATATGGAAAATGTTCTGTATCAATCCAGCTCGGATGAAAATCATAACGAATTTGCTCTTTGCTTTCGGCGGATTGGTGAAGCATGGGATTGATCTCTTGTACATATTCTAAGTCCTCCGAGGCTAAAACAAAATATCCTTTCCGAGGGACCCCTTCGACATAGCCCTCTGCAACTAATTGTTCATATGCAGTTTCGACTGTATTTTGACTAACCTTTAGAAATTCGGACAGCTTTCGTTTGGATGGTAATTTTGTATTATGTGGAATTTGACCATTCATTATTTCGGTTTTGATATAGGTATATAGCTGTTCGTACAATGGAACTACACTATCTCGGTTCATTTCACATGATAACATCTTCATCCTATCCCTCCATACTGGCATCATCAAATTATATAAAACTGACACTTTCAACAATGCCAACTAATTTTTATAATAAATTAAAATTCAAATAAATCAACTCATTAAACAGGGAGTGTTACGATTGGAAAAATTACTAGGCACAGAAACAGTAAAACGTGGAATGGCACAAATGCAAAAGGGCGGCGTTATTATGGACGTTGTTAATGCAGAGCAGGCTAGGATTGCAGAGGCATCTGGCGCAGTTGCAGTCATGGCATTAGAGCGTGTACCGTCTGATATTCGTGCAGCTGGTGGTGTAGCTAGAATGGCAGACCCTCGTATCGTTGAGGAAGTAATGAGTGCTGTAAGTATACCAGTAATGGCAAAAGCCCGTATTGGACATATTGTTGAAGCTAGAGTGCTTGAGGCTATGGGTGTGGATTATATTGATGAAAGTGAAGTACTTACACCTGCTGATGAGGAGTTTCACCTACTAAAGCGTGATTTTACTGTTCCATTTGTATGTGGATGTCGTGATCTTGGTGAGGCTGCAAGAAGAATTGCAGAAGGAGCCTCAATGCTTCGTACAAAGGGGGAGCCCGGGACAGGGAATATTGTAGAAGCTGTCCGTCATATGCGTAAAGTTCAAGCGCAAGTTCGTAAAGTGACTCATATGAGCGATGACGAATTGATGACAGAAGCGAAAAATCTAGGAGCACCTTATGACATATTAAATGAAATTAAGGAAGCTGGGAAACTACCTGTCGTTAATTTTGCTGCAGGTGGTGTTGCAACACCTGCCGATGCTGCTCTTATGATGGAATTAGGCGCAGATGGTGTCTTCGTTGGTTCTGGTATCTTTAAATCAGAGAATCCACAAAAATTCGCCAGTGCAATCGTCCAAGCTACTACCTATTATAAAGATTATGACCTAATCGGTCGATTATCAACAGAACTTGGTACTGCGATGAAAGGAATTGATATTTCAACACTTAGCCAAGAAGAACGTATGCAAGAGCGTGGCTGGTAAAAAGACTAATGTTTGCTAGGAAGGATGTGTCATAATGAGTAGGCTTGTAATTGGTGTACTTGGCTTGCAGGGGGCTGTAACCGAGCATATTAACCAAGTTGAAACTTCAGGTTGTAATGGGGTTATCGTAAAAAAGCCTGAACAACTTAAAGAGATTGATGGCTTAATTCTCCCAGGAGGAGAAAGTACTACAATGCGTAAACTAATTGAACGATACGGTTTTTTTGAGCCATTAAAACAATTTAGTAAACAGCGTAAGCCCCTGTTCGGTACTTGTGCAGGCATGGTCCTTGTCGCAAAAGAGCTTTCAGCATCCTCTGAAGCTCACTTACAGCTAATGGATGTGCGTGTAAAACGAAATGCTTTTGGTAGGCAAAAGGAAAGCTTTGAAGCAGTACTACCGATAAAAGGGCTTGACTTACCTTTTTCAGCTGTATTCATTCGAGCTCCATACATTGAGAAAGCAGCTCAGCATGTTGAAATTATCTCAACCTATGAAAACCATATTGTTGCAGCTAAACAAGATCACATTCTAGTTACTGCGTTTCATCCAGAGCTGACGAACGATACACGCATGATTGAAATCTTTATTGATATGGTAAAAAAATCGAAAAATACTGTCGCATTATAGCAAAAAAGACTAGTCTAAGTATTTGGACTAGTCTTTTTTGTGTTATGATTCGTTTGGAAACTTCTTATCGTTTATGCTGTATTAATATAAAGGGGAAATTACTATGGTACCATTCGAATCGGATTTTCATTCAGGGGTAGACGACCTCGGTATTCTAACATTTAAAGGAACACGATTTATTCGGTCTGATAGAAATAAAGAGATACAGAATCACGTTACCTAAATGCTTAACCCCTAGGTAGGAAAACGGCTAGTATTTTTTCTAACTATACTATATGATTACATCTATATGAAAATAAATTTACACTCAAAAAGGAGAACCTTATGTCGCATACGATTGATTATATTATTTCTAGTAATGCCGTTTTTACAGGCACTACATCATCCCCTATACAGGCTGCTGTTCTCATTTCCAATAATAGGATTGTGGATGTCATTGATCAACAGCATATAGAGGAATATGTTTCGAATCAAACTAAGGTTATCGATTTTGATGATAAACTGATTATTCCTGGCTTCCATGATTTTCATATCCATCTGTTGTTAGGCAGCATGTTAGAAGATAGTGTGTCGTTATCTGAAGCTCGTTCTGCAACAGCTGTTGCAGCTCTAGTAAAAGAATATGCAGATAAGCATCCAGATACACCACTTATTATTGGTAGCGGCTGGGATGATAATACTTGGAATACAGCGGAGCAAGTCGATAAAAAATACTTAGATGTGGCTGTTCCAGATAGACCTGTAATACTATATCAAGCAGAGTTTCATAGTGCTTGGGTTAATAGTGCTATGTTAGAGCTTGCTGGTATAACAAAGGATACAATGAATCCAGACTTTGGTGAAGTCGTAAAAGATGAAAACGGATATCCAACTGGATTATTGCTAGAACATGCCGTTGGGCTCGTTACAAAAGCAATGCCAATGAAACTAAAAGATAAAGAGCAGCTCCTTGAGAAATTCTTACGTGAAGCATCCCGATATGGTATTACTTCGGTACATGACTTGTTGAGACTACCAGAGATGAGTACAGAAGAAGCAGCTATTTATGCAGATTTTGAACAAAAGGGCAAACTGACAACTCGCTTACACTTTGTAGCACCGTTAAATGGCGATTTAGAAGAAGCAAAACGACTTCGTAATACGTATCATTCTAATATGGTACAGTTTACTGGATTTAAACAATTTATAGATGGGGTTATTACTAGCTATACTGCCTATTTACAAGATCCCTATACAAACAAGCCAGATTCAATAGGTAGTACCGTTTATCCTGAAGAAAGCATTAAGGAATGGACGATAGCTGCTGATAAGGAAAACTTCCGTGTCCGCTTCCACTGTATTGGTGATAAGGCTGTAAAGTTTGCATTAGATACGTTCGAAGAGGCACAGAAACAAAATGGAAATAGAGATTCACGGCACGCCATAGAGCATATAGAAATGATTAGAGAAGAGGATATATCACGTTTCCATGAATTAGGTGTGCTTGCTTCCATTCAACCAGAACATATCAATGGTTCTTCATATGATGTATTTGAAGAATTGATTGGGAAGGAACGTATGCAACGTTATATGCTACAAAAAACACTGATGGATCATGGGGCTACATTAGTTTACGGAAGTGATTATCCTGTTGTAGGCTTAAACCCTTTAACCGCTATTTATCGCGCTGTAACACGACTAGATGATGAGAAAGTAGTTTGGAGTGAAGACGAGAAAATTACGCTTGCTGAAGCACTAAAGGCATATACCTATGCACCTGCCTATGGCTCATTTCGGGAAAAAGAACTCGGTACATTAGAAGCTGGAAAATTAGCTGATTTAATTGTTTTGGATAAAGATTTATTTGCTGTAACTCCTGAAGAAATAAAGACCGCCAATGTCATATTTACTATGGTGGATGGGAAGATTGTATTCGAAGGTATGTAAAAAGCCAGTTCAAAATGAGCTGGCCTTTTTCTTTACATCATATTCTCCACAAACACTTGAACGATTAGAGCTAGAGTCACGATACGTAAAATCGGCTTCATATATGCTGGTTTAATTTTTTCAGCTACTCGAACGCCAATTTGCGCTCCGATGAATGAGCCACAAAGCAGTGCAAGTGTTAAACCCCACATAATCTTCCCTGATGCAATATACATCGCAGCTGCACCAATACAGCTTGAGAACGTCGCAAAACGCACATAGCCTACAGCCTTAATATAATCAATCTTTAAGTAGGCAAAGAGGTAAAGCATTAATGTCCCTTGACCAGGGCCGAATAAACCGTCATAAATCCCGATACCATACAAGCCAGGAATACTTATTTTAGTTGGTTTTAGAACATTACCACCTTGAAAATTTCGCTTTCCAATCATAGAAGTTATAAGTGCTAATAATAATAGGATAATTGCAATGATATAAAGATGTTCAGGATGGAGTAACGTTGCAATTAATCCTCCACTCAGTCCGCCTGTAATACTAATCGGAACAATCCAGTAGCATTCTTTCAATGAAATCTTCTTATGCTTGAGCAAATGAAAAAAACTCGAAAAAGAGCTAACGGTATTAGATACTTTATTTGCGCCAATTGCGGAATGGATTGGCATTCCTAATAACAACATCATCGGAAGACTAATCAATCCTCCCCCACCCGCTACTGTCCCTAGAGTTGTAGCAATGATTCCTGTCAAAAAGATAAAAATAAGATCCATTCTGAATCCCCCCTGTATTCAGTATAGATCTTATTGTTAATTTGAAAAAATACTATATTTCTATCTTCATTGATAACTTTTTGTTATATCACTTGTTAATTAATTGCTTTAATTCCTTACTTAATTCACTTATTTCAACTACTGCTGTATTAATCGATGTAATTAGATCATGCTCACTTTCCAATGTAGAAACAATTTCTTGTGTGGATGAAGCATTTTCCTCGGAAATATTTGCTACGTTTTCCAGCTGCTCTTGGATAGCTTTAAAATCACCTGTTACGGATTGAATCTCTTTCATGCCTATAGATAGACTAGTGCTCGTATCTTTAAAGGATTTCTTCAGCTCATCGAAGAAGGAAGAAACCTCATTCAATAATTTCATCCCTTCACGAGCTGCAAGCTCTCCTTCAGTAGATTTTTCTTTAGCATTCTCTGATTTTTGGAACAGGTTATCCGTTACCTCCGTAATATCAACCGTAATACTAGCACTTTGTTCTGCTAGTTTACGAACTTCATCTGCTACAACGGCAAAGCCTTTTCCATACTCTCCTGCACGTGCGGATTCAATAGCAGCATTTAAGGCTAGTAGGTTAGTTTGTTCTGCTATATCCCTGATACCTTGAAGCAATGAATTTACCCTACCTAAGCTGTCCTGTAAATCTGTTACTGTTAACGTAGTTGTGCCAATTGCATCATTTACCGTACGGATATGGTTGGTTGCCTGTTGAACTTTTTCCCAACCTACCTGTACTTCCCCATTCATATGCTCTGATTTTTCTACGATATTTTGCGAAATGGTTATTGTTTGATTTGTTTTCTCTAATGATGAGCCCATCGATTCATTAACCGTACTAACACTTTCTGCTTCATCTTGAATAGCAGTAGCCATTTGTTGAACCGAATCTAATACTAGCTCACTGGATTCAACTATTGTTGAAATATCCTTATTAAATTGCCCTATTGTTGAATCTAATTTATTCGCGCCATCTTCAATTGTATGGAAAGTATCCTGCAGTTTATCGAGTAATTCCTTCGCTTCTAATTCCTTTTTCGATGATTCTTCTACTAAATCCCTTCCCCATTTCGTTAATAGGTATAGCGCAATTAAGATTCCATCTATCAAAGCGATTACCGTAATAAATCCCTTTAAATTATCATCAATCGAAAGCAGATTTGTAGGCTCTAGGAAGTACAAGGCAAATAAAAGTATGTTTAATACGATACCGAATATTAATATTAATTCTTTTTTAAAATACAACGCAATCATAGCTATTGTTAAAAATATAAGGTAGTGCTTATTTAATGCAAATCCATCTATAACGAATAGCAGCATCACAACTAGGTTTGGTATTAGTGCAAAAATAAACCCTTTCACATAGGCTGGTATTGGCAAGAAATAGTTACCAGTAGAGATGATAATTACGACTAAACCAGCTATAATAATGCCAATACTATCTCCCAAACCTCTAGCCAGTACGATTGGTATTACTAACAGAAAGGTAATGGCAAATAATAATATAAAATTTACTTTATGAACCCTTTTTGTATTATATGTATCTAGATGATTCATGCTGTTCCCCCTTTTTTACAAACTTACTCATACTACTATATCGTCATCTAATTCTTTATTGTGAAGTTTATTTATTTTTTTAGATATATGTCGTTTTGTTTGCCAGAGTTCTACTTGTTCCTATAAGCTAAATGTAATAGGTTTACTAGAGAATGTATTATGGACTTAGGAGGTTGTTTAACTTGAGAATTGGAATTATGGGGGCAGGTTCTTTAGGGACCATTATTGGTGCACTTATCTCTAAAGGGAATGACGAGGTAGAATTAATCGATGTTTACGAAGAGCATGTAAAGGCATTAAATGAACGCGGTGCAACAATTACTGGTACGATGAATGAAACAATTCCAGTTAAAGCTATTACACCAGCTGAAATGTCTGGAAACTATGATTTAATTTTATTACTTACTAAGCAAGTATTTAATCATGATGTTGTATCAAATTTGAAAAACTATTTACATCATGACAGTGTTATTTTATCACTACAAAATGGTGTACCAGAAGAAAGCCTTGTCTCTATTTTAGGAGAAAAACGTGTTATTGGAGGTTCTGTTGAGTTTGGTGCTACTTTTAAGGAACCTGGTGTTTCAGAATTAACTACCGCAACAGAAGCTTTCCAGAGCAATGCTTTCCAAATAGGAGAATTAGATGGATCTATTACAGATAGAGTGAAAAAAATAAAAGAGATATTAGATCTTGTTGGTGGCACTCATGTTACGGATAATTTAGTTGGCACGAAATGGTCTAAGTTACTAGTTAATGTTGCTTTAAGTGGTATGTCAGCTGCACTTGGCTGTAACTTTGGTGAGGTTATTAAAGACGATGCGAGTGTTTATAGTGCTGTATCATTAGCTGACGAAACGATTCGTGTTGGAGAAGCAGCTGGTGTAACGTTTGCTCCACTTGCTGGATTTAATTTAGGTGTCTTTAAACTAGCAGAAGATGAAAGTAATTTACCAACTGCTATAGGATTTGCTCGAAAAGCTTTCGAACCCCAAGCCTTACTAAGAGCAAGTATGCTCCAAGATCTAGAAAAACAAAGAAAAACTGAAATTGACTATATTAATGGATTCGTAGCTGCAAAAGGAAAAGAACTAGGTATTGCAACACCATATAACGATCTTGTTGTACAACTAGTTAAAAAGGCAGAAGAAGAAAAATCGGTACCTACCTTCGAAGGAAACATTGGTTATTTTAAAGCGCTTAAGAAGTAATTATTTTTACTTATACGTTCTAAATCTTTTAAAGGGAACTAAATGCCATTCTCAAGGCATCTAGTTCCCTATTATTTATCGATTCCAATGTCGATGATGTGCAACTGCTTGAACAAAGTGTCTTGCAAACTCCGTCACATTTTCATCCGTTACTACTCCAGGTTTATTTACCATCTGGTTAGCCTCTAACCATTTCTTCCCTTCGCCTATTGCACCAATCGTTTTTTTATGACGATATGCTTCATCAATGAAATAAGCTGCTTTTTCATTAAACATTTTATCCGTGCTACTCCCGCGTACCATGAAAACAGCATCATATAATACGGATTGAGCAGTATAGACATTTTGCACAGCCTCTAATACAACACCATTAGTTCCTTTTACTGGTCCTAAATCTTCACTGATAAACTCTACTACGAGTCCTTCTTTCTTCCAATAATCGAGTATTGATTTTATTACATTACCGTGAAAGCCATTTGAAATAATGACAGCAACTTTACGTGTCTTAGCAGTCATCGTAGTATTTAATTGACTTAGCGCTGGGGATGTTTTTGTAACAGGAGATCCTCCCTGTGTTGGAGGTTTGACCCCAATATTTCTAGCAATTTTTTGTGCTAACTGTAGATCAACATTAGCCAATAAATCAACATTTTGCCGGCGAACCGACTTGCTCTTTACCTTTCCTAACTCAAAGCTAAACGCATCGATAATATGCTTTTTCTCCGGTTCACTCATACTATTCCAGAACAGCTTTGCTTGAGAAAAGAAATCTATAAAGCTTTTACTCCTCCCGCGAATTTTCTTACCGTCTACCTTCTCCTCATAATGCTTATATCCACCTTGCTCAGGTGACGCAGGAGCTGGAGTATTTCCTTGAAGGGAATTACGGTGGTAATTTACTCTGGCAACATTGATAGCCTGCCTATGGAATCCATCTCGTTGATTATTATGGAATGGACAGATGGGTCTATTAATGGGAAGCTCATGAAAGTTAGGACCACCGAGCCGAATCAATTGGGTATCGATGTATGAAAATAGTCGCGCTTGTAATAACGGGTCATTAGTAAAGTCAATGCCAGGTACAACATTCCCTGGATGAAATGCTACTTGCTCTGTCTCCGCAAAGAAGTTATCGACATTATTTGTTAATGTCATTTTCCCAATGATTTTAACAGGTACTTCTTCCTCTGGAATTAGCTTGGTTGCGTCTAATAAATCAAAATCAAATTTAAACTCATCTTCCTGCGGTACGATTTGTACTCCAAGCTCATATTCTGGATAATCTCCTCTTTCAATGGCATCCCATAAGTCGTTTCTGTGAAAATCAGGATCAATTCCCATCAGCTTTTGCGCTTCATCCCAAACTAGTGAATGTACCCCGAGCTTTGGCTTCCAGTGGAACTTAATAAAAAAAGCCTCACCAGCTGCATTAACAAATCGAAACGTGTTAACCCCAAACCCTTCCATCATTCGAAAGCTTCTCGGTATAGCTCGGTCTGACATGATCCACATGACCATGTGTGCATTTTCAGGATTATTAGCTACAAAGTCCCAAAAGTTATCATGTGCAGTCGATGCTTGTGGAATATCGTTATGAGGCTCAGGCTTGAATGAGTGCACGACATCTGGGAATTTAATTCCATCTTGTATAAAGAAGACTGGGATATTATTCGCTACGAGGTCATAGTTTCCTTCTTCTGTATAAAATTTCGTAGCAAACCCACGAGCATCCCTTGCCGTATCACCGGATCCTTTTGAACCGTTTACTGTGGAAAACCGGACAAATACTGGTACTTTATTTGAAGTATCGGTAAAGATTTTCGCTTTCGTATACTGTTCCATGCTTTCATAAAGCTGAAATTCACCATGAGCAGCAAATCCTCGAGCATGAACAACCCTTTCTGGAATCCTTTCATGATCAAAGTGGGTCATCTTCTCCCTAAAATGAAAATCTTCCATTAGGGTTGGCCCCCGTACTCCAGCTGTTAAGGAGAGTTCATCCTCTGACACTCTAAGTCCTTGGTTAGTAGTCATATACTTCCCTTTGTCATCTACACGAAAAGACTCCAGTTGCGCATCCTTTTCGTTCTCATGTCGCTTATCCGCCATTCAGCATACCTCCCCATTAATGGATATGCTGTGATTAGTTCATTTATCCATATGAATTGAATAGGACAAGTTAGCAAATTACTAATACAAAATTTGATTTTGAGGGGTGGACTAAATGGGTGCGATTGAACGCAGCGGTTATCGTTTCGAGCCTGAGTTTAGTGTTATTGAGCAAAACGGGGCAATCCACGTATACCAAGATGGGCAGTTTATCGAAGAAATTACATTTCGTTTTTCCGGTAACTATCCTGAAGTGGACATGATAGAAGAATTAGTGGACGCTTATTGTGAGGAAAGAGGATTGTAACGGTGGTTTAACCAGTCAATGTCATGTTAGACCATAAATGGTCAAATTTAAAAAGTCCACCAACTCTGGTGGACTTCCATTCATCAAACTAATGCATAATTCTTGTGGTTAATTACGGTCTTGATTGGTTCATCGCGTACCTTGTTATGCCCGATTTCCACAATGACGGAGTTTTCTCGTACGATAAGAACAGTTCCTTTTTTCCCTTTATAATCTCCTGTTAAAATCTCAATTGTATCGCCTTCATTTGCTTTTGCCATTATTTAAAACTCCTTCTATTTCTACTTTACATATAAATAGTATTCCACATGGCATGATAACAGATTCACTATAAATAAATAAGTAAAACGCCTTACAAAAATAAATCCAAAATAGTTTCAATCGTGTCATTTTCCAATAGGATATGAAGACCAATCCCGATAAATACTAGAGGAATAATGATTCTTTCGTATTTATTTACAAACGTATAAATTTTTGAACTAGAAGCTAATAGATGACATAATCCACTCCATATCACTACCATAACAAAGAACGTTATAGAAGCAAGAATAATTTGATAAGAAGTCAATGTAGTAAAATATGGCACCATAATCGCAACTTCCTCTGCACCGCCAGCTAATGCAATAACAAAGACTCTAAGCGTAAGATTACTGAATATCGAGGTTTTATGAATAATTCTCTCGCGCTCTTCCTCTTCATCATCCCCTTCAAATAAAGCCATTATTCCTATGGCTATTGGAAGTAAACCAAATAAGCCTGTCCATTTTCCAGTAATAAAAGATATTCCATATAGAGCTATTAAGGAGATAATTAAGATTCCAGTCATTCCTAATTGCTGTCCAATATATATTTGCCTTTCCTGTCTCTTACTTTTAGCATGAGCAAATAAAAAAATGAGTACGATCATCTCATCGATACCTGCAGCAATAAACATGATAGCCATTGTTAGAATTGTAGCCAAGAAAATTCCCCCTATAAGACGAGCTTAATACTATTATAAGCTTGGGAATTTTGGAATAGACCAAGATCATAACAACTTTCTATCGCTAGGTTCATGAAGAATACATACTTTCACCAATTGAACACAAAATAGCTGTATAGATCACGTTAATTCCAGGAGGTATTATGAAGGCTGTTACGTATCAAGGTAAATATCAAGTTGCGGTAAAAGATGTTAAAGCGCCAACTATTCAAGACAAAGAAGATGTGATTATTAAAGTTACTTCTACAGCGATTTGTGGTTCTGACCTACATCTTTATCAGGGGAATTTTCCTCTTCCAATTGGGTATGTCATTGGGCACGAACCTATGGGAATTGTAGAAGAAGTGGGATCGGATGTCACCAAAGTAAAAAAGGGTGATCGTGTCGTTATACCGTTTACAGTAGCTTGTGGAAAATGTCATTATTGCAATCATGAATTAGAGAGCCAATGTGATAACGCCAACCCACATTATGATTCTGGTGGGTACCTTGGGTACTCGGAGAAGTTTGGTAATTACCCTGGTGGTCAAGCGGAGTATTTGCGAGTACCATTTGGTAACTACACTCCTTTTATCATACCACAGGATTGTGAATTAGAAGACGAATCTTTACTGTTCTTATCGGATGTATTACCAACTTCTTACTGGAGTGTTGTAAATAGCGGGGTTAAAGAAGGAGACACGGTAATTGTATTAGGATCTGGTCCAATCGGATTAATGACACAACAATTTGCATGGAAACAAGGGGCAGAACGTGTCATTGCAGTGGATTACATCCAGAACAGACTAGAACTCTCTAGAACAATAAATAAAACAGAAGTATTTGATTTTACGAAAGATGAAGATATGGGGGAAACCTTAAAGGAAATCACCAAAGGTGGCGCCGATGTTGTTATCGATTGTGTTGGAATGGATGGGAAAAAGTCTCCACTTGAATGGGTAGAACAAAAATTAAAGCTACAAGGTGGGACATTAGGACCAATTCAAATTGCTACTAAAGCTGTTCGTAAAGGCGGAACATTACAAATTACTGGCGTATACGGTGGACTTTATAATATGTTTCCATTAGGTCCCTTCTTTACCCGCAATATAACAATTAAAATGGGACAAGCACCTGCGCGTCATTTCATGCCACATCTATACAACATGATCATCAATGAGGAGATAGATCCTACGAAAATTATTACCCACAAATTAGGATTAGAGGATGCTCCACATGCTTATACGATCTTCAATAATAAAGAGGATAACTGTGTTAAAGTAGTTTTAAAACCATAAAAGTAAAGCGTGAGTTTAAATGTGATTATCCAAAGAGCCGAACAATGAATGCGTAAATTGTCCGGCTCTTTCTTATGTTCCAATCACTTTTGATAACCCTATTTTACAATTTCATTTGTCAATTCAATAAATTCAGCTGCATCTTTTGCCATTAATTGAATGCCAGCAGTCCAGAAATCTTCCTTCGTAATATCGACACCAAGATGCTTCTGTGCAAGATCCTCTACTTTCATAGAACCTGTATCACGAAGTAACGCAATATACTTATCCTCAAAACCATCTTTATCCTTCAAGTATTCAGCATAGATACCTAAGCTGAATAGGAATCCAAATGTGTATGGGAAGTTATAAAATGGTATTCCATCAATAAAGAAGTGAAGCTTACTACACCAGAAGTGTGGATGGTAGCTAGCTAAGCTATCCCCATAGGCTTCTTTTTGTGCTTCAACCATAAGTTCATTTAATCTCTTTTCTGACACTATCCCTTTAGCACGTTCTTTATAGAATGCATCTTCAAATAGGAAACGAGCATGGATGTTCATAAACATCGCTGTAGCATTTTCTAATTTTGCATTTAAAAGACTAGCTTTTTCTTCTTTCGTTTTTGCATTTGCTACGGTTGCATTTCCGATAATAGTTTCGGCAAACGTACTAGCTGTTTCTGCCACGTTCATAGCGTAACGACGATTTAACGTCGGAAGATCCTTCATCACATGACTATGGAAAGCATGTCCTAGTTCATGAGCTAGTGTACTTGTATCGGATGATGAACCAGTAAATGTCATGAAAATACGGGATTCCCCAAACTCTGGAAGTGAGGTGCAATAGCCACCTGGTCGTTTATTTGGTCTGTCTTCTGCTTCTACCCAACGATTTTCTAGCGCATGCTTCGCAAAGTCAGCTAATTTAGGCCCGAAAGATGAGAAGTTTTCAATAACAAAATCACATGCTTCATCATAGGTAAACTGAGTAGGTTTGACTTCGCCTAATGCTACAGGAGCATCAACATCCTGCCAGCCTAGTTTTTCCATACCTAATAATTTTGCTTTTTGGTCAAGAAAATCTAGGAACGGTTTCTTATTATTGGAAACAGCTGACCACATTGCATTTAGTGTGTCCTCTGTCATTCGGTTATACTCTAATGGTTCTTCTAAATGATCTTTATACTGATGTTTCTTTTGTAACGTAATACGGTATCCATCTAAGTGATTTAACGTATCTGCAAAGATTGGACCGTACTTTGTCCATGCCGCTTCCCAGTTTTCAAACAGTTGACTTCTTACTTCAGGATCTGGATCTGCGTACATTCTATTCATTGCTTGACCAACCGATAATTCGGTAGTATTGCCCTCTTTATCCGTAAATGGAATAGTTATAATGGATACTACTGTATCGTAAAGGTTACTCCATGCAGCAAGACCATCCTTGTTAAGCTCAGCAATTAGCTTTTCTTCCTCTTCTGATAATAAGCGCTTACCCTCTGAACGAATCTCATTTAATGCAAAAGAAAGCTCTTTTAAATCACTATCTTCTAGCATAGTAGTCCAATCAGTATTTGGTATTTCAACTAGCTTTTTAGTAAATGTATTGGATAACTTTTGAACTTCACTATAAAGCTCCATAATCTGACCCTTTACTACATTGGCATGCTCATCATTCATATATGCATCATGCCACATGTTTACGAATGTTCCAGATTGACCTAACCCTTTTCCAATTGCTTCTTGCTTGTTAAGAATAGTTTTAAACGTGTCAACTGACTGAGACGAATAATCCCAATCATTCAGTAACGCTTGATACTCTGTAATTTGATTTTGGACATCCGTTAATTTAGCCTGTAATTCCTCGGATTTCGTACCTCCAGGGAAAATTGTTTCTAAATCCCAAGTATCTATATATTTCATTTATTTTCACGCTCCCTTTTTATCATTGTAAACCTTCTCGTAATATTTGAAAACTATAATAACTTTTAATAATAGAAACACTTCCCACTAGTGATTGGGTATAAATTATGGTCTAATGTACCATCGTTCTACTGTTTGCTTTTTAGCTTATTTCAGTAGTAAAATGACGGAAACATTAAAATTCACATAAAGAAAGTCGGTATATAATGAAAGTCGTACAAAACATCTCTCAGCTTATTGGGGAGACCCCCATTGTTAAATTAATTAAAGTCGTTCCTGAAGATTCCGCGGATATTTATGTCAAACTAGAAATGTTCAATCCTAGTAAAAGCGTTAAAGATCGTGCGGCATTTAATATGATTCGCGTTGCCGAAGAAAAAGGTCTACTAAAACCAGGTGGAACTATTATTGAGCCTACAAGTGGTAACACGGGAATCGGATTAGCCATGAATGCAGCTGCAAGAGGGTATAAAGCCATCTTAGTTATGCCCGATAATAGCACATTAGAAAGAAGAAGAATCCTACAAGCATATGGTGCAGAAATTGTATTAACACCAAGTGAAGAAAAAATGCCAGGCTGTATTCGTAAAGCATTGGCATTACAAAAAGAAATTCCTGGTAGCTTCATACCACAACAATTTGAAAACGAGGCAAACCCTAGTATTCATCGAACCACTACTGCATTAGAAATATTAGAGCAAATGGATCATAGCTTAGATGGATTTGTGTGTACTGCTGGTACGGGTGGAACGGTAACCGGAACTGGTGAAGTGTTAAAAGAGAACCTTCCCCACATACATATTGCTGTAGTAGAGCCAAAAGGATCCCCTGTGCTATCCGGTGGTCTGCCTGGAAAGCATAAGCTTGTTGGAACAAGTCCTGGATTTATTCCAACTATATTGAATACAGCCATCTATGATGAAATTATTCAAATTGAGGATGACGAAGCAATTCGTATGCTTCGTCAATTAGCTCGATTAGAAGGAATCTTTATCGGCCCTTCAGGAGCTGCAGCTGTTTACGCGGCAATTCAAGTTGGGAAAAAGTTAGGAAAAGGAAAACGTGTGGTGTGCATAGCACCAGATACAGGTGAACGTTATTTAAGCATGGGATTGTTTGAATAATTCAGGGATGGGGACAAAAGGATTTGCATAAAAAGATAACCGAATGATCATACTAATTCCTCTCTGGAATTGTGTAATCATTCGGTTTAAAACTACCTTCCTTTTGTTTTGCCTTTTACTCTTGATGCTTCCTCTATTATATTACTTTGCTAATTCATAAATTGCTTGGGCATAAATCGCCGTTGCTAGTAATAAATCATCGACAATAGCATATTCATCTTTTTGATGCATGACATCTTCTCGTCCAGGGAATAAGGCTCCAAAAGCAACCCCATGGTCTAATGTGCGCGCATAGGTTCCTCCGCCAATTGCTAATAAGTCGGCCTTCTCACCTGTCTGTTCTTCATACACCTTTTGCAATGTTTTAATTAAAGGGTCATCCTTTTTCACATACGTTGGCTTCGAATCAGAGAAGTTTTCTAATTGTAAGCCTTTTGAATGTAAGGTTTCTTCAATTTTCTTTCTTCCTTCTTCGATATCAAATGTGACAGGATAACGCATATTTAACCCAATGCGGCCCCCTGCTTCCCTACTATAGCTCATCACACCTACATTAATTGTTAACTCACCAGAGTCTTCGTCTTCATACTCAATTCCGAAAACTTCTCCACGTGATTTATTATGGAACGCTGATACAGTTAACATGTACTTTTGTCCCTCTTCATCTAACTCAAGCTTTTGTAAGTATTGTGCTAATAATATTCCGGCATTTTTGCCATGACTTGGTTCAGCACCATGTGCACTTTTTCCAATTAAACTAAAGAACAACTCACCATCTTCGATATTAGCTTCTCCTTCGAGCTTTACCTCTTTCAGATAGCCAAGATAATCTTCTATTAGTTTAGTAGGTGCCTCTTGTACTTTAATCGTTGCTTTCGCAATATCTGGCACCATATTGTACCTGCGACCTGATTGGAAGGATACTAGTTGATAGCTTGCAGATGCATCTTGCTTATGAATGGGTTGGACAATATCATAATACGCGATTCCTTTTTCAGCAAAAATAATAGGGAAATCCGCATCTGGCACAAATCCTGTTGTAGGCATTTCTTCTTGTGTAAAATAATGATCGACACAACGCCAGTTACTTTCCTCATCTGTCCCGATAATTAGGCGAACTCGCTTACTTAAAGGTAGCCCTAGTTCTTTTATTATTTTCATTCCATAATATGCTGCCATAGTCGGACCCTTATCATCACTAGATCCACGAGCATAGATTTTACCATCCTTAACAATGCCACTATAGGGATCGACACTCCAGCCATCCCCTTCTGGAACAACATCTACATGCCCTAATACCCCAATTAATTCTTTCCCTTGCCCTATTTCAATATGACCTGCAAGGTTATCCACATTTTTACTCGAGAATCCGTTTTTCTCACCTAAATCTAACACATATTGTAGGGCATCTTTAATGCCTTGTCCCAATGGAGCATCCTCAGAAGCATTTTCTTCATCTAGGACACTTTTAATTTGAAGTAGTCCTTGTAGATCCTTAATAAATTCGTCTTTTCTCTTTAAAACTTCCTCCATCCAATTGATGGTAGCCATATGTATTTCACTCCTTCCACTTATTTCAAACAAACGTTTGATTCACTCATCATTCTAACAACATCTTTATTTTACTCCTTAACCATGATTTAGCATAATAGTTAACATTACTTATCATTAGCATTCCATTCCCATGTACAAACATTCGTTAAAACAATTGGCATAATCAGCAAACTATATTAAATTTATAATATGGTCTGTTGCCATACAACTACATATAGGTATACCAGTAGAATTGGTGTCTTAATAGACTTAATAGGGAATCTGGTGAAAATCCAGAACTGTCCCCGCAACTGTAAATGCTGACGAAATGAGAATACCACTGTCTAAGACGGGAAGGCTTAAAGTAGGGTGAAGCATAAGTCAGGAGACCTGCCAGTTCTATGATGTATGATCTTCTTCGGGAATTGAGAAGGTTGGATATGAGGGTATAATAAACAGCTATAGACCAGTCGTGTGGTCTATCCTTTACACCTGAATAAAAATCCATCTTCTTTAAGAAGGATGGATTTTTTTATTTCCATCACTTTTTGAAGAGACCTATAGTACAAAAAAAGAAGAAAGAGGGAGTGTAATGGAAAAGCTATCTACGAATGTTTCACGTACTATTCTAACCAAATTGGTGTTACCACCTGACACTAATCACTTAGGTACCATTTTTGGCGGAAAGGTTTTATCTTATATTGATGAAATTGCTGCGATTGCTGCAATGAAACACAGTGGTAAGGTAGTCGTTACAGCATCTATTGATACAGTGAATTTTCTATCATCAGCAAGAGTTGGCGATATTTTAACTTTAGAGGGGTTTGTTATTTCCACTGGGAGAACTTCCATGGAGGTTTATGTGAAGGTTGAATGTGAACGGTTTAAAACAAGGGAAAAAAGTCTAACCACTACCTCCTTTATTACGATGGTAGCGATTGATGAACATGGTAAGCCAGTACCTGTTCCAGGGGTGATTCCAGAAACAGAGCATGAGCTAGAGTTGTTTCAAGAAGCACAGAAGAAAAGGGCAAAATTAGCCAAACAATAAGGGGAGATATATTCTCCCCCTAAGCTAAAATGAAGCCCCATTACTAGATTCGTTTCATTAACAAATAAATAAAATAGGGTGCGCCGATTATAGCTGTCATGACCCCAGCTGGGATCGCTTCATCTGGTAACAAATTTTGTCCAATCACATCTGCCAGCAATAATAGAAATCCACCTAAAAGTGTTGCAATTGGGATGAACAATTGATTTCTTGGTCCTACTAGTGCTTTAGCCATATGTGGGGCCATCAGCCCGATGAAAGCAATTCCTCCCGCTACTGCTACTGCTGCTGCAGCCAAAGCTGTTGCTGTTATCAATAAGGAAAATCGTTCTTTCTCAATCGATATGCCAAGCCCTGTGGCAACAGGCATATCCATGGAAAGAATGTTTAACCGATTTGCCTTATAGATGGCGTAAGGTATAAGTAGGATTAACCAAGGAAGTAATGCTATAATAAAAGGCCAATCTGTCCCCCATATATTACCTGCAATCCACTTTGAAATAAAATCTACCTTTTCCCGTTCTGCGGAAGAAATGACAACAATCATAACACCAGAAAGTGCCATCGCGAATCCAACCCCAACTAATACTAATCGGATTGGATGGAATCCACTATTTCTCTTATAAGATAAAAGGTAAATAATTACCGCTGTAACAAATGCACCAATAAAAGCAAGAACTGGTAATAGATATACAAAGTTACCTGTATCTATTGGAAAATATAAAAAGAAAATAGCAATTACTACACCTGCTCCCGCATTTATTCCAATTATGCCCGGGTCTGCTAGGTCATTTCTAGTAATCCCTTGTAAAATAGAGCCTGACACCGCTAATGCTGCACCTGCAAGAATGGTAATTAAAATCCTTGGCAATCGCACCTCGAATAAAACAAAGTGTTCCTTAAAACTTCCTTCACCAAATAATGTTGGAAGAATTCTATCAAAGGAGACGGAGGAATAACCTATTCCCATGGATATTATCGCAGTAATGACAATCAGAACAAGCAATGAGAAGAATATGATTCGCTGTTTTACTACTAGTTCTGGACGGATCATGAGAATACCTTGCCCCCTCTATGTATCACGATTAGGAAAAATGGTAACCCCAATATAGCGACAATCGCAGCAACCGGTGTTTCATAAGGGGCATTTATCGTTCTCCCAGCTAAATCAGCTAGCATCATAAAAGTAGCACCTACTATAGCAGAAAAAGGAATAATAACACGATAATCCGTCCCTACCATTGCACGCACCATATGGGGAATCATTAATCCAATAAAGACCATATTACCAACAAGTGCTACCGCTGCACCTGTTAAGAGGATGATTACAACGAATAAGACAGCCTTAATTTGCCTCGTTTTCTGGCCCAACCCTACCGCAACATTTTCATGTAAACTTAGGATAGTCAGCTGCCGTGAGAATAGGATAGCAACAATAATTCCTATCATAATAACAGGTATAATAACCATTAGTTGCTTCCAAGTTGTCCCTATCAACCCACCAGAAGTCCACATCGATACATCTTTAGCTATTTTAAAATAAATACCAATAGCATCCGAGATCGCAGTTAATAACGCTGTCACCGCAGCACCTGCTAGTACAATTCGAAACGGTGAGAATCCACCTTTTTTCATGAGTCCAATGCCAAAGACGAGTAAAGCACCAATAGCAGCTCCTAGGAAACAAGCAAGCATAATCGAGAAATAATTAGCAGAAGGAATAGACGCTATGGTGATGGCTAATGCCAAATTCGCTCCAGCTGTTAGTCCCAGCAATCCAGGATCTGCTAAAGGATTCCTTGTTAATCCTTGCATAATCGCACCAGCCACTGATAAAGAAGCCCCAACAAACATCGCAGCTACTACCCTTGGAATTCTAAGCTCTCGAATAATGGTTATCTCATCTGTTTGATTACTTGAAGTTAAGGCTAGCCACACACTTTGAAAATCAATGTCTGCGGCACCAAATAATAAAGATGCCGCAAACCCAATGACAGCTATAGTGATTGTGATCAAAAATTTATATATCATGAATTGTTTACTCATCTTAACCCCGAACTTTCTTCCTTAAGACTTATTAGAAAAACGCGCATGTGCTCGTCCTTTAACGAATATGTTCGTTTTTCTTATGCTGACGGGAATAATGTTTATACTTTCCGATTTCCGAAAAAGAGACTCCAATAGCGAATCCCTTCTCTATCTTTGTTTAATTTTCCTGAAATGCCTTGATAAATGTTTCTAATTGAAGCTCTAATGTAAGTGGATCATTAAAGTAAAATTCGTTCGCATTTACTTCAATTACATTTCCATTTTTCACTGCTGGAATAGATTGATAGGTTTCCGTCTCTAAATAAGCATTCTCTTGGTCAGAGAAACTACTAACTACCACATAGTCACCGATAAACTCTGGTAGCACTTCTGGAGAAATTGCATGGTAACCCGCTTCTAATGCAGTTTCTCTTACCTTATCTGGCATTTTCAACTTCATCTCTTGATAAAGAATTTCAGTTCCACGTCCCCAATTATCGCCGTATACATATATTTGCTTATCATAGCCTTCAATTACCGAAACGGTTAATTCCTCACCCAAACGAGAACGTATATCCTCTCCAGCTGCTACCGCACGGTTTTGGAAGTCTTGAACCCATTCTGTCGCTTCTTTTTCCTTGTTTAATAATTTACCAATTTCAATATGCTGTGTAAGATAATCTACCTTGCCATAAGTGAAGAGTACAGTAGGGGCTATCTCACTTAATTTATCCATATTTTTCGTATTGGAAAGACCAATAATTAAGTCCGGCTCTAATTCAATTATTTTTTCTAAATCTTCATCTGATACTTGTTCTACATCCTTTAACCCCTCTTCAAAACGAGGATTTAGCTTACTCCAAGCATCGACACCTACTAAATTAACATCCAAAGCCATCACATTTCCTGCAAAGGACGAAAGAACAATGACACGCTGTGGGTCTTTAGGCACCTCAATCGGGCCATTTTCAGATTCATAGATGATTGTCTCCTCCCGCTTCGAGTCGACCTTATCTGACTGCTCACTTTCATTAGACGTTTCCTTCCCACATGCACTAAGAACTAGTAGTACTATAAGAACAACTAATAGGATTATCTTTTTCATAACATTACTCTCCCTTAATTAAATTATAGGTAATACATATCGGTTTATTGGTTCTCGGGTCTTTTTCAACCACCGCATCTATCTGAAATACTTCCTTCAGTACTTCATGACTAATTACTTCTTCACTAGAACCCGAACGAACAATTTTGCCGTTTTTTAACGCAATAATATAATCAGCAAATCGTGCAGCTTGATTTAAATCATGCAGCACCATTACAATTGTCCTTCCCTCCTCCTTATTCAATTGTTGTAAAAGTTCCAACACCTCTAATTGATGTGCCATGTCTAGATATGTAGTCGGTTCGTCTAAGAAGATAATTTCTGTTTCCTGCGCGAGCGCCATAGCAATCCAAACCCGTTGCCGTTGTCCTCCTGATAACGAATCCACGGATTCATACTTAAATTCAGCTGTCCCTGTTTTCTCCAAGGCCCGATCAATAGCATCCAGATCTGACTGATTTAATCTCCCAAATCCCTTTTGATAAGGAAACCGTCCATAGGATACTAGCTCTCCAACCGTTAAACCTACCGGAATTTCATTAGTTTGTGGAAGAATGGCCATTTTTCTTGCTAGTAATCTCGTATTCTCTTTTAAAATGCTTTTGCCATCTAACATAATTGCTCCGGATTGATGAGAAATGATACGTGTTAGCGCTTTTAATAATGTCGACTTCCCACAACCATTTGATCCGATAATAGTTGTTATTTTCTTATCGGGAATCTCAAGTGATAGGTCATCTATAATGATTCGTTCCCCATACCCTAAACGAACACGGTCTGTATGTAATCTATGCATAATTACCTCCCATAATAGAAAAACTCCCACTTTAACAAATAGTAGCTTTTCTTTGCAGGCTGGAAAGATTATTGTATTCCTTCTGCAGAAAAATCGAAAAAAGTGTTGATAATGATTCTCATTTTCGTTTACAATCAATAATATAATGAAAATGATTCTCATTGTCAATTGAAGATTTAAAAAGTTTGTTATGGTGATAAACCAATCATGATAATCGAGGAGCGGTAGACCATGTCTAATGACATATTTGATGTAACAATAGTTGGCGGGGGCCCTGCAGGACTCTTTGCCGCATTTTATAGTGGATTACGAAATATGAAAACAAAGATTATTGATTTCCAACCACAATTAGGTGGAAAAGTACATATTTATCCAGAAAAAATGATATGGGATGTCGGGGGGCTAACACCTGTTACAGGTACGAAATTAATAGATCAAATCGTGGAGCAGGGTCTAACCTTCAATCCAACAGTCGTATTAAATGCGAAAGTAGAATCTATTCAAAAACTTGACGACGGACAGTTCCTATTAACGGAGTCATCTGGGAGAGAGCATTTGTCTCAAACCGTTATCATTGCAACTGGAAGTGGTATTTTACGCCCACAAAAGATAAATATAAAAGGTGCCGAGCGCTTTGAAATTTCAAACCTTCACTATACGATAAAATCGTTAAGGAAGTTTAAGGACAAAACGGTTCTCATATCAGGCGGTGGTAATACAGCTATTGATTGGGCAAATGAATTAGAGCCAATCGCCAGAAAAGTATATCTTACCTACCGAAAAGATGAAGAGCATTTAAAGGGACATGAAGCACAAATAATACAATTATTAAACAGTTCAGCAAAATGTTTTTTCCATACATCGATAACAAATTTCTTAGCAAACAAGAACCAGGATAAAATTGAATATGTAGAACTATATAACGATAAAACGAGTGAAGCTATTCAACTGGAGGTAGATCATGTCTTGATCAACCATGGATTTGATCAAGATATATCCCTTATAAAAAATAGTCCACTGGAAATTAATTTAATTGATGACTTTTATATCGAGGGTACTTCGATGAGCGAAACATCGATCCCTGGCCTTTTTGCGGCTGGGGATATTTTAAAGCACGATGGTAAATTACATTTAATTGCTGGTGCATTTCAAGATGCTGCCAACGCAGTTAACAGGGCAAAGCTATTTATTGAACCTAAAGCTAATGAAATGGCTATGGTCTCCTCACATAATGAGGTTTTTGAAGAAAGAAATAAAGATTTAATAAAGAAGTTAGTCAAATAACTGCTATGCTCACTAAAATTTGTAACTATTTCTAGGTTGATACCCAAGCAATCTCCATTCCCTTACATACATTACCATATGGGCCAATTAATCACTAAAAAAATCTTTTTAAGGAGGAACATATAGATGTATGAAGGATTATATTCAATGCAAGCACAAAACGACGAAAGAGTATTTAGACCTCGGCCTTTCGGAAGGCCATTCGGATTCGGTAGACCGTTCGGTTTTGGTCGACCATTTGGGTATGGATATGGATATGGGTTTGGAGCACCATTTATTGGAGGCGTATTAGGTGGGCTCTTAGGAAGCGCTCTAGTCCCGCCGTATGGATATGGTTATCCGTTTTATGGATATGGGGCACCATATTATCCTTACTATTAACAGTTAAAAAGATTAATAGCAATCACTTAGTAAAACAGCAACTCACCAGTGTGATCGATTCGGTTTGAAAACTACCACATTCGCTTGTCTTTATGCAAATGTGGTAGTTTTCTTCTGCACGGTTAAATAATAAATCGGGCATCCGGCTTCTCGGTTACCTTTTTTGGCTTTCCTTCCTCATTTCGGTAACTGGGGGGCGCTCTCTGTTTCCTTTTTCGGCTATCCTTCCTCATTTTCGTAACTGAGACGCTCCTTCTGTTTCCTTTTTCGGCTCTCCTTCCTCATTTTGGTAACTGAGACGCTCCTTCTGTTTCCCTTTTCAGCTCTCCTTCCTCATTTTCGTAACTGAGACACTCCCTCTGTTTCCTTTACCACTCATTCCTACTCATTTTGGTTATCGAAAAGCACTTTCTCTTATCTTTTTCACCGTGTCCCATTATAAAGGCTTTACTTCCTCATCTGTCAAAAAAGCCCCCCTATAGGCAAAACAGAATTTTCACCAAAATGGGGAGCCTATATATATCCGAAAACTCACTTAAATATCACCTTTCATTCGGTCATTCATCTCGTCTAACATCTCTTCCTTCATCGCTTTAATAGATTGTTTTCTATGTTCATTTTTCTGATTGATGCGTTCTTGTTCTTCTGAGCTTACATGCTCCATACTCATTTCTGCCTCGTGCAATTTTGCTTCTGTTCTTTCCATCATGTCGTGTAATCTTTCCACATTATTCTTTCGATTATCAGGTTTAGGGGTTTTTTGATCACTCATTACGGACCTCCATATTTAACTGCTTTTAATGGTAGTTTGGTTCTGCTTCTTTTTTATATACGAAAAAAGAAGCTTCCTTCTTCCCTAAATCACTTTTTCATAATCTAACGTATCCCGATAGCTAGCCTTATCAAGACTTAAGAGCGTATGTAAGTAATCTATTCTCCCAAAAGCCTCCACTGGTTGAGCTACATAATATTGCACATACTATTCTTTCGACACATTGGCTTTTACAAAATCACTTCAGCTCCTAGCTTTTTACACTTTCTGCCGTTTCCTTTCCATCCTTCTCGTTATAATCTAGCAAGCTTAAACGATAACCTTTAGTAGCTAACTTTAATGCTATAGCACTACAAGTCAGTTGCTGCACCGGTAAGTAAACAACGTTACTATCCTCTTCCCTCCTAATCTTACGCTACTTATGGTTCACCTTATTTATCGCTAGCAGTAAAAACGCTTACACTGTTATGTTAGATTTAAATAATAAATTAGGAGGAATTTTATACCCAATATTAAAAGACATTTAATGAATAATTTCGTTTAAAATATTATATAGTAGAATTTTAAATTGATACTTTAAAGGGGCTACTATAAAAATTTATTAGGGAGGGAGATTTTTTGATAAAGCTTCCAATTGATGAACCGGTTATTATATTTGCTATCGCAATGGTTATCTTTTTAATTACTCCAATATTGATGAAAAAACTGAGAATCCCTGGCATTATTGGCCCAATTCTTGCCGGAGTCATTATTGGCCCGCATGGTTTTCATCTTCTTGAACGAGATCAGACCATTGTATTATTAGGTACAATCGGATTGTTATTTATCATTTTTATTGCAGGTTTAGAGCTAGATATTGATGGCTTTAAAAAGTATCGGAGTCGAAGTATTTTATTTGGATCCATCTCCTTTACTATTCCACTTGTCTTAGGAACTTGTGTTGGTCTTATATTTGATTATAGCTTAACAGCTTCTATCCTTCTTGGTTCCATTCTTGGCTCACACACACTTCTTGCTTATCCTATTGCCAGTAGACTTGGAATTGCGAAAAACAAGGCAGTGACCACTGCTGTTGGAGGTACACTTCTAACGGATACCTTCGCCTTATTAATATTAGCAGTAGTTACCGGTGCTGCAGCCGGCCAATTATCACTTCATTTTTGGGTGAAAATGACAATCTCATTAATCGTTTTTGTACTCATTATTCTTTGGGGAACTCCAATATTATCTAGATGGTTTTTCCGAAACTCTGAAAACGAAGGTGTAATGAATTTTACATATGTCATGGTTATTCTCTTTGTTTCCGGATTTTTAGCGGTTATTGCTGGCATGCAACCAATCATTGGGGCATTCTTAGCAGGTTTAGCATTAAATCGTTTTGTACTTGAACATGGAACATTAATGAATCGAATACGCTTTTTAGGTAATGCACTATTTATCCCATTCTTCTTATTATCTGTTGGGATGTTGATGGATTTAAGTGTATTATTTAACAACCCAAGAGCATGGATTATTACAGGAGCAATTGTACTTTCTGTCATTATAGGAAAAGCACTAGCACCAATCCTTATTAGCAAGATTTATAACTACTCTAAGAAAGAACGTAATGTCATGATTGGGTTAACTGTTCCACAGGCGGCAGCGACACTTGCTTCCACATTAGTTGGTTTTGAAGTTGGCCTGCTTGACCAGGCAACGGTTAATGCTGTTATTATCATGATATTAATAACTTGTATTGTAGGACCATATTTCGTGGAAAAATACGGTAGAAAGTTAGCATTAAAAGAAGAACAAAAGCCGAGTGAAAGAAAGCAAAGTCCTGAACGTGTTCTTATCCCTTTGGCCAATCCACAAACAATGGAATCGTTACTTGACCTTGCGAATATGATTAAGCATTCGCATACAGATGAACAGCCTTTGTATCCTCTTACTGTCGTTCAAAAGGATATTACTACGGCACATGATGAGGTCGCTCAAGCTGAAAAAATGTTAGGTCACGCCGTTATGTATGCTGCTGGTGCCGAGATACCAGTTCGACCGATAACTAGGGTAGATCAAAACGTGTCAAACGGCATCATTAGAGCCATAGCAGAAGAAAGAATTAATACGGTTGTAATTGGATGGGATGCCGAGAGAAACTCAAATAAATTATTTGGAAGTGTTATTGATCGCTTTGTTGACCAAACAACACAAACGGTATTAGTTACCAAGTTAGGCCACCCATTACAAACAACGAGACGAATTATTTTAATTATTCCGTATGGGGCAGATCATAAACCAGGATTTATGGATGCATTGGAACGAATTAAACGATTAACCGCGAGCCTAAGTGCTTCCTTATTAGTTTTAGTAATAAACGATTCAACTGACACATATGAAGAATATCTGAAGCAAATTAAACCAGAGCCTCCTACCGAGATACGAACAATAGATAGCTGGAAAGCGTTGCAGGAAGGTTTGGAAACAAGGTTAGTAGAGGACGATATTATTGTTATTTTAAGTGCAAGAAGAGGCACAGTTGCTTGGCATCCAGAGCTTGAAGAATTACCCAAGAAATTAGCAATTGTCAAACCAGAAAGCTTCATCATTTATTATCCACGAGAAGAAGAGGTAGTGGATATTAGAGGCTCAAAAGGTATTGAAGTACCAAAAGAAGTGCTAAGGAAAAAAGACTATGAGGAGTATAACTGATTAAAAGATTATGCTAATAAATTGTACACCTTTAAAGCAGGCAGCTTATCGATAATTAGTAATCCTTTTACAACAAGCTAATAGACCATTGGAGCTCCAATGGTCTATATTTTTATTTTCATACTAATCTTCCCTAATCTGAACAAAGCAGGGATTAACAGTTCTTTCCAATCAAATTATGATATAATCCAATTGAGTTACAGTCTAATCCATTAACAATGAAGGTGAGAACATGACAGCAGAAGTACTTGTTGTAGAGGATGAATACGAAATTGCAAATTTAATCGAAGTCTATCTTACGAATGAAGGTTTTAACGTTCATAAATATGCTAATGGGAAAGATGCATTAGCAAGTATTGAATCCACTACTTTTGATTTAGCACTATTAGATATTATGTTACCTGAAGTAGACGGTTTCACGCTATGCCAGCGGATTAGAGACCATTATCATTATCCGATTATTATGCTAACCGCTAAAATAGAGGATATCGATAAAATCACTGGACTTACACTCGGTGCAGATGATTATATAACGAAACCATTTAATCCACTTGAAATGGTAGCACGAGTTAAAGCACAATTAAGAAGATACAAACGATATAATCATACCGAATCAACTGAAAACATGACAGTTTCTAGTGAAAAGGTATATGATTTTGCTGGATTGTACATTAACAAAGACAAGCATAAATGTTTCCTCTATGGAAAACAACTAGCCCTCACCCCTTTAGAGTTCTCCATCTTATGGTACCTTTGTGAAAATAAGGGTAAAGTGGTTTCCTCTGAAGAGCTATTCGAAGCGGTTTGGGGAGAAAAATACATCGATAACAATAACACCGTAATGGCCCATATTGGTCGTCTACGGGAAAAGATGAATGAAAAGGCTAGAAATCCTAAGTTTGTTAAAACCGTTTGGGGAGTTGGCTATACGATTGAATAAGCGAGATTATTTAGCAAAAGACTTGACAAGAGCTATATTTCTTAGATTCGTATATATGGTCGTTATTTTTACAGCACTGCTAATATTTACATATTTCATAGCGGGATTCTTATTTTCAAGATTCATCTGGTATCCTGGTGAATACATATATGAATTAATACTTAGTCCAATTAATAATAATCCAATCTTATTCCTATCGGCTTGCTGGATTATAGGATTTATCGTCATTCTTTTTATTAATTGGAAAAGAATTCTATTTTATTTTAATAGCATCGTAAAGGCTAGTAATGAATTAGCTTCTAACAATGAAGACCTCATCCAATTACCAAGAGAACTTCAGCAAGTGGAAGTCCAAATGAATCAAATAAAGCAAGAGGCGATACGAAATGACCGGTTAGCAAGGGAAGCGGAGCAAAGAAAAAATGATTTAATTGTCTATCTAGCTCATGATCTCAAGACCCCACTTACATCTGTGATTGGCTACTTAACCTTACTTCGAGATGAAAAGAACATTTCGGAAGAACTTGTACATAAATACACCTCTATTTCATTAGATAAAGCAATACGTTTAGAGGATTTAATCAATGAGTTTTTCGAGATTACTCGTTTTAATTTAAGCCAACTGACCCTTGAAACTAGTCAAATTAATGTCACTCGAATGCTAGAGCAAATAACATTTGAGTTCCAACCATTAATGGTTGAAAAAAACCTCGAATTTAAGCTCATTTCTCCTACTAGTTTTCAACTAACATGTGATGTTCAAAAAATGGAGCGGGTATTTGATAACATCATTCGTAATGCTGTTAGCTATAGTTTCCCTAATAGCACGATTACGATAGAAGTAAAGGAACTAAAACAAGGCGTCCAAATTCGTTTTGAGAATCAAGGAAATACTATTCCCGAAGAAAAATTAAATCGCATATTTGAACAATTTTATCGTTTAGATTCTTCTAGACGTACTAATACAGGGGGAGCTGGTTTAGGTTTAGCCATTGCAAAAGAAATTGTTGAATTACACCAAGGAACTATATCTGTTTCAAGTTCCAATGAAAGAATTGAATTCAACATCTATATTCCAAACCTCTCGTAGGAATTTTGTAAGAAATTAAAGAGAAATTTAGTAGTTTTTCTTGATGAAATACGAAAGAATAACACTTTTTAGCTTGGTACGATATACCTATCAAGTTAGAAAGTGTTTTTTTGTAACGAAAACATAGAAAAGGAGCATATCAAATGGGAAAAATAAATGTTGCTATTATATTTGGTGGATATTCCAGTGAATATGAGGTTTCACTACAATCCGCCCACGCCATTATTACTAATCTAGATACGGAAAAATATGAACCGATATTAATCGGGATTACGAAGACTGGAAAATGGCTACGTTATCAAGGAGATGTTGACCACATTCGCAACAATACTTGGTATGAAGACGATTCAAATTGTTATTCGGTAGTGATTTCCCCCGACAGATACGAGAATAAATTAATTGAATTCAAAAAGGATGGAACCGTTCAAATAACCGTAATCGATGTAATCTTTCCTATTCTTCATGGGAGATATGGCGAGGATGGAACACTTCAGGGAATGGCAGAACTATCTGGCATCCCGATTGTTGGATGTAATACCTTATCTTCTGCATTATGTATGGACAAGGACAAAGCCCATCAATTAGTTGCCATGACTGGAATTAAAGCACCTTCATCTGTTGTATTTACAAGGAACTGTTCACAAACGGAAATCTTCGAGGGAACAAATCAATTAAGCTATCCTTTATATGTAAAACCGGTCAAGGCAGGTTCTTCACATGGCATTACAAAGGTTTATCAGAAAAAGGAGCTATCAAACGCTATAAAAGAAGCCTTTCTATATGATGAAGAAGTAATCATTGAAGAAAATATTGAAGGCTTTGAAGTTGGCTGTGCTATTTTAGGTAATCGAGACTTAACCATTGGCCTAGTAGATGAAGTAGAAGTGCCGGGGGGATTTTTTGACTATAAGGAAAAATACTCCCTTGAGCTATCCCAGATTTATGTCCCGGCTCGCATTGATCAAGAGCTTGAGAAAAAAGTAAAAGAAGCAGCAGTCACTATTTACCGCACTTTGGGCTGTAGCGGACTAGCACGGGTAGATATGTTCCTAACGCCAGATAATGAGATTGTCTTCAATGAAGTTAATACGTTTCCTGGCTTTACGACACATAGTAGATACCCGAACATGATGAAAGGAATTGGATTAGAGTTTGCCGATCTTCTAGACAAGCTCATTCAAGTAGGTTTAGAAAAATGACTGTACTTACATTACAACAAGCAGACATCCATAAAGGCTATCAAATACTAGTTAACAGAGAACATCCAATCCAAAATAATGCATATTTTACTAGGAAATTACTACCTATTGGAATAGAGTCTAGTCGAATCCAGTTAGAGAAGAACACTGCAAATCTACTAAACCAGTTACTCAATTCCATTTCTGCCAAAGAGAAAATCGTCTTAGTTAGTGGCTATCGAAATCAAAAAGAACAAGAGGAAATCTATCAATCTTCTTTATTAGAAAACGGTAAACGATTTACGGAAAAATATGTAGCCTTACCAAATTGCAGTGAGCACCAAACAGGATTAGCTATTGATTTGGGCGAACGTGCTGAGAATATTGATTTCATCAGACCCCACTTCTCCTATTCTGGAATTGCTGGGAAGTTCCGTAGAGAAGCAGCAAAATTTGGTTTTATTGAACGATATGGGTTGGATAAAGAAGCGGTTACTGGAATCTCTCATGAGCCATGGCATTTTCGTTATGTTGGATACCCGCATGCACAAATCATGCAGGAACAACAGCTTTGTTTAGAAGAATATATCGCATTTATCAAAGATTTTACCTTTGGAGTGAAACACTATCATTATCTTAAAGGTAATCAAAAAATAGAAATTAGCTTTCTTAAGGCAGAGTCACATCCAATAACAATTGACATACCAGACAACTGCTTTTATCAAGTATCAGGAAATAATGTAGATGGCTTTATCATAACGACCTGGGGGTGACTTTATGCAATTCAATAAAACAGGATCCCTAGACATGTTCCGTGTCATCGCAGCATTTCTAGTAATTGCTATTCACACCTCCCCATTGTATAGCATAAATGAAACGGCTGATTTCATTCTCACTCGTATTGTGGGCCGTGTAGCAGTTCCATTTTTTATGATGGTAACGGGTTATTTTCTATACCAAGCAATCCAGAATAAAGACCGTTCCTATATTAGAAGCTCTGTCATTAAGATAAGTACTATCTATGGGCTTTCAATCCTGCTTTTCTTACCTGTGAATTACTATTCTGGCTATTTTCAGGATACGTTCTCCTGGAATAAGCTTGTTAAAGATATTTTATTTGATGGCACGTTTTATCACCTATGGTACTTACCTGCCATGATTGTCGGCATTCTAATTGTAACGTTTGGTATACAACGATTTGGACTTAGAGCTTCTTGGGTTGGGGCAATTGTATTA
The DNA here is from genome assembly GCF_055550225.1 of Ornithinibacillus liuyingii. Lineage (NCBI taxonomy): Bacteria > Bacillati > Bacillota > Bacilli > Caryophanales > Bacillaceae > Ornithinibacillus > Ornithinibacillus liuyingii. The sequence goes on along the minus strand of NZ_JBPWOS010000004.1, from coordinate 195,969 downwards.
TATGGAATTGGACTACTTGGTGACAGCTATTATGGCCTTGTTCAAACCACCAATTCCCTAGCTACATTCTATGAGTCCATTTTTACTATAGTTGATTACACGAGAAATGGACTATTTTTCGCTCCTATCTTTCTTATATTAGGAATAACAATCGCAAAAACTAATCTAAGTTATTCCATGAAGCATATCCTGATCGGACTATTTTCATCGGGTAGTTTATTTATTATGGAGGGACTTTTACTACATAGTCATTCCTGGCAAAGGCATGATAGTATGTACATCTTACTCGTACCTTGCATGTATTATTTATTTCTTTTATTGAGAAAGCTACCAGGAAAAAGTAGTAAAACACTACGTAACTTATCGCTCTTCCTCTACCTGATTCACCCTTGGATTATTATTCTAGTACGTGGATTTGCTAAAGTTATGAATCAGGAACAACTATTAATCTACCACAGTCTTATTCATTATTTGGTAGTTTGCGGGGTCTCACTTTTAGTATCGATAATTCTAGTTCTGTTATTTTCAAATACCAAAAAAGAGAATCATGTATCCCCCGACAGTAGAGCATGGATTGAAATTGACCTTGGAGCACTTAGACACAATGTGAAGGAGCTTAACCAGACCCTTCCAAGCCAATGTGATTTAATGGCTGTGGTTAAAGCAAATGCGTATGGACATGGGGACGTCATCATTGCACGTGAATTAATGAGGACTGGAATAAAGGCGTTTGCAGTTGCTACTATATCAGAGGGGATACGACTACGACAGAATGGGATAAAAGGAGACATTCTAATTCTTGGATATACCAATCCTAAAGATTTCTCGTATTTAGTAAAATACAAGCTAATACAAACCGTAGTAGATTACGCCTATGCAAAACTGTTAAATGACTATCCGAAAATGATTACTGTTCATATAAAAATTGATACAGGTATGCACAGGCTTGGTATTCCCGGCGAAAACCGTATCGAAATCGAAAAAATATTCCATTGTGCCAATATAAAAGTGGCAGGAGTTTTTACCCATTTATCTACTTCTGATCGTTTACTAGACGAAGACATTCAGTATAGCAAACAGCAGATTCAGCAATTCTACCAGTTAATTGACTCCCTAAAGGAGAACGGATATCAGCCTGGAAAACTACATATCCAATCAAGTTATGGAATATTAAATTACCCCGATTTAACTTGTGACTATGCACGTGCTGGAATCGCCTTATACGGGGTATTAAGCACCCCAGGCAGAACCGGTACTCCAATTCATTTAAAACCGGTATTATCCTTAATGGCCCGAATAGCAGTTATTAGAGAAATAGATTCAGGGGAGGCGATTGGTTATGGAAGACAATATCAAACAAAGTCGAAAATGACGATCGCCACTGTCACCATAGGCTATGCAGACGGAATCCCAAGACACCTATCTGAAAATGATGCATACGTATTACTCCATTCGAAAAAGGCACCGATCATCGGGAGAATATGTATGGACCAATTAATCATTGACGTTTCCCATATAAATGAAGTCAAACAGAATGATATTGTTACGATTATCGGTACGGATGGAGATAAACAAATTCGTTGTGAAGAAATAGCTGATAAGTGCGGTACGATTACGAATGAAATACTAAGTAGATTAGGAGAACGGCTAGAATATCAATATAAAGATAAATTATAACCAGGAAGAAAAGAATCGTTTCATAGCGATTCTTTTCTTCTTATCCTATACGAAAGGACAAAAAGGTCCAAATTTTTTCCAAATAAAGCAAATTATCAACATTATTTGCCTTTTATTCAAAATTTTATTTAAAATCCAACATTTTTTGCGGTATACTTTAATCGTAGATTAAAAAAATTAGTTTGGAGGGATTTTCTTGGATCTATTCGATAAAGTGAAGACGTATTCGAGGGCCAAAGATATTTTACGTAATTCCGTATTTCCCTTCCATCCAACAATTGAAGAGAACAATGGACCGCTTGTGAAAATGGATGGTAAAACTGTCGTAATGGCAGGCTCTAGTGACTATCATGGTTTTTCGCAAAATAATAGAGTAAAAGAAGCAGCAATTCAAGCTCTAAGTAAATATGGCATAGGTAATAATGGCAGCCGGTTACATAATGGAACATTGGATTTACATCTAGAGCTTGAGGAAAAATTGGCGAAGTTCCTTGGCAAAGAAGCTGTCATCACCTTTAACACCGGTTATCAAACTAACCAAGGCGCTATTGTTCCTTTAATAGGAAAAAATGATGTCATTTTTAGTGATCGAGACAACCATAACAGTATAGTACAGGCAGCATTAATTTCACGTGGGACATTTCTGAATAAAGACCAGATTATTCGTTATAGACATAATGATATGAATCACCTAGATCAATGCCTAAAAAAAGCACCCGATGATCACGGAAAACTAATCGTTTCAGATGGCGTATTTTCCATGTCAGGTACGGTAGTTGATCTTCCAAATATGGTGGAATCCGCTAGAAAAACAAATGCAAAAATAATGCTTGATGATGCACATGGAATTGGTGTTATCGGAAATAACGGAGCTGGAACGGCTAGTTATTATGGTTTAGATAATGAAGTAGATATTATTGTTGGTACACTTTCAAAAGGATTTGGTTCCTTTGGAGGATTTATTGCTGGAAGTAAAGAGCTTATACATTATTTAACGTATACAAGTTCTGCCTATATTTTCTCAGCCAGCTTACCTTCTGCAAATGTTGCGGCGGCTATGACAGCGCTTGATATATTACTTGAAGAGCCAGAACGTATCGATAAAATACAAGCGCTAACGCAAACGCTTCGAGACGGATTGCGCTCACTTGGATATAATGTGCCAGACGGAGTAGTGCCGATTATCCCAATAATATTAGGCGATGACATGCAAGTATTTAAAACATGGGGAGAACTGATGGAGCACGGGGTATATACCAACGTCGCAGTAAGCCCAGCCGTTCCTGAAGGACAGCAAATGATTCGAATTAGATTGATGTCTACCCATGAAGAAGAACACATCGTCCAAATTCTAAACGCTTTCTCCAACATAAAGAATCAAGTTTTAGTCTATTAGATTTACTCGATTCACGTTCGGAAGCACTATAATCAAATGGGAGTAATCTAGCATGAATATTGATTACTCCCATTTATCATCTAGTTAGAATTCTGGTTCAAATCCTCTCTTAATACAAGCTTCACGGGGTTGGTGGACTTTTATTGCCCGCTCAGAAACTACCCGATAGTCTACTTTTTGTTTAAATATCTCAAAAGAAATCATTCCTGTTGTACAATTCAAGCCGATGTTCATGACATAGCCCCTCCCAATCATACCTTCATTGGATTGGTCTAGTTCATCAAAATTTATTGGTTCACCTGTATAATCTTCATATGGGGCTTCATATCCCCCTTTTGTACGATCAAAATTACGTAGATCTGAGATGAAGCCTCCAAGAAGTAACACGAACACTATAATACCAAAGTATAAAAATGCCTTGCCTAGATAACTCGTCACCTTACGCATGAATTTAGAAGTACTCAAGTCTAGCAACCCCTTTACTAGATTAATTGAAAACCATTACGATAAATCCGATTATAAGATGACATCACGTATTGCTCTCCTCGGACTTGGATGTGTTTCCTTTAATGGGTAACCACATCGAAATGTAAATATCCCTTTCCAAGATGCATCTCCTACGATATTCTTTAACTCTGTTCCGAAATGTTCCGATGTACCAAGTACTAGCTCACGATCAGCCATCTCGTGTACTTGATTTAGAGGTTGCATCCCGAGCCCAAGCTTTGTTCCATATAGGTGAATTCTTTGCCATGCTCTACCCGCTCTTGCAAGTTGTTCTTTGTCACTAGAATCTCGTATTGAAACGATTCCATAGGTTGCAGCAGTAGCCGTATGAACGCTCTCTGTTGAGGATAGCCAAAATTGATCATTCCGTTCATGTGACATAGGGGGTAATATTTTACCAAGCATCCGTATCAGAAAGGAACTCCCCTGTGCATCCAAGGTAATCCCATCTCGTTGTTCTTGAATATCTTTCCAATTTTCTTTAAACCATTTATTAGTCTCTGCACTCATTTCCTCATCAGCTATGATGGCTTCTGTTGCTTCTACTATTGAATCTCCTACTTTTTTCTTTTCCTCAGTTGATGTAATCCAGGAAATTTTTACTTTTTTCTCATCTGCAATTAGATTCTTTATATCTGCAAGGATTGATTTCGAAATCTGTCGGTCCGTATCATATTTCCCTCTATGTGTATGTCGATGTGGAATTTCTTGGTATAATGGAGAATCTTTTTTTGCACCCGGTGTAAGGTCTATACGAGCAATACAGTCTGGTTCAGTAATACTAGGCTTATAGATTAATTTAGGATTATAACCATGTGCATTTGCAGATAACATCATATTCTCAATGGCACAACCGAGACCGATAAACATTTCTCTTCTCATTGGATCAAATGCTCCAAGATTTCTGCTCTCATCTGCATATATTTCTATAAACGAATCTGTTACTTTAAATAGCCATGGTTGTGTGTTATGTGGATTAGAAGCTAGGATTGCATCGTTTACTAAGGCAAGTGGACCAGATTCTAGATTATCCTTACTACTATTCCAAGCTTCATAAGCAGGTCCCTTCCCCGTACTAAATACCCCTTGATCTATCATTCTCCATGCTAATCCTGCAACGGAAATGACAAGAACAGCACCCCCTAATCTCTTTAGAAAAACTCTCCTCGATAGCCTTTCAAACTCTTTGTTCTCCTGTATATTCATCTACTTTGCTCCTTCTCATTTTATGTACGGCTGAATAACCATCATAATTAGTTGAATGCCTTCTTCTACCTTCTCTTCTGAAACTTCCTCATCATTTGTTTCCAGAAAAGCAAGCCAATAGTTACTAATCATCCAGCTAACTTTTAATAGGGAGTCCATTTGCGATTGATCCTGCTGTAAATTCAAGACACCAGATGCTAAAAAATACTGGAAAAAATTCCTTTGTTCCGACATACGTTGTTCTTGCATGCGTTGATGTCTGTCTTTTAATAGCGGATCAATCTTCATCAATACAATAAGCTCTCGATAGAAGAAACGGTATTTCCACTGTAATTGAAAGGTAAGTCTAATTATTGACTTTAAGTCTTCCAGGGTAGGCTGCCAATCAGGACTTGGAACCTGCCAAACCATGTCCCATTCTTGAATCATTCTGTCTAAAATCGCTCGAATAATTTCCTCTTTGTTCTTGAAATGATAGTATAAGTTTCCTGTACTAATTCCGAGTTCTTTAGCAATATGATTGGTTGAGACAGAACTAGTTCCCTCCTCATTGAACATACTAATAGCTGTCTCTATAACCTTTTCTTTCGTCTTATTCAACAATATTCCCTCCACATCAGAAATAGATTAAATACTCTAATTAACAGATTAGAGTATTTACTCTATTTTGTCAAATGAAAAAGAAAACGACCAATTAAATGGGTATCATCTTGATGCTTCGACCGCATACTCAATATTTTTAAAAATGTTTGTAATTTATTAATCATATTTAGAGATACTAAAACTTTTATATGAACGAAATAGGAAACTATAGATGGGGAAAGCTATACCATAATCACTCACGCAACAGAGGAGGAACTATGCGTGCATGACCTAGATTTACATCACATCTTTCAACTAGGACTTTTTTTAGTAATGATTGCAGCTGGCATTACAGCCATCGCAAAGAAATTTAAACAACCCTATCCGATTGCGCTAGTCATTGTCGGCGCGATTATTGGATTAAGCAATGTCCCTGTATTGCAACCATTAATAAGATTTATTACCGAAGGAGAAGTGTTTAACTTTGTCATTATTACACTGTTTCTCCCTGCTTTATTAGGTGAAGCTGCATTAAAGATGCCTTCTTCGCAACTAAATGATAATAAGAAACCAATTCTGGCTCTAGCATTTGGCGGAACCCTTTTATCTTTTGTTATTATCGGCTTTGCTTCAATTTGGTTACAATTTCCCATCCCTGCTGCATTTGTATTTGCAGCATTAATGAGCGCAACCGACCCTGTGAGTGTTTTGTCCATATTTAAAAGCGTAGGCGTGAAGAAAAGGCTTGCTACCGTGATTGAAGGAGAAAGCTTGTTTAATGATGGACTGGCTGTCGTGTTGTTTAACATATCGGCATTCTCTTTAATTTATTATCTAGACCTAGGGTTAATAGGTGCTAGTTATGGGTTATGGGAGTTTGTAAAAGTTATATCATTAGGATTGATAACTGGTGCTTTACTAGGCTACATGTTCTCTCGTTTGACCAAATACTTTGATGATTATCCATTAGAGATTATCTTTAGTATTATTCTGTTTTACAGCGCCTTTTTAGTAGCTGAAAGCATTCAAGCATCAGGAGTTATTGCAGTCGTTGTTGCTGCCCTTATATTTGGTAACTATGGTTCAAAAATTGGTATGAGTCCTACTACTAAATTAAACATCAATAACTTTTGGGATGTTGCCGCTCTACTTGCGAATTCTCTTGTCTTCTTAATGGTAGGGTTAGAAATAACGAGAATTAACGTTGCAGAGAACTGGATATTTATTTTGTTTGCTATTCTCATTGTGCTAATCGCTAGAAGTATTGCAGTATATAGTAGCCTTCTTTTTATTAGAAACATTCCCGTATCGTGGAAGCATATTATGAACTGGGGTGGTCTCAAGGGATCATTATCAATCGCACTTGTACTTAGTCTTCCGAAGGATTTTGATGGTCGTGAAGAAATATTGTTAATGGCTTTTAGTGTAGTATTGTTTTCCCTTGTAGTCCAAGGACTTTCCATCAAGCCACTTATTTCACGATTAGGCGTAAACAAAAAAGAAAAACGCTATGAAGAATATGAAACACTAATTGCTAGATCCCAACAATTGGAGACAGGCATTCAGGAAATTACAAAAGTGAAAAAGAATCTATTTTTATCGGATTTCCTAGCCAAAGAACTGGTCAATGAATACGAACAGCAACGTGTGGCATTACACCATGATATAGAAGAACTGTTCCGTAACTATCCTGATCTGAAGGAAAAACAGAAAATAGCCTTGCTGAAACATTCGCTATACGCGCAGTATGAAGCGATTAATAATTTGTTAAGGAAAGAAATTATCTCTGATGAAGTGGCGGAACGGGAACAGGGATTGATCATGAATAGGATTGTGGGGTTGGAGGATAAGGGCTAAATGAATGCGTAATTCATCGGAAATACACAGTATCGAAAACACTTTGTTCATAACAGGGCTCTCTAACTAGTTCATCCAATAGTATATTACACCCAAAAATTTACTACTTGAAAAATTAGACAATAGCTAGTAAACTGTTCAAAGTGCTCACTTATAAATAAATATTACCTGTATAACCTCAGAATATGGCATGAGGGTCTCTACCAGGAACCTTAAAATCCTGATTACAGAAAATGAATCATTCATTTTTTGTAATCAGTTTTTTTATTACCTAAAAGTATTTTTCATCAGAAAGGACGTAAAGCAGAATATGAATTTAAAAGTTTTTATACTAGCATTATCCACTGTAGCAGTTGGACTAGTTGAATTAATCATTGGCGGAATACTTCCGACGATCGCAAACGATTTAAACATCTCATTAAGCTCTGCTGGACAACTAATCACGGTTTTTGCACTTATTTATGCTATATCCGGTCCGGTGTTACTAGTCATCACTAGCAAAATGGAGCGAAAAAAGTTATATCTTATATCCTTATCGATTTTCTTCCTTGGTAATATCATGACATATTTCAGTCCGAATTTTACCTTTATCATGATTGCAAGAGTTTTAACCGCTATGAGTACAGCACTTATTGTGGTACTGTCCTTAACCATAGCTGCAAAAGTTGTTTCACCAGAACACCGAGCAAAGGCTCTTGGTCTCATTTATATGGGAATTAGTTCGTCGCTTGTCATGGGAGTACCACTAGGAATTCTGATTTCCGACAAATTTGGGTGGCGCATTATTTTTCTTGGGATTGCTATTTTATCTATCGGTTCCTTTGTCCTTATTTCCATCTTTTTGGAGCGCTTATCCGGGGAAAACACGGTTCCACTTTCACAGCAATTAAAGGCAGTTAGTAGCTTAAAAATAGGTAGTGCACATCTTGCAACGATGTTTATGTTAGCAGGACATTACACACTTTATGCTTACTTCACTCCTTTTTTAGAAACAGAACTTCAGCTGAATTCCAGTTGGATCAGCATCTGTTATCTACTATTTGGAATTGCAGCGGTAAGTGGCGGTGCATTCGGAGGGACACTGTCAGACTCGATCGGAGCACCAAAAAGCATCCTGGTAGTAATCATTGCATTTGCTGTAGTGTTATTCCTATTACCATTCACTACGTTTTCACTTATTGTATTCATACCGACTATGATGATTTGGGCGGCATTAAGCTGGAGTCTAGCTCCACCACAACAAAGTTATTTGATTCAAACAGACCCTGCTACATCTGATATTCAACAAAGCTTTAATAACTCAGCACTACAAGTAGGTATTTCTCTTGGCTCAGCATTTGGTGGTATCGTATTAAGTCAAACTGAAACTGTTTCTCATACATCCTGGTTTGGTGGCATCCTTATTATCATCGCTTTAGGATGTGCGGTCTTTTCCTTAACAAGAAAAACAGTAGTTAGAGATAATGCGAATTTGTCTGTATATGCGCCGAAGGAATTACATGAATAGTTATAGATGCTTTTTTGTGTTTATATGGTAAATCAAAAATAGCACCACTCCTAACTAGTATGGAGTTGGTGCTATTTATAGCATAAGTCTTATTTATGATATGGTTCAGCGAACATCAAATAAGAACTAGTACAATTTGAACAAAAATGTTCCTATATATTTAAGCAAAATAACTACTACATTCTCAGAGTGACCTTATAAGATAATATGACATATCATGTCTGATATAAGGCTTTACAATTGTTGTTCTACAATAATTAAATGACAAATAAAAACTACAGACTACGAAGCATTATTTTCTGAAGAACCTTGTCTTTCCAGATTATTTATCAAATACATCTTGCACTCTTCACTGCATCCAAGAATTTCTCTGCTGTAAAAGAATAGTTAATATAAGGTAAGTCCTTAAAAACCAACCTTCATCAAATACAATCCCTCGGCATCTGCCATACGACCTGTTTGGATTCTTTCTTTTGATTCGAGAATAGTTGGTATGGTAGAAGCATCTTTTTGTCCTAATCCAACTTCAATTAAGGTTCCGACCATTTTTCTCACCATATTGTAAAGGAAGCCATTGCCTCGTATTTCGATTTCGATAAAGCCCTCGTTATCCATTATCTCAAGTGAGTAAATTTCACGGACCATGGACTTTTTCTTCGACTTTGCATTGGAATAGGAAGTAAAGTCATGCTTACCTAGAAAGTATTCAGATGCTTTTCTCATTTTTTCGATATCAAGCTTTTCCGGCACATGCATACTGTACTTTCGCATAAAAGGATGTGTATAGGGCATGTTCCAAATTTTATACAAATAGGTTTTATCTTTGGCATTATAGCGTGCATGAAAACGATCATGAACTAACGTTACATCCACCACGCTAATATCATGAGGTAGATATCTATTTAAATAATCCATTACTTCTTCTTCGGTTGCATTTTTGTGCATTTTAAAATTAGCGATTTGCGCAAGAGCATGTACACCTGCATCCGTTCTTCCAGATCCAATGATTTCAATCTTCTCTCCGGCCAACTCTGTTAACACATTTTCTATTTTCCCTTGAATCGTATTGTCGCTATTACCAAGTCGTTGCCAACCCTTGTAACGGCCACCATCATACTGAATCGTTAATTTATAATTGTTCATTGCATGCTTTCTCCTTATTATCTTGTGATATCTTCTATTATGACATAAGAATCCCACAATAAAAAATTCGTCTGCACGAAACGTTAACTAGGTGTAATTAAAACTAAAAATGTGATATTCGATAATCTATTGTTCATTCGCTGCATAATAGATATATGAAATAATAAAAAACCTCCCAAAAGGAAGGTTTAAATTAGACATGGTTCTTCTCTTACTTAATTATTTTCTTGTAAGTAGTGCTACACACTCCACATGATGTACTTAGGCTATTTCATATGTTGCCTTATAGTAAAGGTATTGCTTGTATCTACACGATTTGTCATCATTCCTGTCAAGTTAACATACCAGTTTTAATTAGGCTATTCAAGGTAAAATTTAATCAGTTATTCCAAGATCACTCCGCATACAATTTATTAAATTTCTACGAGATGTATGGATTAAATTATTTATCGGATCGCCCTCTTCACCTGCATTTTTACCTGAAATAAATACGTTATGAATAACTACTCTAAATGCGACAAGAGAATTTCGTACTTCCTGTCCTGCATAAAGGTCAAATACTACCTTATCACCTTTACAAAATTTCTCATACTCTTCTTTAGCGATATTATATCTTCTTTTATTTTCCAATATTTTGTTTTTAGCATATTCACGATTTGATATTTCAATTTCAAAGTCAGATCGTTGTTCATAATCTATATTATTAGTATTTAACTGTTTTTTAAAGTTGTCAATTTGATGATCAAGACTTCTTAAAACTGCATCATAATATTCCATTGAATAACTAGGTGCATACTTGATATGTTTCAAAATATCGTTTGGTGATAAACTTGGATAAAGATTAATTATATAGATTAACTGTCTATATACATTATTTAAGTTTTCCTTCTTAGTTTCTAGTCTTTTTTGATGTGTGTTAAATTTATTTCTAAACACTTCTGTACGTACGTTTATAATCGATGTTACTACAGTGACTATTAAAGTTGCACCTGCACTAATCAGGGCTATTCCCATCGGCTCTGACATGGCTATCCCACCTTTCTTTACTTTTCTTTCTATTTCGAACTATACTTCCTACTCTTTCTTTTTACTCCATCTTCAGTTTTCACAACATTACTTCTATTCCTTTTTGCCTTTTGCACCGCTTCAAATTGTTCCTTGGAAATTATTGCGGGATGATTATCTTCTGAAACGTAATGGTCATCATATTCACTTGAGTTCAGTAATCTTACAACGCCGATATATTTTTCATTACTCAGCATGACATCAATTGTTCTTTTACTCCATTTTTCTTTTCCAGTTGGTGTTTTAATTTTACGTTTTTCTAGTTCTCTTTTTATACCAATAATGCTTCGATCTTGTAAATACAGTTCAAAAATCAATCGAACATTTTTTGCTTCATTTTTCTTGATGATTAGCTCTCCATCTTCGTCATTTTCATAACCATAACATTTTCGGTTATATAACTTTGATGTGCCTTGTGCAGCATGACGTCTATAGCCCCATTTAATATTTTCACTACGAGATTCGTTTTCTGCTTGTGTAATCGATTCGATAATTGAAATCATCAGTTCACTATCCGTATCCGCTGTATCGAGTCCCTCTTGTTCAAAGATTACTCGAACCCCATGTTCATTCAACTTATTAAGTGACTCTAGCACTTCAACCGTATCACGACCAAATCGACTATTTTTTTTAGTTATAACAATTTCCAAGTTATTTGCCTGGCAGTCTTCCAACATACGTTTAAAATCATTGCGTTTCGATCCTGTTTTACCTGAAGCAATATCTATAAATGTATCAACAAGTAACCACTTCGGGGTAGATGCTATTAATTGAGTAAGCACAGATACTTGATTTGTTAGACTATTTAACTATTCCATGCTATTTGAACTGATTCGGCAATATATTCCTACTCGTTTTTCACGTTGTACAGGCCTTAGTGGAATGAAATGGACGCTACGATTCTCAGACATTTTCTAATCCTCCAGAAATCATATTGACTATATTACATTTAGACTACTTAGATATAACGCACTTTTAGCAATATTAATTAGCCTAAATATAACACGGTTTTCTCCATTTATCTATCCTGTCAACTCCCCTACCCAAAATCTATTCTGTCAACTCAACCCCAAATTTCAGTCATTTTAACCCCAACAACAGAAAAGGTTCCGCCCGTTTATTCATTTAAAATAAACATAGGCGAAACCCTACAAACCTTATTCTATCAACACTTCAACAACCCTTACTCATCCACCCTTGACATCAACGCTACACACTCCACATGCGTCGTATGAGGAAATAAATCAACCGGTTGAACCTCTACTAATTCATAACCAAACGGCTCTAGTTCCTTAATATCAATTGCAAATGTATCTGGATTACAAGATACATAGACAATACGTTCCGGTTGAGCACGACCGATTCTGCGCATTACTTTTCCACCAGCACCAGAACGAGGTGGGTCTAATAATAGAAGCTCAGGGATACCAAAGCTCTCTAGCACTTCATCAATTCCACGTCTAGCATCTTTTGCTAGGAAGTATGTGTTCGAGATTCCATTATCCTTCGCATTACGTTTAGCAGATTCAATAGAAGTTTCGACGATTTCTATTCCCGCTAGCTTCCCAACTCGGCTGGCAAATGGAAGCGAGAATGTACCGACACCACAGAATAGATCAATCATTTTTTCTGTTTCTTTTGGTTTCCCCATTTCTAGTGCCAATTCGACTAGCTTTTGCGCCTGTGTTGGATTTGTTTGGAAGAACGTATCAAACCAAATACGGAAGCGATAATCTAGCATCTCATCATAAATGAAGTCGCGTCCTGCTAGAATATGGGATTCTTCTGCTTGAGTACGGTCACCCCAGTCGGTATTTTTAAACCACATTAGACTCTTTACTTTAGGGAATTTGGTAGTAATTCTGTCTTCTAAATCTTTCGCTGCCACTTCTAGTTCCCCAGTAGGACCCTCCGTAGCAAATAGACCTAACATAATTTCACCAGTTGCAAATGACTGACGAACCATCAGGTGGCGTAGTAAGCCTTCATGGGTATCCTTATCATAGCCTGATAATTCATGAGCTTTAGCCCAGTTGGCAACCTCCATTGTAGCTTCTACCATATCCTTACCAGCAATTAGGCATGTTTCTAAAGAAATAATCTTTCTCCAATTGCCTAATTCGTGAAGCCCTAAATCGCCTTCCTTAGAAAACGTAAACTCCATCTTGTTCCGGTAATGCCACGGATTGTCCATGCCAATGGTGTCATGAACAAGACTAGAATCAAATCCTTGCTGTTCCAAGACTTTCTTTACATGATTTGTTTTTTCATTTAATTGCCCTGTATAGGTCCAGTGCTGCCATACACAACCACCACATCGTTCAAAATGCGGGCATGGAGGCGCTACTCGTTCTGGATGTGCCTCTACAATTTCTTCCGGCATAACTCTAGTTCTTCTTCGGTCTGGCTGCCCCACTGTAACACGTACCTTTTCACCCGGTAATGTTTGCGGAATCGTAAGCTTTAGCTTTCTAGGATTAACCTCGCCAATATCACGCCAAACAACCGCTCGACCCGAACCTTTTTTATCTAAATCATTTATTTCTGCAATATATGTTTCACTATTTACTGTCGTCAAGATTGTTTCCTCCTCTCACAGTCATTATCTATATAAACACTATAGTATCAATCTTAACAGTTCTATTTCTTTACATACTTTCCTATTATAGCGGATGAGAACTTAATTGGGAATTCCTATATTTATTTTAAAAGCCTGCTAGAAAAAAATAGCAGGCATATTCGGTATCAGTCTGTTTTATTAAGACCAGCTAAAAATACCCTAATCATATAATGTAAACTATCATTTCGTTCAATAGGCATGCCAAATCCACCCTTTTGTTCTAGTGAGGAAAAGCCGTGCAAAATACTTCTAAATCCCCTCACCGCATGGATGGCATTTTCCTCTGATAATGGATAGGATTGAAATAGTGTAAGAATGAGCGTAAGTATTTTATTACTTTCTCTTTCTATTTCTTCATCCTTAGGCTTTGGTAACGCAATCGTGTATTCGTACAATCCAGGGTGCTCTCTTGTAAACTGAAGATAGGCATTAGCTATAGCAAATATAGCCTCATCCCCCGATTTTTCTCTTGTCGCATCGTTCATTCTTTGAAAAAGTTTTTTCACTCCGAGAAGGGATAGCTCCCTTTTAATCTGGGGTAGCCCTTTTACATGGTTAAATAGTGATGGTGGGCGAACAGATAGTTCTCTTGCTATACCCGCTAATGTCACTGCTTCTGTTCCTTGATTATCTGCTATTTCAGCAGCAGTCTGAACTATCTGCTCTAGGTTAAGTCCTACTCTTGGCATTATTAGGCTCCTTTCTCTATTTGACTCTCTGCCTCATTAATCGCCTTTTCCAAATCCGGACCTGGATTTTCAATCATGTCTCCATGTCCAACAGCTAATAATATAGGCTCTTTTGACATAATCTTCCTTGCACTTTCAAGAGCAATTTCTTTGTTCCATGTGCCAAAAGCAGGGAAAGGAAAGCTCCACACTAATTGTCCTCCAACCGCCATCCTTCCACGAGTTTGTAAAGCATCTCCTGCTATCATTATCCCATGTTTTGAATCGAGTAATGAGACGGATCCCGGTGTATGTCCAGGAGTAGCAAGAACTTCGAGCGATCCTACTCGATCACATTCCTTTAACAGGTGGTCAGCTTTCGTCGTTAAACCTTTTGGAACTCCACCTTTAATTGGCATTTGTGGTTCATCTCGATCCAATGAAACATCTCCCCTTAGTAATCTACTATCCCTTTCTGATATGGATACGATTATATTAGGAAATGTCTGCTTCAATTTATCCAAAGCCCCAACATGATCCCCATGTGCATGAGTTAATATAATATTGGTTAATGGCTTATTCAGTTCTTTAACCATTTTAACGATCCCTTTATAACTACCTGGGATACCAGCATCAATTAACGTAAGCTCGTTTTCTTCCTCATAAATATAACAATTAACTGGAAAAACCCTCGGTAAAACCGTCAATTGATACAAATTCTGATAACGTACAACTCTCATCCATTCTTCCTCCTCATACCTTTAAATTCATACCAAACCGCAAAAACTAATACCATTAGTTTTAATGTAGTTCATCGCCGCACCTTTTGCAAGCCTATTTTTTGTAAATTTCGCTTAATCACTATTGACAGATTCCAATCTCACTATTATAGTTATATACATGACTATATAACCGTATTAGGATATAACCAAATGAAGATAGTGGGCGATAAAATGAGCAAGGCTTTTGATCAAGATAAACCGATCTATATCCAGATTCGGGAAAAAATTGAAGATCAAATCATTAATAAACAGCTTAAAGAAGGAGAACAGGCTCCTTCGACCAATCAGCTAGTTAACTTCTATAAAATTAATCACGTCACCGTAGCCAAAGGTATAAGTCAGCTAGTTGATGAAGGAATTCTCTATAAAAAGAGAGGGATTGGAATGTTTGTTGCAGAAGGAGCAAGAGAAAAACTTCTCCAAAAAAGAAAAGAATCTTTTATCGAAGACTACATTATCAAGCTCGTACAAGAAGCAGATAAACTTGAAATTACAGAAAGTGAGATCATCGGTTTTATTAAAAAGGTAAAAGGTCGTGATAAAGAATGAATGTAAAAGTTGATAAGCTTAGTTTAGAGTATGGGAATTATGCTGCCTTACAGGATGTGTCATTCGAGTTAACAGATAAGAAAATCTATGGACTTTTAGGACGAAATGGAGCTGGAAAAACTTCTCTACTATCTATCCTCGCCTCATTTCGTGAACAATCCGCTGGCTCCGTTACCATTAATGGTGAGGCACCATTTGAAAATGCCTCTATTATGCAACAGGTTGCCTTTCTTTACAACAAGGACTATAAGGATGAAACAGATAGTGTCAAAAAACTATTAGAAGGTGTTGAACGATTTCGTCCTAACTTTGATCGTGAATATGCCGAATACCTAGTGAAACGATTTAAACTCGACCAGAAGAAGGCTATTAAAAAGCTCTCTAAAGGAATGCAATCCGCTGTAAATGTGACCATCGGACTCGCAAGTAGAGCACCACTAACCATTTTTGATGAGGTGTATTTAGGAATGGACGCACCTTCTCGGGATATCTTTTATAAAGAATTGCTGGAAGACCAAGAAAGGCATCCAAGAACCATTATCCTTTCTACCCATCTTGTTTCAGAAATGGATTATTTATTTGATGAAGTACTGCTATTGCATGGAGGAAAAATCATGCTTCAGGAGAATTATGATGCGCTTATTTCAAAAGGGGCAAAAATCACTGGTAATGCGGATGTTGTGGATGACTTTGTTCAATCGAAACAATCGATTCATGAAGAGCGCTTAGGAGCAACCAAAGCGGTTACTATCTTGGGAGAACTTTCGGGAGATGAACGAAGAATTGCGTCAGACAAAGGGATAGACATTGCACCTGTAACACTTCATGAGTTATTTGTGCATTTAACAAAGGAGGATGATGTATATGAAACAAAAAGCTAATTATCCTAAAGTTGCTTCTGATATGTTTATGGCTCTGTCCTCTTGGACAATTGCACTTTTAGGAGTAATGCTTATTGTCCAGATTATTAAAGGAATATCTCTATATATGAACGGAAACGAATTAGATACGTATTATAATGCTGTATTTGTAGCTGCTGGTATTTATATGTTTGTCATTGGAATATTGACTACATTCTTTTTAGCCTATTATGTGGAAAATGGTGTGACGAGAAAGGATTACTATAAAGGTGCCTTACTCTCTTCAATTGGTTTATCCTTTATGATCCCAATTATTACATTAGTTATTTCATCATTCCTTCAGTTCCTATTAACGAGGATGGATATATTCACATTTAAAGCAGCTGAATTTAATACGTCTGCTTTAGATGTTGAGGCTCATATCGTTAGTGATATTGTACTGACATTTATTTTATCTCCTTATGTAGAACCATCGAGTAACTGGTTCCTATCCATTCTAGTTTATGCAATTAATATCTTTTTTTACTATTTAATAGGCTGGCTCATCGGTATGGGCTTTTACCGATTCAATACGATTATCGGCTTAGGTACTGTTTTAATCGGGTTTGTTATCATGATTGTTAAAGACTCCCTATTGCGCACTTCACTGGAACTACCAATTCCTGACCGGATAATTACTACAGATTTTATTCCCGCTAGCATGTCAGAAATTGTTCTGATTGTCTTAGGATTGGTCTTGATTATACTAATCCGTTATTTCAGTAAAAATGCTCCTATCAAAATTTAACCTGATAAGATCCCTTCTCTACTCTTAAAGAAGGGATCTTATTTAATCTTTCTCTGTCTCAGAATAGCCATTACAATTGGAGTTACAGTCATTACAATTAATAGTGGTAAAAACAATCCCCCCATACCTTTCGTCCAGTTTAATGCAATCGATATGGATTCGAATAATAGTAATCCAAATAATAGTAAACAACTATTCTTAAGCTGGTTCAGCAGTTGTCTACTTACAAGGTAAAATTGCGCAGCATTGGATTCGTTAAATCTACTTGGATAATTGTGTGCCTCCGGAAACTTCTCAAGCAACTGCATCATCAAAAGTAAAAATCCACCAACAATCGGTAAAATTAATAATTCATACTTATTACCCCAACGATTTACCTCACCTAATGCATTATAATGAGCCGGAACCTCGTCTGGCAGGGAGGACCAAATCGTTATTAATAAGATAATAGACCCAATATACGCAGAATATCCAATAACATCAAAAATCCATTCCGATTTTGTTTTTGCTATTTTTATTTTCGGACGTTTTCCGGAATCAGCCATTCCATCCACCCCTATACAATTTATGGATTCTACCTTTACATACGTAACAGTTCACAGGAAGTTTCAGAAAATTTTTGGGTTCCCTGACTTCTTCTTTCTCTCAAAAAGGGCACCGATGCTCTCTCTGTTTCCTTTTTCCGCTTCATTCTCTCAAAAAGGTTACTGACGCACTCTCTCTGTTTCCTTTTTCTCCTTCATTCTCTCAAAAAGGTTACTGACACACTCTCTCTGTTTCCTTTTTCTGCTTCATTCTTTCAAAAAGGTTACTGACACACTCTCTCTGTTTCCTTTTTCTGCTTCATTCTCTCAAAAAGGTTAATGACACACTCTCTCTGTTTCCTTTTTCTGCTTCATTCTTTCAAAAAGGTTAATGACACACTCTCTCTGTTTCCTTTTTCTGCTTCTTTTTCTCAAAAAGGTTACAGATACACTCTCTCTGTTACCTTTTTCCACTTCATTCCCTCAAAAAGGTTACTGACACACTCTCTCTGTTACTTTTTTCTCCTTCATTCCCTCAAAAAGGGCACCGACACATTCGTTGTTAATGCAACACCTAGCATGAACAGAATTAATCCTAATACAATAAGGTTATCCAAACAAATCACCTTGTAATTAACCATGTATCCCCCTCCTGCTACCGATTATTACTATTATTCTAACATAATGCGAGTGGTGAAATTTTGGCTCCGTTGCTTTCCCAATAGATATTCTTAACCTTCTCAAATACACTAGCATAATTTCTTCTAGCAATAAAAAAACTTCCCTGATTCTTAAAGGAAATCAGGGAAGAGATAATTCATCTTGCTTATTTTTACTTATTATTTAGTAACTTGATCTAATACTTCCAAATTACGTTCCATTAATGAGATATAGTCTTCTCCATTATCAATATCTTCTTGTGTTAGAACCTCAAGATTATGAATAGTTATCGGAGTTGCGCCAATCTCTTTTTGAACAACTTCTGATAATTTATTCGAGCTGTTTTGTTCAAATAGAACGTAATCTAAATTATGCTCTTTGGATTGATTAATAATTTCTGTCAATTGCTTTTGAGAAGGCTCCTCAGCTGTAGACAGTCCATGAATAGCAATTTGTTCAATTCCATATCGCTCTTCCCAGTAACCAAAGGCAGCATGGGATACGATAATCGCTTTGTTTTCCTTCTTAGATAGAAGGTCAATGAAATTATTATCTAAATCTGTTAGTTTTTCTTTTAATGCCTCAAGATTCTCATTGTACATCTCTTCTGCATCTGGATTCATTTCCACTAACTGATCTTTAATAATTTCTGCAATTTTTATCATACGTTGTGGATCAGTCCATATATGAGGGTTGTGATCTCCTTCATGGTCATCAATTTCTATCACAACAGGTTCTGATTCTGCAACAACCTCATGATCGTCACCGTAAAATACAACCTTGATTTGCTGATCTTTTACTTCAGCTTCACTTTCATAATTCTCAGAAGTTTGCCCTTCTACTTCTACCCAATCTTCTTCACCTGGATTTAGAACAAACCAATGTGTATGGTCATAATCTACTCCGTCTGCAAGGATAGCTGTTAGTTTAATAGCGTCACCAGTATGATAATGCCCTAATAGGCCATCTATTTCAACATTTCCTGTTGCATTACTTGAGTCTCCATGCTCATGGTCTCCATCATGGTCATGATTATGGCCATGATCATCATCTCCATCATGGTCATGGTTGTGACCATGTTCGTCATCTCCATCATGGTCATGGTTATGGCTGTGGCCATGCTCGTCGTCTCCATCATGGTCATGGTTGTGGCCATGTTCGTCGTCTCCATCATGGTCATGGTTATGGCTGTGGCCATGTTCGTCGTCTCCATCATGGTCATGATCATGGCCGTGCTCGTTGTCTCCGTGATCATGGTCGTGACCATGGTCATCTATTGCTATCGTTACAGGTTCTGACTCTGCAACAACCTCATGATCGTCACCATATAGTACAACCTTGATCTGTTGACCATCTACCTCAGCTTTCCCTTCAAAATGATCAGATGTCTGACCATCAACAATCTCCCAATCTTTTTCACCAGGATTTAATGCAAACCAATGAAAATGATTTTCGTCTGTATCCATATTAACGACTGCTGTTAGAGTAATAGAATCATCGGTATGATAATGGTCTGATAGCCCAGTAATCTCAATAGGCTCATCACCGTGATCATGATGTCCGTGATCGTGATCGTGGTCGTGGTCATGACCGCTATGGAATAGTTCATGATAACTACCCATCTCTATTAATTTTACAGGTTGATTTTCCAAAGCTTCAGCAATTGAATCGGAGAAGCTTTCCATTCTAGATCCTAGATATATGAATGCATCACTGTCTGCTATATCGATAATATCTTTTGATGTAGGCTCATATGTATGAGCATCTGCTCCAGGGGGATAAACGGTTTTTACAGTAGCAGTATCACCTGCAATTTCTTCCACTACATATTTAAACGGATAAACAGATGTGTATATGGTAAGCTCTGAATCTTTCTTGCCATCAGAATCTTGTTTACTATTATTATCATCCGCTGATGAACACCCTACAATAAATAGAGTAATAAATAATAGCATGAGTATTGATTTTACATACTTCATTTCTCAATCTCCCTTTTTAATGATTTGAACAATAATACTATATCGTAATGATTACGTTTTGTAAATAGTAACGATTACGATTTATTTTTTATTTTATAAACATACTTAACATTGGGGTAATCGATTCCTTAATCCTGTATTCTTTTTATATTTTTTACTCCCGTAAGAAACAGCCTATCAAATAAAAAAGCACTTTCCGCCTAACTAATTAGCAGATAAGTGCTTGAATACTGTTTCTATTCTGGTGCATTTTTTCATCATGAAATGTATCGCATGATTCGTTCGTTCATTTATTCCTTGTTGAGCTAATAAAGCAACCATTCCTCTTGTAAACCATAAATGAAAGCTTTCCCTAAGATTGGCATTGTTCCACTGTTGAAAGTTCGATACATACCCTTTCTTAAATTGGCGCACCTGAAGGAATAGTTGTTCATCCCCTAAGCTCCAATTTATCGTGGAGGAAAGAACAGCGCTAATATCAAAATGGTTATTTCCTCTTCTTACTTCTCCAAAATCAATTATATAGATATTCGACTTATCAAATAGCAAATTCCATTTACCTAAATCACCATGGATATAGCAATTGTCCTTATGATTATACCTTAAACATTGCTCTACTAATTTGGTTAGCTTTCCGCTATATTCTGTTGCGTCAAAATTAGGATTTAATTTTACTTGGTCCCACATACGCTCTAATGGAAAGCGATCCTCCTGTGAAAATAATCCCTCTATTTTCTGTACTCTAGAATGAAATATAGCTATTGTTTTCCCTAATTCAAAGAAGTTAATGTTGTCTTTTTCCAGTAGATTAGGTATTTCTGTCTGAAGGTTATAAACCTCATTATTAAGCTTGATATAGGGAGCATTATCCTGATTCAAAATTATGATGGATGAAAGATTATCATGACGTAATTCCTGCGAGATTTTATATTCTGTAATAGCTTGTTCTACACTCTTAACTTTTCTAAGAATATAGTTTCCATCAGCTGTAACAATTCGTTTTGCATTTGAGCTTATGCCACTTTCTATCTTGTTTATTTCCTCTATTGAAGAGATTCCATATTCATTTCGTACTATTTCCTTTAGATTCATAGCTTTCCTCCTTGAAGCTAACCCATGTTCCTTCCTTCATAATCAGCATCTTCTGTCCATTCTTTAATTTCCCAGTGACTGTCATATCATTACTACCAATCATTAGGTCTAGATGGACACTTGACTGATTAAATCCGACACTTTCTTTTGAGGAATATGAGTTGGTAATATTCTCTTCATAAGCATTTCCTAACGCTAAATGGGAACAAGCATTTTCATCAATTAATAGCTGGTAAAATGGGTGATTGATTTGATTAATTGGAGAGAATTTATCTACTAGTGCAATCTCTCCTAATCGATTAGAACCACTATCTGTATGAATGAATTTGGAAATTAATTCTGTTGCCCCGGAAGTATTAAAATCAATTACCTTGCCTTCTTTAAAATATAATGTCAGCTCATTAATTAACTTGCCATATAGCATAAAAGGACGAGTTATTTTCACATGCCCATCCACCTCATACTTATTCGGCATAGTGTAGACTTCTTCTGTAGGGATATTGCTAAGAAACACCTTTCCATCCTTTGTTACATTCTCTCCCCCACACCAAATATGATTATCCACCAGGCCAACTGTAAGATCTGTATTTTCGTCCATAAAGTGTAAACTTTGTATCGCTATGCGGTTCAACCAATCCGTATGAAACTTAAGAGACTGATTATGTATCTTCCAACTCAATAGTGGATTTTCTTCATTGACTCTACAGACCTTAAAAAGCTCTTCCCACAACAATTCATATGCGATATCTGGTGCTAATTGGGGATGAATAGCCTTTGCCCACCTATAAGATGCAACTGGGACAATCACCCATTTCACGTAATTACTCATACCGATTTTCTGTGTTTCCGCCATCATTTTAGAACGGATTGTTTGATATGCTGCAATTTTATTAGCATCAATATTGTTATCAACACCATTAAACGACAGTAGATTAATTGAATGATATCCATTCCGCATACTCTCTAATTGATAATCTGCTTCAAATTTAGGGAAACTTATTAATGCTTGATTAGTCCCATATTGATACCGTGATATTTCGATTTCTGAATCTCTATAAATCGTTCGAACATCACTAGCACCTAACTGATACGCTTTGGAGCTAATTCTTCTAGCTAGTTCAATACCATTTTCATCAAAAAGAATGAGTACTTTTTCCCCCATATTAATTTTCAATCCAAATTCCAATATGACCGTTGCATAAGAATCTAATAGCCGAGAATCCATTACCAACCACCTTCCTTCACACTTTGTTCACAATTAACAATTATTTCAATAAATTCAATAAAAAGCAATGAGAACTTTATGAATAAAAATTATAATCAATTTAGATAGAGAAAGCGGGGAGTTAGACAGTGAAATTCAATCTGGCAGTTTGGAAGCATCCTGTTATTCTATTATCCTCAGTTGGGATAGCAGGAATTGGGGACTTTATCTATTTAGTAGCAATTAATATTTTGGTCTATCAAATGACTGGATCAGCAGCTGCTGTGGCAGGTTTATGGGTTATCGGTCCAGTTGTAAATGTATTGACTAAATTTTGGACCGGTAGCTTCATTGATTTTAGAAGCAAACGTAAAATTATGATTGTTACTTACATAGCAAGAGCCATTTCTATTTTTTGTATTCCCTTTTTACCAAGCATATGGTTAGTCTTTTTGTTCTTAGTTTTCTTAAGCATAGCGAAATCTTTCTTTACTCCTTCATCCATGACGTACATAGCGCAATTAGTACCGAAAACCATTCGCAAGCGTTATAACTCTATACAATCATTGACTACCTCTGGTGCATTTATTATTGGGCCAGCAATCGGAGGGGCTTTGATTTTACTTTTGGGTGTAGACTATACCCTTCTTATTAACTCTTTAGCCTTTATCATGGCTGCAATATTATTGAGTAGATTACCTGATAAGGAGACACATGAGAAAGGAAACACGCCAACTTTATCCTTCGCGCAAATAAAATCTGACTGGATTATTGTCATTCAATTTATCAAGGAAAACAAGTATATTGCCTTTATCTATTCTTTCTTTCTTGCAACGACCATTTTCTCTTTTGCTATGGATGCGCAAGAGGTCGTTTTTACACAAATGGTGGTAGGCTTGTCCGAAATGGAATATAGCTTACTCATCAGTATTACGGGGATTGGAGCAATTGTCGGTGCTTTCATTGTTACTCTATTCTCTAAAAATTTATCTATCCGATACTTAATAGCAATTGGAATGATGATGGAGACAGTTGGCTACCTGCTTTACGCCTTTTCTTGGTCATTCCTTTCTATTACCGTTGGGTTTATGATCCTCGGATTCTTCAATGCATTTCTAAATGCCGGTATCACCACCTTTTACCAAAACAATGTTCCGACAGAAATGATGGGAAGAGTGACTAGTATGTTCCAGTTATTCTTAAGCCTACTTCAGATTGTTTTTGTGTTAATGGTTGGAGCAATAGCTGATATTATACCGTTAAGAATAACTATTATTACTTTAGCGGTCGGTATGCTGATAATCGCTTGCTTGGTTATTGTTAGTATATTTTTACCAGCGAAGAAGCTGCATTTTAAAGAGTCGTAAAGCGAATAACTTGTAAATGATAAAGACACGTGAAAGTCTCTTAGTTTCGCTTGATGCTTTCACGTGTTTTTCTTTCATCATTCTATTATTTTACTTCCACCGTGTATTCCTCATGCTCATGTAGACCTTCATCATTCTCAACATGAACTACAATCGTGTATGTTCCTTCCTTATCAAAAGAGTGCGAACCCTTATACTCCCCTGAAGCGGGTTCGTTTGCGTCAACCCACGCATACTCTTCCGTACCGTCTCTGTTAATTTGATAACGAACTGTTGCACCTTCAAGAGGTTCATCATTCATCACCAAATGTAAAGTCAGATCAATCTCTTTATTAACTTGCACATCTTCAGGCTTCATAAAATGCATCGTAAACCCTTCTACATGACTGGAATGATCATGATTATCATGTCCTTCCCCATGCTCCTCATGAGCTGTAGCATTCCCTTCGCCAATTGTAATCGATTTTTTAGGCATTATATGCACCATTCTAGCTGTGGTATGAGCATATATTTCATAAACCCCATCCGCTTCAAAGGTTACATCTGCCGTATATGTACCATCGTCATTGTTTTTACCTTCAACCGTTGTCGTCTCTTTCTCATTTCCTTGTACCCAATACTCAAATTCCACTTTATCTGCATCTTTCACTAATTCATCACCATATGTAACGATTGCCTTTAATTCTACTACTTCCCCTACATCCGCATGCTCAGGTAGCTGAAAATCAACGTTAAGTGCTTTAACTTCCTCATCAGCGTCAGTCTTCTCCCCATTATTGCCGCATGCAGCTAAAGCACCTACAAGTAATATCATGAGTAAGCCTATGTATTTTTTCATCTTCATTTCCTCCATCACCCTGCAAATTAGACAGGGTCATTCTCTCACTTATTTAGTATCATTTAAATTACTAGCTATCCTTTTTAAACACGAAACATTTTATCTTCTTTCCCACCTGTTATTCTGATTGACAATTAATTACCTCTAACAGAAATGTAACAGTACTACAGCTAATATTCAACCTATTGTTGTGAATAAAGTGTGAATCTATTGTCTAAGCATGAAACCTTCTTCATTATATCTTCATGATGAGACTGAATGGATGAATATAATGAGCAATTTCCAACATATATTGTAGGGATAAGTAGCTGATACACTACAACATGAAGGGTGATTTCATGTATTATGATTTTTTACTATTGGGGCATTTGGTATGGAATCTTCCATTACTCGTACTTCTTATCGGTATCTCTTTCTTGTATTCTTATCTAATAAAACGATATACAGATTTGAGACTATTTAACAAACAGCCTATTTTCTTTTTCTTATCCTTATGTCTAATCTGTCTCATACTAGGTAGCCCTCTATCCGCTTTCAGCCATCTTTCCCTTAGTCTGCATATGATTCAAATGAGTATATTATATTTTATTATTCCTCCATTACTATTGGTAGGAATTCCCCCACAGTTATTTGCACGAGCTATCCGAACTTCCCTGTTACAAAAAATAGGAAAACTATTTCTCACACCAAAACTAGCCCTCATGTTATTTTCCGCTTTATTTTTACTATATCATTTACCTTTTCTTTTGGAGTATCTTTCTCAGGCTCCTTTGATTCAAAGCATATATTTATGTATCCTGTTTATCCTTTCCTTTAGTTTGTGGTGGCCGATTGTTTCACCTGATCATAGGCAGAGACTATACAAGAAACAAAAGAAAAACTTCATTCTCCTTACCATGTTAATGCTTATGCCCGCTTGTTCACTATTTATATTGAGTGCCTTTATTGATGGTGTCCAAAATCCTTACCTGAATCAGCTAGCAGTATTGCTATGCTTACCAACCAATTCCAATTCCCTAGATTTACTGGCGTCCCCTTTTCACTCAAAGTATGATCCATTAGTAGCAGGCACTCTAATGATAGGTATACATAAATCCGGTATCATGCTTTCTACTCGACTAGTAAAGAAATGACTTTCATTAAAATTACATTTCATAAAGTTCGTTTCCGGACAGTAGTATTTAATATAGGTAGTTAGTGAGAAATTCTACATGATAATAAAGGTGGTGAATTACAACATGCAGGAAACAGTTTACATAACCATAACAGGAATGCATTGCCCTGATTGTCCTAAAAAAGTAGAAAGATCGCTCACGAAATTAAATGGTGTAACCGAAGTAAACGTTAACTATCAGACTGAAAGCGGCAATGTCACGTTCCATAACCAGGTAACAAATATCTCTGAAATCATCAATCGAATTAAAAAAATGGGTTTTGAAGCTAAATTTATTCGAAGTGAATCGGAGGCAACGATCCAAAGCAATTAACTGTGAGCAAGTAACTATAAAGAAGGAAGCCCTCTACAAGGACTTCCTTCTTTAATTTTTATATAAGCTTTTTATCAACAATCTCAAATTGTAAGTCGGCTACGTTCTGAATAAATTGCCTATCATGGGATACGAAAATAATTGTTCCATCATAGGAACCAACAAACCGCTCCAATGCCTCAATCGCACGAATATCTAAAAAATTAGTTGGCTCATCTAGCAATAGAACGTTATACCTTCCAAGGAATAAATGACAAAGCTGTAGTCGAATGGCTTCCCCACCACTTAGTATATTCACTTTTTTCTGGATATCATTTCCTACAAATCGCATGGAATGTAGTACACTTCTTAAAAACCCTTCCTCATAATCCGAACGATTTTTCAAATACTGCAGTACAGTTTCATCCGATGAAAATTGGTAGCTCATTTGATCGAAATAACCAAACTTTACTTTAGGTGAAATAGTTAAACCTTCTCCACAATTCCTTATATGTTGTAATAACGTACTTTTTCCACTTCCGTTTGGTCCTGTGATAGCAATCTTCTTTCCTAGTGGAAGTTGAAAGCTAACTTCTTCTAATAGCTTCTTTCCACCCGCAGAAATTGTTAGCTGGTCCGCCATTATCGGAAACTTATTATGCAACTCCAATGCTTTGGATGAATGAAAGACTATGGATTTCACCACTTGAACAGCGTCTACTTCCTCTAGCTTCTCCATTCGCTGTTCTATTGCCTTTGCAGCACGTGCAATAGCTTTCTGACTGGTTCCTTTTGACTTGGTCATAAATGTCTTGTTAGGCTTTGCATTTGCTTCCCTTTTTGTCATTTTACCTGGCTGAGCAACTTTACTCGCCTTTTTCATTTTTTCCTTAGCAGCCTTTTCTAATCGGGCCCTTTCCTTCAAGAACTGTTCATGAGCTTGGTTTTGCTGTTCCCGTTCAAGCTGTTTTTGCGCAGCATAGTCTGTATAATTACCAGAATATACCGTTACCACTCCATCCCGAATCTCCCAAATAGTCGTTACTAGTTCATCTAGTAAGGCACGATCATGACTAATGAGTACTAAGGCTCCGTAATAATAACGTAATTCCCCGAGTAAATAGGCAATCCCTTCCTTGTCTAAATGGGTTGTCGGCTCATCCATTAGTAAAGCTTCATAATAATGAGTAAAAAGTTGAGCCAATTTTAATCTTGTCTGTTCCCCACCACTTAATCGATCCTCTTGTTTAGGAATGAGTAATTGACTAAGTAACTTAGGATCTGCTTCAACATTTTTAGGTGCTTCTAATTGTTCAAAATAACCAGACTCTACATACCGCTTCGCTTTTCCCATTGTCGGTTGAAATTCGCCAGCTAATAGCTTTAATAAGGTGCTTTTTCCTACACCATTTTCTCCGACTATGCCAATGCGATCAAATTGATGGACTGCTAGTCGCTCAATCTTCAAAATCTCCTTATCTAAATAACTCACTTCTACATTTTCTAATTCAAAACAAATTTGCTCCATATTGCTACCTCCCGAAATTTTTTATAATTATTTCGTATCGATAGCCTGAATCGATACGAGCTTTATTAACTACAAAGCTCGTATATTAAAAGAATAGCAGTAATTGCATGGCTTCTTCCTCCTATGATTTCTTTATTAGAAAAACTCGCATTAACTCATTTTTAGCAATGTGTTAATTTTTCTTTTACTGATGACTCTAAATGCCTATCTGCCAATGAAAAAAATCACAGACATCTGCCTGTGATTTTAGAGTAAAAGGGAATAGCTAGCCTCTATTTCATTTTTTCTTAAAACCATACCTAACTGATCCCTAAACTATGCAAAGGGACAACAAAAAAGAAAGGCAGAAAAATCCGCCTTCCCTCATTTCGTACAACTATATGATGAAGATTATAAAAAAGGACAGACTACTCCCAATTTACTCTGTTTCACAAAACAGAGTCTTTGACCGTATTAAATTACTGGTTCAAAGTTGGGAAACGTAGTCTCACTGAATACACTTTTTTATAATCCTCCTTAACGTTCGATTTTACAGTTAGTATTATAGTTAGTTATGGCAGGAAAGTCAAATCCCTGTATACATAATAATCATCATCACGTTACTCATAGTAAGAAAAATACATGTCCTTTCATTGCAGGAAAATGTTATGACCTAATTACTCATAACCTATATTCTTGTTGGAGTATTCCCATGTGAATCGTATCATGCCAACTACCCTTACGATATATAGATTGTCTACTAACCCCTTCTTTTTTAAAACCTATATTACGGTAGAGATGAATTGCTCTTTCATTAAATGAAAATACTTTTAATGATACGCGATGTAAATTCATCTCTAAAAAAGCGTAATCAAGTAGTAACGTTAATGCTTCTTTACCATATCCCTTACCCCAGTAATCCTTTTCACCAATATCGATAATACATTCTGCATTTCTATTCTTCAAATCGATATTAATTAACGATGTTATTCCAATTGCCTTCGTACTCTCTCTGTCCTCGATTATGTAGCTTTTAGAAGAATGGGGCATTACTATATTTCCTTCAACAAATTCCTTTGTTTCTTGTAACGAGTATACATCTAATGCTGGATTTGTTGAGATCATGACCTCCATATCATTTCGCCAAGTATGATACAGTTCTATATCCTCTACTTCCATTTTCCTCAGTTTTACTCTTCGCGATACAAACAAATTTGATTTCCCCCTTAGTAAAGATGAGATGAGATTAGTCAACATGAATAATCTTCAACGATTCTATCGATTTGTAAATCTATGAAAGAAATATCACTTTCAATTTTTGCCTTCATATTATTCAGGATTTCCCTTGTTTTACCATTATTTCTTTGCTCTTCACTTAGGTATTTCGAAAAGTACATATAAGAGTATATTTGTCTAAACGTTAAAAGGAATGGGATTTTTAATAGCCATTGAGGATCCAGTCGATTTTCCCTAGTATATCCGTTCAAGAAAGAACGGAGAAATACTATCGCAAAATCCTCTCTTTCTCTTACATTATCATCACTAATCGTCTGTAAGGCATGATACAAAACAATAGCTATATCATAGACAAACCAATGATAAACACAATCACCAAAGTCGAATAAGATGATATCTTGTTCGTACAAATAGAAGTTTTTATGGTGTAAGTCATGATGGATCATTCCGTAAGAATTTTCATCTTTTGGTAGTTTTTCAAGCTCATTAATATACTTATTCCATTTACATTTTATCTCTTCACTTACATCATTTTCTTCTAGAAAAAGTGATTCGCTATTCCAACTCCTTTTGTACGTCTTAGGCTCAAACTGTTTAGATAAGGAATGTATTTTTCCCAATGTTTTACCCCAAAGATAGAATGTGTTGGTATTCCAGTCCCTTTTGTCAGATACGTTTACAAACTTCCCCTTAGCTTTCTCAAATGCAATTATCCAGCATTGTTCTTTATTACTCATCTCAACCACCTCTAATAGGTTTCCATGAGAAGAAGCTATAGGAGCAGTTACCTTCATTCCAGATTGGTGTAAATATAAAATCCAATCTAATTCTAACTCAATCGCACTTTTTTCATATGTCGAGCTTAAATAGAACTTTAAAATAAAGCTATCTCTACCGTTATCACATTCAAACACATTGTCTGAAAATCCCCCGACCAATTTTAAATTAGACTTCTGCATACCATACCGACTAGCGCCAAGGGATAAGAGCTTTTCATCTATCATTATCACCACCTCATGATTACTTACGATTTTTACCAAATAAAGTTTCAAATTATTTAGATAATATTATGTTATATTAGAATAACTACCATAAACATTCCACTCTATTAAAGGAAACGGATATCTGTTTCCTTTTTTGCCTTTCCTTTCTCATGAAGGTCACAGAGATGCTACCTCTATTCCCTTTTTTCGCTTTCCCTCTTCATTTGGGGCACAGAGATGCTCTCTCTATTCCCTTTTTTCGCTTTTCCTCTTCATTTAGGGCACAGAGACCCTCTCTCTATTCCCTTTTTTCGCTTTCCCTCTTCATTTGGGGCACAGAGGCGCTCTCTCTATTCCCTTTTTTCGCTTTTCCTCTTCATTTAGGGCACAGAGACCCTCTCTCTATTCCCTTTTTTCGCTTTTCCTACTTATTTACGTCACAGAGAAGCTCTCTCTATCGCCTTTTTCTGCTTTCCCTCTTCATTTGGGTCACAGAGATGCTCTCTCTATTCCCTTTGTTTGCTTTTCCTCCTCATTTGGGGCACAGAGATGTTCTCTCTGTTCTCTTTTTCCGCTTTCCCTCTTCATTTGGGTCACAGAGACGCTCTCTCTGTTCCCTTTTTTCGCTTTTCCCCCTCATTTGGGTCACATAAGCGCTCTCTCTGTTCCCTCTTTTCGCTTTCCCTCTTCATTTGGATCACAGAGGCGCTCTCCTTCTCCATTTCAGTAACAGACACCCTCCACCAATTTCATTTAATAAAAAATCACATTCCAACTAAAAAAAGACCTCGAAATCGAGATCTTTTTTGGAGAAAAAGTTCATTTTTCACTGTCTTATTTCGTTTACTAGGCTTAGCGAACCACAACCGTTAGCATTAACATGAAATATAGACTCGTCACAAATAAGCCACTAAATAGCAGAGAGATAATGATCGATGCTCTCTTGTAGAACGTCCATAGCATTAATCCCAATAAGAATACGGATAGGAATAAGAAATAGACTGTATTTATACTACCAGCAAAACCAACTGTGCTGCTAGCATCGATGACACCAGGATGAAATAGTCGAAATAATGGTGACACTCCTTCATCTGATAAATAGTTCCCATGTGGTGGTGATTGTTGTGAGTAGATAGATGTAATGGTAAAAATAATGAGTAATATAAACCCTTCTAAACGTACCCATGGGATAGGATTGAAATTAGAATTCTTTGTTATGGCATATTTTACGATGATTCCATTTCCCAACGCATAAAAAATAAGTGGTATTAGGAATAAGTGTTTAATTAATAATCCCTGCCCGTACGGTACCATCCATGAGTCAGTGTACTTACTTACCATGATATCCATTAAAAACAAACCACTAAGTGCTGTCGCAACTAAACAGCCGATAGCAACGACTGAAAACCAGCTTAAAAATGGTAGCCAGCGCTTATAGTTAAGTGAACACCAACCAACCACTAATACAATTCCTACCCAAACACTAACCGCCATTAAATGAATAAAGTCACTAATAATACCTATGATGGGATCTACAGCACCAGCATGGCTAGACCATGCAATGGTAACAATCACACCAGATGTTATGGCTAAACCCAAATATGCAAATGTACTTTTCTCAGTTGGTTTAGCCATCGCAATTAACAGAATTAATAACATAGATCCAAGAAAAGTAAAAACCCAAGCAGTTCCAACTGTATATGTCGTTAAAACGATTTTGAATGCCTCTACTAAGCCTATACGTGGAGCTATATATAATATGACATCAAGTACTGGAATAAAAGAGATTACAGGTAGTGAAATGGCACTTACCTGTAATCTCTTTTGTATTTTTATATCTGGACGGTATTTGTTAGG
Source organism: Ornithinibacillus liuyingii (assembly GCF_055550225.1). NCBI lineage: Bacteria > Bacillati > Bacillota > Bacilli > Caryophanales > Bacillaceae > Ornithinibacillus > Ornithinibacillus liuyingii. The sequence goes on along the minus strand of NZ_JBPWOS010000004.1, from coordinate 164,050 downwards.
CACTAATAAAAGAATAAAACTCCCTACCAAAACGGAAAAGCACAGATATAAGAGTACCTTACTAATTATAACTACTACTTCCATCTAATCTCTCTTTCTTCTTGTAAGGACGACTAAACCGCCTGCCACTATTGCAATTAGTAGAATAATGATGACAATAGTAGTAGAAGATAATCCTTGATTCTCCTCATTGTCTGAAGCCACAGATTCTTGATTGTCAGTTGATTGTTCAGATGAATCTGCTATCTCATCATCCTCATTTGCTTCTGTTGATTCGGACGGTTCTTCCGCTAGATCTTCACTTTCCTCCGTTTCTGGCGCATTTACCGAAAAAGTAAACTCCCCTTCTACCGGATGGCCATCTGCACTAACAATACTCCAATTCACTTGATATTCGCCATTAGGTAATGGATTAGCTATCGTAGCTGTTAATGAGTTATCCTCTATCGTAATCTCTTCTATATCAATAGCTTGCCCCTCTATCGACGATAATTCGATAATACTACCTTGTTCAACTCCACCATCAAAATCGAGTACAATGTTATCCAAGGCCTCTGTTACAACCTCTCCATCAGCTGGATTAGAACTTTCTAAGTGTGAATGTGCAAACACACTATTCGATACAGACATGACTAAAAAGAACACTATTACGGTAAAAAATATACGTTTCAAAATAATTCCTCCTTAAGTTGTGTTACTATACGTTATAATACAGTTTATTAATAACCTGTACTCGAAAATATTATATATACAATAGCACGAATAACATAATACCTCCAAAGAGTGATTTATCATACCATAACGCTTGTAGATGATAAAATATAGACACATTTTCTTATAAAAAGGTGAAACGTATGAAGTATAAACAAATTAAATGGCTCATTCTAATAATTCCAACTGTGACGATTGCCTTATGGGAATATATAAGACATGATTTTCTTCTCCCCTATATATCCATGGAGATGGGAAATTATCTATCTCCCATTTTAGTCTTTATTGTAACATTGATATTTTCCCGTCATTTATTCACGATATTAGAAAGAATGCAGGAAGAGCTAAAAGTTGAAAAGGCAAAAAAAGCAGCACTGATTGAAAGAGAAAAATTGGCTCGAGAGCTTCATGATGGAATTGCTCAATCGCTATTTCTCTTGTCGGTAAAAACGAATAAATTCGGTAAAAAGAACCAACTTGAACATGATGTAGATTTTCAAAAAATTAAACAAACATTGCAGCATATTCATGAGGATACCCGCCAGGCTATTACCAATTTACGATATTCGCCCAATCAAGAACCATTTAGTTGGACGGAAACCATTAATCAATTTGTTACAGAAATTAAGAATCATCATATGATAGATGTTCACCTACAATGGTCCATACATGAGAGTACATTATCTCCTAAAGAAAAGGTTGAGTTATTCGCCTGTATTAAAGAGGCTGTTATGAATGTCATCAAGCATGCGAAAACAAATCAATTATGGATTCATGCAAGGGAAACCGATAACGGTTGGATTTGTCAAATTAAAGATCAAGGAATTGGATTCACCAATGAAACACTTCTATCTAATGGAGGCTATGGATTACAGATCATTAATAATAGAGCCTCCGATATGGGATGGGATTTTTCAATAAATCGAATTGAAAATGAAACGATTATTACAATAAACAAGGAGCAGATGTAGATGCAACCTTTTCGAATACTTATTGTCGATGATCATGCACATGCAAGAGAAGGCATTAGGGAAATTTTAGAGGAGTTTGACGACTTTCTTATTATAGGAGAAGCGAAAAATGGAAAAGAAGCGATCCAGCTGACCGAAGAACTAATCCCAGATATTATTTTAATGGATATCAAAATGCCCATGATGAACGGCCTTGAAGCTACGAAGATAATCAAAAGCAAATTCCCATTTGTAAAAATCGTTATGATAACGGTATCCGATGATATTACGGATTTATTTGATGCATTAAAAAAAGGAGCACAAGGATATCTGTTAAAAAACATTCAGTCCGACACATGGATAGAGCATTTAAGAGCCTTTGCTCTAGATGAAGTCCCGATGTCCAAAGAAATAGCATTACAAATCCTAAAGGAATTCCCTCAGAAGAAAGCAATAGAGGAAGAGAATATCCCTTTATCCAACCGGGAATTAGAGGTACTACAGTTAGTCGCCAAAGGCTTATCCAATAAAGAGATTTCAAATACATTATTTATTTCTGAACATACGGTTAAAAGTCATCTAAAAAATATATTAAGCAAACTTCATTTAGATAATCGCGTTCAGCTTACCAGTTATGCATTTCAAAAAGGATTAATGGATTAGGGAGAATAAGATTTCTTAAACTTCCACTTCTAAAAAACAAACATAACCCTGAATCCAGATATAGGATTTCAGGGTTATGTTACAGAAGGTTAGAATAAACCGCTACACAACCACTCAGCTAGTAGACTGGTAAGGAGATTCCCACCTTTCTACGTATAACCCAGAATGTGTCACTTCATCTATCGCTTTTTCACAGGCCTTCCTTGCCCCTATGTACATGTAGTAATCATTACCAAAATGAACATAAAAGTCCTTCTTATTGCCAATTTTGCACCATATAGCGTTCCGTAATGTCAACCCAGCTAACGCTTGGATTTCTTGAACGCTAATTGTTTTTCCAACCCAAATCTTGGATAAAAATTCTTTCGCATTTTGCTTGTTAACTTCATCAGACCATTGCTCTAAAGCAAGCAAGTAGGCATGATCTAACCCGATATCCTCCATAAAGGAAGAGATGGCATTGATGTATAATTGCTCGGTTCGTACATACTCTTCCATACTTACCTTTAATCCAACCTCTGAGAAACAGGTCCATTCTTCGTCATTTTGATAACTTCCATCTCTGTTTCTAAATAATGGATTATATTTCGTAACTCTCCAGGAATACACTGTTTTTCCTCCTTACTGTTCTATGCATATAGAGAAGTACTAACGACTTAGGATTAGAGCGAGGATTCTCATTGTTCATCTAAGAACGATTCATTTGCTAGGTCCATAACTACTCCACTAGCAGCTTTGCTCCCCTCACTTGCGGCATGAATTAATTGAGAAGGGCCCAATGTGATATCTCCACAAGCATATACCCCTTTTATATTCGTACGCCCTAAAGCGTCTATTTCTATTCCGCCCCTTTCATTTATGCGACATCCTAATATCTCTGCTAAGGTAGATGCTTGTTTTAACTCGCTACCAATAAAGCCACCTTCTCGCTCAATCTCTTTTCCATTACGTAACAATACCTTCTGTAAATAGCCATCCTCACCGTGTAAACCAATTATTTCATCTTCCAGAAGGATGACATTCTTCCTGCTTAGTAATTCTTTTTGCTCCTTCGTAAAGATATCCTTTCCATTTGTACATACAACAAGATCCTTACTCCAATTATAAATCAATTTTACCCCATGCAATGCATGCTCATTTTCTGTTATCAGTATTAATTTACGATCCCTTAATTCCCAGCCATCACAGAATGGACAAATAAATAAACTCTTCCCATAGAAGTCATATATTCCCTCGATTTCTGGCAGTACATCCTTTAATCCTGTAGCCAGTATAACCTTTTTAGAACGATAAGATTGTTGATCGCTTGTATGAATAATAAATGAATCATGATCTTTTATTACAGCAGTAACTCTTTGGTTACCGATCGTAATATCGGGATATTGTAATAACTCCTCTTTTGCAATTCGTTTAAACTCAGCTGGTTTAATCCCGTCTCTTGTTATAAAACCATGAGACTCATGTGTCACAGCATTTCTAGGTTGATTTTCATCAAACAACCTGATCTTCATTTTTGCTCTAGCAAGTACTAGGGCTGCATTAAGACCAGCTGGCCCTCCACCTATAATCGCACAATCTAATAACATATGATTTTCCTCCTATTCATCATTCCATATATTAAAGACTCTTAATATCTATAATAAAATCAAAAAAAATACTATTATTCCTCCATAATTAGATGACTAGCTTCTATTTGTCTGGCTATATCAACAATGTATTTTTGATCTAATTCTTTAGCCATCTTTTCTTCCGCTTCAATCATTACCTTTTCAATTAAACAATTTTCATTACTAATGTCATTATGTTCTTGTGAACAACTAAATAATGTGGTCTTCCCCTCAATTGCATGAATAACATTTAGGAATGAAATATCTCGAGAATGTTTTACAATACGATAACCCCCTTTTGCACCAGGACTTGATTCAATTAGTCCAGCCTTAACGAGTTTTGTTAATATTTTAGAGAGATATGTAGGAGACAGCTTTTGAATTTTAGCCAATTGTTCTACTCCGACTGCTTCTCCTTTATCTGCTAGCATTAAATATACCATTGTATGTAACGCATAATTCGTTGCTTTAGAATACTTCATACACTTACTCCTAACGCGGTCTTAATTATAGACTCTTTCTGTCTACAATTAATTATAATCTACTTAATTATGATATAGCAAGTAATTGAACCTTTTCCATGATCATTTCTTCTTATACCAGAATGTAAAACATAAAGAACATGAGTAGATAGACTACTTTTTCTCAGAAAACCAACGGAGTGCGCTTTGCTCCATCTCACGTACAAATTGCTTTTTTGCTGGACTGTATTCATTCGTCGTATTGTAACGCTGCGCTAACTTTTCCTTGAAGTAACTATATTTATCTACCTCTTCAGGATGAGCTCTTAAGTAGTCTCGAAAAATTAAATGTCGCTCAATCTCAGGGTTATCCCATTGATAGAAATGAATATGGTGGGTTCTATTTTCTCCCCCCTTTCGAAATAACCTTCTACCTGCAATACCCCATTCTCCAGTAACATCATATCCAAGAGACTTCATTTGATTATGAAATAAATCAACCTTCTCGATGTTTTTTACGATACACATCATGTCGATTACAGGCTTTGCCTTCATCCCCTTAACTGAGGTACTCCCAAAATGCTCACATCGGATTATTAAATCGCCAAATATTTTTTTAAGATATTCTGCTTCAGCCTTAAACATTCGAGTCCAATCCTCACTATAGTCTGTAAGCCGAACCTTCATAGTACTGACCCTCCTTTAAGTCTCATCTATAGCTTCTCCAGCTGATGACAGCTACTGTGGCCGGGGATAAAATTGTCCACTAGACAAAACTTTATAATCTTTTATGATACTTTGAAAATCTTCTCTCTAAACTAAGTTCATACATATTTTCTCCATAATAACACAAAATTCAAAAAATATTACCGATATTAGTAAACAAAAAAAGACGACCAATTATATGATCGCCTTGTTTGTCTCTGCACACGTTACCTTAATTATTCAATTCATGAATGAAAGTATCTCATCTTTCAAGCAACCTTTCCTTGCTAAACATACATGACCTTTTTTCCTCTTGAATAAAATAATTAAAATATAAATTTACTATCATTACTTTGTAATATTTTTTTCAAGGTCATTAAATAATTTAAATACCATCACACGCTCACCTGTACGGGTACTGATATCCGTATGGAAACTTTTAACTTTTTCTCCGGTTATAGTTAATACGATTCCCTTAAGCTCTTCAATGCCTGATTCAACTAGTACTGATCGCGTGTTCTTTATAGTTAGCATGCCATCTTTTGTTTCACAAACAGCATATTCAGCTGGTGTTAGAATACCTTGTAGATTTACAATAATCATATCACGTACGATATCTGTCTTCACGGAAACAGATCCGCGGCCTAGAAAGTCCTTTTCCCAATGTGTGATTGCTTTACTTATCTCAGATTCATAAGAACCTTTCGATAGTTTCATACCTATACAACTCCTATCGAATAAAAACTGTCCTATTCCATACAATTTTTAACATTCATGTTATGCTATCTATCTTACAAGATTATTCGTTCCGTCGTAAATTAATTAACCCTAAAATAAGTTCAGCAAAATCTCCTAACCCATCCGAATTCCTTATAGAATAAAAAGCTTAGAAAATTGCTCAATGTGAGCGTTTAGTACCAGTTTTTCCAATGTCCATCTGGGCTAATACTAGAAAGTCTCACCCATCCATTTTGGATTTTATCTCGGAATGCTGGATCATTATTTATTAATCGCTCTACATATTCACTAGGTGCTTGAATGACAATTAGCAAACGCAGTGGAGCATGATAAGCCTCAGAATCTGATTGCATCACCGATTGCCAAGGTAGGCCAGATAACAAGTCACTTGCATTTCCCTGCATAACACCTAGACCTGCAGTAACGGTTTGAGTCGTTTTATTTCCACTACCATAATAATGAGGTGCTACGGTTGAAGCGTAGTATTGTAAATTAATCCATTGCGCCACCGTTCCAGGTCCTGCAATGATATTAGCTAAGACCTCACCACTTTCATCCTGCTGCCAATCATAATTATGAAGAAAGGCCCTACCTTCTAGGTCACATTCCTGTGTTAGTTCACGTTGACCTATGATAAAGGAAGCATTTCGAGCTAATCCCCATTCTGGACGGATCTCACTCCAATCTTCCGCAAGCCGCTCTGCCTCTGCCTGGAGATTTTTAAGCTTAGATTGGTGATGAGGTAATTGTGCTAGACGTTCTGCATTGACATGATAGCTCACCTTCGGCATAACTGCTTCGATACGATTAAATGCCTCTTGTGCAGCTTCGGAAAGTTCAGGAACATAAATCCATTGTAATTTATCCACTGTTGTGTTGTGCTCAGCAGCTACGAACACCGTGTCCTCAGGGATTTCAATTCCAGAGGAAGATAGCTGCTTTCTTACTTCTGGAAGGTTGCATAAAGTAGCTAATACCCTCGCATTGAATCCGCCTGAAGCACCCCCACAGGCGCCACAGTCAAGAGCAGCAGCATAAGGATTATTAATACTTTGACTAACATGACCACATATGACAACTAATGGAGCAAAATTCTCTGTTAGCCCCATCATTTGTAGAGCCCTGCGCGCATATATTACCTTTTCTTCTTCTGAGAAACCAATAGGCAGCTCTGTTTCCATTTGACAAACATGGTTAATCGAAAGCCCCGTATTCGGTTTCCGTAACCAAGTCTTACGTAGGTTACGAAGGAAACGCTCTGCACTTTTTGGCACAAAACTACGTGCTACTGTTTGCAGACTAAGCCATGGCCCACTTAGCTCAGGTAAAAGTAAGCTTGAAAACACATTCTGTTTCATCTCTTTGAAGGTATAGCTTACGGAATTAATTGTTTGTTTACGTTGTTGATACGTTTCAAGTTCATTCGCTTCTGCAGACTCTGTTATTCGGTGCTCAGGCTCCAGTATAATCGGCAAAGAAGGATGACTATGATTGCTTCCAAGCTCACTCGTAGCAATTGGTAAGTTAAAAAAACCGGCAACTCCAATCGTTTCAAACGGACCCTCTTTTTCAAGATGGCGACGAAAAGGCTCTGAACGCACATCAATACAAAATGCTAATTGAGCTAAGGTACTTTTTCTATCGTTGATCTTACGTTGTGTCGAACTAATCATCTGACTTAATCGATCTGTATATGTTTGTTCCCAAGCTTCTAACCATATCTTTCTGCGAACATTATCATCAAATTCGTAAGCAAACGATAAATATTCGGCTTGCTCAGCAGCTGACATCGTTGACCATTCTTCAATGGTAAGATCGCCCCAATGAATCCAAGATGCTATCAGGGTAGTAATGGAAGCTTTTTTCTCAAATTGTTGTATGGACAAAGGTAAATAAGGCTTTAAAAGGGCGTACTCCATGGAAATACGAACTGCTAGATATTCTGTTAATAGTGTCTGTTCATCGTTCGATTGGCGGGAGCGCCAAAGCATCATTCCCGCCCATCCCGGTAATGATAGCAAATGACCTTCCAAATAGGATTGGATTTTCTCTTCCGGAATTTCTAATAAGGATACTACATGCTGTAACGCCATAGATGCTTCTTGCGGCCAATTCTTCAAGCTTTTACGCTGGTTCTTACTAAGTCCCGGGTCATATTGAATGAGTTGCCGCCATGCACCATAGAACCCTTTCTCTCGATGTGGCATTGTCCACCCTGCCTGAGAGACATCAAGAAATAATTTACACCACTTGATGACATGATGGTCAAGAATCGTTTCTAACCTCTCACCATCTTGATTCTCTAGTTGTGAACTTATTGGTTGCACAGGAGCATTTTCGGCACTACCTGTATTCCGTCCGTTAAAGTTCTTCGCCAATTTCTCCAACTTTTGTGAGGTCAAAAGTTCTGAAGGTAATGTGTCTAATTTTAATGCTGCATGACAAAACTCTTCTTTCACATCCTGTGGGATATTAAAGGAATTGGAATCAAGCCAACGCTTTAACCCCTCTTTCACAAAGGCTTCATCAATCTCACCCTTATTCTTTGCCACAAGAATCAAATTAGCACTAGGGTATATATCAACATCACGGGTAGCTTTTAACCAGTCCGCAACTTGTTGAAAAGGTTGATTTTCAAGTCCCATCCAAGGATTACGTGCTGCGAACTTAGAAATAGGCCATAGGGGCGCAATTACTCGACTAGCTGATTCAACCATATCATTCATATCACGTTCGTTACGATCATTATTTAAATCTTTATTATTTTCCACTTCTTTTGTTAAAACGGATGTTGCATCCATCACTTGTTACCTCCTTCAGATAAAAATAGCTTCAGGTAGCTTGGATGACTTTCTACTGATTTAGGTTTTGCTTCACCTAATCGAATTAACCAAAAATAAAGTACTGCGAAGGAAGCAGAAGAAGGATTACGAGCAATCCGCGTACCTATAACACTCCCAAATAGTAAGAGACATATGACGATGATGACAACCAACATTGGAGGTTGAGCACTATGAAAAACGGTTGTATACAACAGCTCATAGAAAAGGTCATGCATGATAAAATAAACGAAGGCCGCGCCTCCTAATAGGAAGAAGCCAGCAATTCTACCCATTCTTCCCTTCCCATAAGCAACAAGCTGTTTCCAGGAAATAGACAATGACCAGCCTAAGATTAGCGCACTAATCAATTGATACCCATCTCCAGGAGCTACTAGCCAAAAAGCTACTGCTACAAGTAAACCTAAGATCCAACCAGCTACGATCCATAATTTGGAGGACCTTTCATTAATGAGAGGAGAATCCTCGGAACGACGTACTACTGAACCACTCTGTAAAAACAGGGTAGCTTTGAACAACCCATGCAAAACAAGATGAATAATAGCGGCTATATACGCTCCTAATGCACATTGAATAAGCATAAAACCCATCTGTCCAATTGTGGAACCTACTAACTGACGTTTATAGTCAACTTGCACTAAACTGATTCCTGATCCAATCAATACAGAAATACTTGCGAAAATGAGTAACACTATCGAAGCGACATCACCGTTAAAAAGAGGCGAAAATCGAGTTAAGATAATTCCACCTGCATTTACTAAACCTGCATGCATGATTGCAGAAACAGGAGTTGGTGCGACAACTGACTCGACTAACCATCTTTGGAAAGGCCACTGAGCTGCAGGAATTATCACTGCTAATACAATCAATAAGTTAATCCCAGTTTTCTCCCATGCACCAAGTAGAGCTAAATTGTCATTCGTTAGAACGACCGATAACTGCCATTGACCTGTGGTATAAAATAGCCAAATCACTGCGAATAACAGGGCGAACCAGCTTAACGTAAATATACGAGCAGAAACCCTTGCTGCTGATCTAGCTACTTTCCAGCTACTGTTTAGCCTTATCAGTAAGGTTAAACCGATGAGCGTTACTCCCCAAGAAATAACCATTAAGCGGAGATCCCCACTTAGCCATGTAATAGCGGCAGCACTTGTAGTGAATGTAAAAAGCGTGAAATACTTACGATAATGGCGATCTCCCATTAAGTAGCGTTCAGAAAAACGCTGAATGATTAAACCAATGGAAAGAACAAAGAAAGCCATTAGCCAAGCTAAGGAGTCCAATGACCAAAGCCCCACTATACCATTCAAATTGGGATTAGTAGTGTTTAAAAGAGTCAATAGCGAGAACAATGGCGGTAAAGCAACAACACCTATATGAATGCGAACAAAACGTAATGGTACTCGTGGATGTAATAACAATAGTGCACTAACCCCAGAGAAAGTAAGCAAAATGAGAAATATGGATAACGATGATAACGAATTTAGTGAAACTATCATAAAAAATTCTCCCAGTATTTAAAAATTAGTTCATATGAGTAATCTTATTATTACAATAAAAAAAACCGACAACTTCAAAACCTCAATGATGGTTTACTATCATTGAGTTTTGATAATTGTCGGTTTCACTTCAACTAACTTCAATAAAGTTTTTTGAAGAGCAACCTTTTAAGGTGGATTAAGTTATGTTCAAAATAAAAATCAGTCTAAATCAAATTATACCGATTTAAATTATTTTTCTTATTCTTATACTTAGGAAGCTTTTTCATCTAATCAATATTAATCAACATTAATAAAATGCTAAAGCCCTAATTAAGTTAGAATTATGCTTTTACAATATATATTAGCGTATATCGAATTGGAAAATTTGTCAACAAGGATATCCATTTACTATTTCATTGATCGTTTAGTCCCAGCACCTTTCAGATTAATCACTACTCGATCAACTAGCTTAATAAGATGGGGAATAAATTCTTTTCGTATCGATATCAATTACAAAATCAACTGTCATTTAATTGTCATGGAATTTGTTCAAAACCATGAAGCCTACAAAACACATTAGGAAGGTCCATAATCTCATAACATAATTCTTTTGCTAGAAAATAGTTATGTTTCAATTGTTGTATGGAACACTTTTTCCCGGTAAGTAAAACTTGAATACCATAACCTTTGATTTCAATAATCAATTTTATCACGACTGGTTGTAAACAGTCTTATAACTTAGATTTTTGTTACCAGCTTTATTTTACCATATTCCCGTCTTCAACTAGTCAATAACTACCTGAACTATTTTCCTTTAATGCTATTTAGTAGTTTAAATTAGTTTAAAGACCAGGGTATTTTCCCTGGTCTTGGTTCACCTTAGAATTATTCTACTATATTTAATACAGTAACTTTTTCCTGTGTCATTGATTCTAAGCTCTTACGAATACCTTGTGCTCCCATACCAGATCCTTTAACACCAATGAATGGGAAGTGGTCTGGGCCGCGTTCAGTACGACCATTGATTTGAACAGAGCCTGCTTCAATTCGGTTAGCAATAGCAAATGCTCGATTAATATCCTTCGTAAAGACACTTGCCTGTAAACCAAATTCGGATTCATTTGCAATACGGATAGCTTCTTCATCAGAAGAAACGCGTATAATTGGAAGAATTGGGCCGAATGGCTCTTCCCAAGCAACCTCCATTTCTTCTGTCACTTGATCTAGTAGGGTTGGATAAATTAAATTACCCTCTCTTTTATTCCCCGCTACTACTGTTGCTCCCTTTTCTACAGCATCATCTACTAAATGCTGAACGAAATCTGCAGATTTATCATTGATTAATGGAACAATTACATTATTTTCTTCCGGAGATCCTACTGATAGCTTTTCAACTTGCTCTTTTAACAAGGCAACAAGCTCATCCGCTACACTATCATGAACTAATACACGTTTGATTGCTGTACAACGTTGTCCTGAGTAAGAAAAAGCTCCACTAATAATATGCTTTGCAGCTTCCTGTAAATCGGCATCTTCCCGAACAATTCCAGGGTCTTTTCCACCTAGTTCAAGTACTAATGGAACCATAGTTGCTTTTTTGGCAAGCTGTACACCAGTGTTTGTTCCACCAGTAAAGGAAATCATGTTTATCCCTTTATGCTCCACTAAATAATCACCAATTACGGATCCACGGCCAGTTACTAATCCTAATAAACCTTTAGGCAATCCAGCTTTATCTAGGGCTTCAATCATCTTAGTACCACTTAGAGCTCCCTGTGTAGCTGGTTTAAAGACAACTGCATTTCCAGCCATTAATGCTGGTGCAATTTTAGCAGCTGATAGATTTACAGGATAATTAAACGGAGAAATTGCAAGAACAACACCACGTGGAACACGGTTTATAATTGCAATCTTCGACTTAGATCCTCCTGGAAAACTGTCTCCCAACATACTTTCTCCATGCATATGAAGCGCTTCTTCAACTGTATAGCGGATAAAGTCAGCTGTACGTACTACCTCTTTCTTAGCATCATTAGCGCCTTTCCCAACTTCTTTCATAATAATTTCTGCAAGTTCATCTTGCATATTGACTAATTCATCAGCCCATCTATATAAGTATTTCGCACGATCCTGAAGTGAGACCTCTGCCCAATCTTTTTGAGCTGCTTGAGCGAAACTTATTATTTCATCGACTTCATCTTGTGTTATCGATTGAACTTTACCTAATGTTTCTGGAAGATACGGGGACTGTATATCGATAGTCTGTCCGGAACTACTTTCTCTCCATTCACCATTTATATAAATCTTATACGTTGGTAGTTTTGTCTTTGATGTCATAATAATCTCCTATCTTATTTAGTATCTAGTTTGTGTATTTCGGGTAAGACAGTTTAAAAGGAATGTTTACTATTATATATAGAGAAACGTATTTATACTAAATAATATGCTCACTTTCAAACATATTAATGAGCAAAGCTAGGCAAAAATTACTTACCCTTATAGTTATTTAAGATAATCACATAAGAAAAATAAGCTTATGAAACAAAGAAAAAGGCGATTTAATCTTAAGCACCTTGTCTGATCATCGCACCTTATTTAATCTTTGTATTTGTTTTTCCATTCCTCTAACCAATCTGAATGATCTCCTTTTACTTCTTCCACGGTCTTACCATCCAAAGCATAGGGGGAACCTACTTCATCATGATTCTTTGAAATTGGGGAGGACCAACCGCCAATTACTTCATTATCAACTATCCAAACCGTTACTTTAGTTTTCCCCATTTCAAAGATGTTATCTAATGGATGGTTTTCTACGATAAATGCCACAGTATTTATCTCCTTATCAAAATATTCATCAGGTTCCATATATTGAACAGACCAAAATTCTAGGTTAGGGGAAGTAAATAGATCCTTTCTTTTAAATTCCTGACTACTCTCCCCCTCAAAGGAAATAACTTGATAACCGCTCTGTTCTAAATAGCTTTTGGCAATGTTAGCATTCTCAGTTAATTTTATTTCTTTTTCCGTACACCCGCTAACAACTAGTAGTAACGTTACGATTAAAAATAAAAATTTTTTCATACCGTATCCCTCCTTTTACATAGTAGCTGTGAGCTATTATGGATTAAAAATAGTCCTATTGCCTTCATCAACGATTTCGTAGTTATATGACGAAATCATTTTAACAAATGTTCCTTCTTTAGCTCTCTCCACTGTTTGTAGATGACCTTTTTAACAGATACTAATTTAAATAATATTGCCAAAAGAAAAAGGTGACCATCCATGATCACCTTGCTTTCTTATTGCAGTTTTTAACTTTGACTATATTCAGCTAGCATTTCATAATCTATAGCTTCCTTTTAAAGCTTATAACTTCCTTACTATTTTTTATTGTAATTCTGTTTCAGGCTCAACATGAATAAGAACATGTGAATTTTCAAATTCCGTTTGAATATCATGTTCTATTTTATCGCACAATTCATGTATGGTTTCGACCGTTTTATGGGAAAGAACTACCATGTGAAATTCAATATATTCATTTGGACCTGATCTTCTAGTTTTAAAATCATGTATTTCAAGAAATTGATCTTGATATTTATGAATGATGTCTAAAATCTTTTCTTCTTCTATTTGATTCAGTTTAGCATCAAGCAGCGGTGGAAACGCCTCTTTCATTAATTTTACTGCTTCAAACATGATATAAAGTGCTAACGCAATGCCTATTATCGGATCAAGAATATGCCAATCTGTTAAGTAAACCAAAAATAGTCCCGCTGCCACACCTAATGATGTATAAACGTCTGTAAGAAGATGGAAAGCATTTGATTTCATCGCAATAGAATTAACTCTATCAGCCTCTTTCTTTACTATTCTAGAAACAATGAAATTGACAATCGCTCCAACTAGCATTACCGCTACTGCAAGGAAAGGAAATTTTATAGCTTCAGGATATATAAGTTTATGAATACATTCGTAAATTATCCAGATTCCGGCAACAAAAATTAGAAGCGTCTCAATCGTTCCTGAGATGTTTTCTACTTTTCCGTGCCCAAAGGGATGCTCCTTATCAGCTGGTTTTCCAGATATTCTAACCGATATAAATGCTATTAACGATGCTAATAGATCTAAAGAAGAATGGATTGCTTCCGATATGACGGCTACAGAACCTGTGATTACGCCAACTATTAATTTTAACAGCACGACAAAGCTGTTGCTGATAACCGATAAAAAGGCAATACGAGGTGTTCTCAACATTACAATGACCCTTCCTTTCATTAATGGATTATTAATATATCAAATAAATTCGAGTGGGTCTATAGCAATGAAATAGACTAGTAGAAGCATTGTAACAACCTTCTAAAAGAGTTTCCTGAGGTGAAAATAATATAGGTAGGTGAAGAATGAAGAATTGTAAACGTAGAAGAGGGCAGCATATCGCTGCCCTCAAAATTACTACTGTTCCATAGCTTTAAACAAATTGGCCATTTCAATCGCATTAACCGCCGCTTCATATCCTTTGTTCCCCGCTTTTGTTCCTGCACGCTCAATTGCTTGTTCGATCGTATCCGTCGTTAATATCCCAAATATGATAGGGACTCCTGTTTGCAAACTTATACTAGCAATGCCTTTTGCTGTTTCATTACTTACATATTCAAAGTGAGGTGTAGCTCCCCGGATTACGGCTCCTAATGTAATGATTGCATCATATTCCCCTTTTTCCGCTAGCTTTTTAGAAGCAATCGATATTTCGAATGCACCTGGAACCCAGACTTGAGTTATATCAGCTTCGTTTACTCCATGTCTTCTTAACGCATCTTCCGCCCCACTAAGCAATCTGCTAGTGATAAATTCATTAAACCTAGCAATGATAATACCAACTTTTATATCTTTCCCGACTAAATTACCTTCAACAACTTGTTTCATTTGTCCATTTCCTCCATTAAGTTAGTTTAATTGGTCTATTAAAATTCTACTCGCTTACTATCTGTATCGATTTTTAACCGATATTGAATGAGAGCTTCAATTGTGATTAATTTAATAGCGAATTTCGCAGCGATTCTTTCCAAATCTGGAACACGAGCCATTGTTCCATCATCATTCATAATTTCGCAAATTACACCTGCTGGTTCTGCCCCCGCTAATCTCGCTAAATCAATCGCCGCCTCTGTATGCCCCGCACGTTCTAATACTCCACCTGCTTTTGCAATTAAAGGAAAAACATGCCCAGGTCTTTTGAAATCAGCAGGACACGAATCCTCTTGTAGCAATTTTTTTATAGTTAACGCCCTTTCCTCAGCACTTATTCCAGTTGTTGTCTGAACATGGTCAATACTAACGGTAAAAGCTGTTTCATAATGATCCGTATTCTTATCTACCATTGGCTTCAACGCCAATTTCTGAGCCAACGCTCCCGCAACAGGAGCACAAATGAGCCCTCTTCCCTCTTTTGCCATAAAATTTATCATCTCTGGAGATACAAACTCCGCTAATCCTATAAAATCGCCTTCGTTCTCTCTATTTTCATCATCACATACTATGATGACTTTTCCTGCCCTTAAATCTTCCAATGCTTCTTCGACTTTGTGAAACATTTTCCTTCTCCTCTCTTCATCCATCCGAGCTGATTATGTTTTTCTGTTACCTTTTTCTGCTTCAACTTCCTATAAAAGGCTGTGATTATGATTCTGTTTCTTTTCCAGTAAAGGGTGATCACCCTTTTCTGTTACCTTTTCTTGCTTTCATTCCGGTAAAAGGGCACTGATATCACTCCTCTGTCACCTTTTCCTGTTTCCGTTCCTGCAAAAGGGCACTGATCAGCCTGCTCTGTTACCTTTTCCTGCTTCCTTTCCTGTCAAAGGGCACTGATATCACTTCTCTGTTACCTTTTCCTGCTTCTATTCCTGCAAAAGGGCACTGATCACATTAATCCGTTATCCTCACCTACTCCCATTCCCCATAAGGGACTGGCGGCTTTCCGATCAGCTAAATCCATGCTCTTTCAGAAACTCATTTGAAATAGTATTGGGTGGAAGGACGGATTCCTTAGTCCCAACAATCGAGTAGATGTATTTGCCAATAACATCAAATTCTATATTTACGTTCTCTCCTACTCTTTTTTTACCGAGTACCGTTTCATTCGCTGTATGCGGTATAATGGAAACTGTTACACTAGTATCTGCTTTATTAAAAACAGTTAGAGAAATACCGTCAATTGCTATCGATCCTTTTAACAAGACAACATGCTTGAGGTTAGGCAGTAGCGAAATATCAATATAGATTGCGTTCTGTCTTCGCTCTCTTTTCGTTATTTTCCCAATAGTATCGACATGCCCGGTTACAATATGTCCCCCAAATCGGCTATCTGCACGCATTGCTCTCTCAAGGTTGACTGAAGTTCCTTTTTGCAGATTAGCTAATGTGGTTGTATGGAAGGTTTCAGGCATAACATCAGCAAAGAAACGATTATTATGAATATCCGTTACGGTTAAACAAACACCATTGATTGCAATACTATCACCCAGTTTTATATCCTCCATTATTTTATTTGCTTTAATAGAAAGGGAAATCGTTTCTCCCTGCTTTTTCACTTCATCGATGCTTCCCAATTCCTCAATGATTCCAGTGAACAACGTTATTCCTCCTCTTTAAATTACACTGCCGTTATGCCGGCACTCTGGACTACTCATGAACTCGCGCCTAAAAAAACATCCTCTAGAAACGTGATATGTTCTACCTATACAGAGGTCCCGTATTCCCCTTTTTAATTCTAGGTAGCCCATTACTCGAACGAACTTCCATTTAATGCGAGGTGGATTATTAAAATCCTAAGAATGAAAGGATAAGAGAAACACAATTTCGATTTAACTCCATACCAAAGAAGCATCATTATGCTGCTCTAAAAGGAGAAATTCATAAATTACAATCCAAAATTAAATCGTAAAAAGATAACGTAAATGGGATTTTCACCGTGGGGTCTTCTGGTGATTGAAGAGGTTTTTATTTTGAAGAAATAAAATGAGTCTTTCCTAGCAATTCAGCGTCCTTCAAACATATGTTAGAAAAACTAATAGTGAATTCTGCCAGAATATCCATTTTCTTTCCGTAATGTTTACTGCGATATTTCTAACTAATGATATGCCTAGTTCAACTTTACAAATGGAGTTTGCGTAAATGATATCTATATCACCAAAACTCTATGCTTATAGTATTTGGTCTCTTTACTGCTCTACCGAGTTGTTTTTTATGCTAGAGAGATACACATATAATGTTAGTAGAACACTATTCCTCCCTTCAGTTATCGTTCTCCATTGTAAAAAAATCCCCTGCTTATCTAGGCAGGGGAGAACAGTGCACAACAAAACTAAAGTCCAATAGTTTTTTGAACAATTTCCGCTTTTCTTCTCCCATCCAGACTTTTACTGTCGGCTTTGGAATTTCACCAAATCCACCGTGTTCACTAATTAAACACGGGTCACGGACTAAGAGGTTGCCCTCATCACCGCCGGTTGGGAATTGCACCCGACCCCGAAGAAAATCCTATTCAATTAAAGGGTAAAATTGTTGGTTACCAATAGTCCCCTCAAAACCTTGTCGTTAAAGGGGTTCCTATCCTAATCCTAACCAAGATTGCCATGATGGTTCATTTCGTAGCATCAACCAATCATTTCAAACATAATCTCTACCCAATTTATATACTATAATCGTTCTACTGTATTTGCAAGGAAAGGGATTGGATTCCAATCGTATTCGGTCCCAATTTGTATTGAATCCAAGATAATCAGGATTGAGTACCATTGTTCCCACTGCTCTATTTTCCACTCTCAATCCCAACCTTTTAATAATCACAAGTACTCACTTTTTTGGTAAGTAAAAGTCCTCACAATGCTAAAGGGGTATTAACCTACTCGTCAAAATTTACTTCTAAAAGTTGACCTGCATGAACTAAACCCGCTCCAAAACCATACATCAAAACGCGATGTCCATTTTTGACCTTTCCTTCCCTTAGGCCAAGATCAAGCGCTAAAGGTATGGTTGCTGCTGATGTATTTCCAAACTTGACTAAGCTGTAAAGCGCTTTTTCCAATGGAAAATCTAATTTTTCACAAATTGGTTCTATCAACCGTAAGTTAGCACTATGGGGAATTAACCAATCTACCTCATCCAAACTCATCTGTGCCTTCTCTAACAACTGTCTAATATTTTCTGGAACATTTCTTGTAACCCAGCGAAAAACTTCTCTACCATTTTGCACAAGGTATTGCGTATCGATTAACTCAATCCCATTAACCTTGTTTGAAAGCCCAGTACGATATACATGTTGAGCTCCACTTCCATCACTTCCTAAACGGAACCCCAGGAAACTGTTTTGTTTCTCATCGCTTTCAATCAATACCGCTCCAGCACCATCACCAAATAATACACATGTGCTTCTATCGGTATAATCGGTGATTTTCGATAACGTTTCCGCTCCTACGACAAGAACCTTTTTGTGCAGACCAGACGCTATATAGGTATGTGCTGTATGTAATCCGTAAACAAATCCAGCACAAGCGGCACTCAAATCTAAAGCACCTGTTTGCGAGATATTTAATCGGTCTTGTATGATGCTTGAGACAGATGGAAATGGAAAGTCTGGTGTACTTGTTGCAACGATAATCATATCTACATCATCGACTTTTTTATCATACCTTTGCATTAAATCTTTTATGGCAGATACACATAAATCACTCGTGAATTCATCAGAACGTGATATTCTACGCTCGTGAATTCCTGTCCTTTGAACAATCCATTCATTATTCGTTTCGACCATTTGCTCCAATTCAAAATTAGTTAGTCGTTTTTCTGGCACATATGTTCCAATAGCCGTTATTCTTGCCCCAATCATGTCTTCACCTCATTTTAGTATCTAATATTAATACCTGGTACTAATTATAACATATTTATTTGATAATCTGTCAATGTAACATTTTGAATATAACGTATCTACATCCAATCTATCTCCATATATTTCCACATCTAAACATTAGTGGTGTCACTGAAGAAAAGAATACAAATTTAAAAAGTGGACGGGTATTTACCCCATCCACTTTTTTATAAAGCTCCTCTTATTATCTGTAGTTTAACTAGATTATACAACCATCCTGCTATTTTAGTATCTTTGATGAAAAAACCTTATTTTATAAGGAAATACTCATAGTAATTGTCCTGTTTTCAAAGCCCAAGCTTTCATATATTTTCATTGCTGGATTTCCATCAAATACGCTTAAACGAATTTCGAAGTATCCTTCTTGTTTCAATTGTTCAATACCTGCTCTAATCAATTGTTTGGAAATACCTTTACCTCTATATTCCTCTAATACAAATAATTCATAAATAAATCCGAAAGCCTTACCAGAAAAATTGTCTTTGCTTCCTCCTATAAGAATCCACCCCGTCATTACATTGTTTTCCGTGGATATTAAATAATAACACCCCTTCTTTAGAAGAGGTTCTACCAGTTGTTTTGCTCTTTCCATCGTTGGTTCTGTTTCACCTAAAGTTCCCTCAAATATCGCTTGTGGAGAAAGTGCTAATATCTTTTCAATTTCTACCTCATTTGGTTTTCTTATGTTCACTTTTCAACTCACCCATTCTAAAAATATTACACCTATATTCCATATACTTTTATGTAAATATGAGGTTCCTTTTTCAAAGAGTGTATCATAGGTTTCTAAATTTTGTATAAAATTTTATCTAATAATCAAATTTTCAGTGACAACGAAAAAAGCTAATGTCAGCAACAATAGTGACATTAGCTTTTTTTATACGTGTTTGAAAGGGTAAATCCATTGTCATTGTATAAAAAGCATTTTATAGACGGAACATGTATCCTTAATTATTTTATCTTAATAACGATCTTTCCTTTTGCATGATGTGTCTCACTTAATTGATGGGCTTCCTTCAAGCCAGCTTCTGTAAATGGCATAACGTGTCCGATGATTGATTTAACAATACCGCGTTCCATTAGATCTGCAATTTCAGCAAGCTGTTTTCCACTGGGATCAAGCCAGTAGGAACCAGCTTTTATCCCTTTCTCCTTTGCCCTTTCCTCGCTTGGCGTGCCTGCAATTGATACGAGCTTTCCACCTTCCTTTAACACATCGAAGCTCTTATTCATTATTTCTCCACCCATTGTATCCAGCACGATATCGTAATCGGATAAGACGTCCGAAAAGTCTTGTTCTTTATAATTAATAAATTGGTCAACACCTAATTCATTTAACAATTCTTTGTTTTTTTCACTGGCAGTAGAAGCCACATACGCACCAACATGCTTAGCAAACTGAATTGCATAACTGCCAACACCACCAGCACCTGCATGTATTAAAACTTTATCTCCTGCTTTTATATTTGAAAAATCAACCAGACATTGCCATGCGGTCTCACCTGCAAGTGGAACTGCTGCAGCCTCTTCAAATGTTATGTTATCGGGAATTAGAGCCAGTAAATCCTCATCTACTGCTGTATATTCAGCATATGTTCCTTTGTTAGTTGTTGCTGGTCGAGCAAAGACACGGTCCCCTACCTTAAATCTTGTCACATCTTTTCCTACTTCTTTTACAATCCCAGCTGCATCCCAACCTAAAATGATTGGGAAAGAAAATGGAAGCATCTCTTTCAAATATCCGTAACGCATCTTCCAGTCTATTGGATTTATCGATGTCGCATATAATTCGACTAGAACTTGATTATTCTCGATTTCGGGTGTTGGTATCTCTTGCTCCTTTAATTCATTAATAGAGCCATAATTATTAATAATGATTGCTTTCATTTATATAAACTCCCTCTTATATTTTTATTTAAAACCATTACGTATAAAATTTAACAACATATTTATAGTATTAACTACTTTTTTGCTCTTATGAAGTACTACTTGAGCTTCTTAGTTTGGTTTCTGCTATTGGGAATTAGCTAAAATCAGATGAACAAACACAATGAGCTTATAGTGCTTTTCCAATGATAATAGTGGAACTGACGAGGGAACAGACTAATAAAATAGTACAGTGGAGATGAATCTGCATTTAACAGCAAATGGATATAGGAGTGTTATTATGGGAGCTATTAATGGGACGGAATTTATTAATCGCTTAAATCAGCTAGATACTGAAATTTGGCTAGATGGGAAAAAAGTTGAGGGGAAAATCTCTGAGCACCCAGTATTTAAAGGAGTTCTTCAGACTAAGGCTTCCTTATATGATATGCAGCATCATCCTAAATATAAAGATGAGATGACTTTTCTTTCGCCAGAAACAGGGGATTCTGTCGGCCTTTCCTTCTTACAACCCAAAACGAAGGATGACTTATTAAATAGGCGAAAGGCAGCTGAGCATTGGGCTAGACAAACTGGTGGTTTTATGGGAAGGAGTCCCGATTACCTCAATACCGCTGTGATGAGTTTTGCCTCCTCTTCTCCAGTATTGCGTGGACGTGTAAATTGTTTTCCGGAAAATATTCAATCTTTATATAAATTAGCGATGACAAAAGACCTTTCATTCACCCATACCTTTGTCTCACCCCAAGTAAATCGTTCCGAGGCATATTTAGAATCCTCTGAAGAAGAACCGATTGTCGCCCGGGTGATTGACCGGAATAAAGAAGGAATAGTTATTAAAGGAGCACGTCTCCTAGCTACTCAAGGCGGATTAACCGACGAGGTATTAGTTTTCAGTAATCCAGCTTTCTTGTTAGATGAGGAGGAAGCTTTTGCTTTTTCCATTCCATCAGATACTATCGGTTTAAAATTTATTTGCAGAGAGTCGTTTATTGGTGGAGATTCACTTTTTAATCATCCCTTAAGCTCTCGATTTGAGGAAATGGATACCATTCTTGTTTTTGACAATGTTCTAGTTCCGTGGAATCGAGTATTCTATTATGACAATGCTATGGCAGCGACAGACTTCTTATTTCAAAGCTCTTTTCACGTTTTTACGGCCCACCAAGCAGTGACCAGACAAATTGTCAAAACCGAATTCATTTTAGGTCTTGCTGAGCTTTTAGTACAAACCATTAACGTGAGCGAGTACCAACATATACAAGAAAAGCTGTCAGAAATCATTATTGGTCTTGAAACAATAAAGGCACTGTTGGAGAAATCGGAAAATGATGCAGCATTGGACCAATGGGGAACAATGCGACCGAATATCGTTCCACTTCAGGTTGCCAATAACATCTTCCCTAAAATTTATCCCCGCTTCACCGAAATCATTCAATTAATTGGCGCTAGCGGACTGGTTGGTTTGCCTACGGAAAATGCATTTAATTCTCCCATCCGAGACGATCTCAATCAGTACCTTCAAGCAGCAACGAAAAACGCAGAGGATCGAGTGAAAATATTTAGGTTAGCCTGGGACCTGACAATGAGTTCATTTGGAACGAGACAAACTCAATATGAAAGGTACTTCTTTGGAGATCCCATCCGATTATCAAGCCGTCTATACAAAGCCTATCCAATTACTGATTATGTGGAAAAGGTTAGTAATTTCTTAGATTTGGAAACTGAAGTATAAAAAAATCGAAATAAAAATAATAGGTTCTAAACTGCTTTTAAAGTGCTATTATCATTAGGCCTGCTCGTGTTAGAATGAAAGCTTTACTATAAAGCAGGCCCATTTGGTTTTCTTAAGGCTTTATCTCATTAACACCTTTCTTAATTTCAAGATAATATTTTAAGAGTGCTGTTTTCGAATGGTCATTAATTTACCTGTTGTTTTAAGGAGCGATGAATCTGTTCTGCAATTACCAATGCTTGCTCATCCTGAAGAATGGCATTCGGTTTATTCCCTTGGCCAAGTACATATCCCTCAAAAGAAATACCTATAAAATCAAAAATGTATTGAAATTGCTCAATCAAGGGTAGTCCTTTTAATAATGGGCTATCTCCTCCAACCGCAATTACATAGGCTTTCTTGGAAGACATAACATCTTTAAAATCAGGATAGTTTGCATCTTTTAACGTCTGTGACCAGCGTTTCAATAATATTAAGAAAATTATACCATTTTTTTATATTGAAATCAAACAAGAATCCATTAGAAGAAAGATATGGTTATAAAAATAATTTTTGACGTTTGCCTCATTAAGTTCGGAGAAGCCTATTTTCACGAAACCCTGATATGATTAACACAGCCGCTAGTGAAAATTTAATTACGTAGTCATAGAAAATCCTATTTTTATCCCTATAGGAATGGAAATCCAAGTAATTATAAGTGAAATAATAAAATAGGGTATTAAATCCTTATAAAACTGAATTAGAACGAATATCGCCCCAATCCCCCAGATAACAAGAATTATGAAAAACTCTGGTGCAACATATGTTTCGTCTGTATAATTTTCAGCAATGGTTCCACTAGCAAAAAACATAGATATCATGAGAGCAATAAAACCACTTATTAAAAGGTTAACCAGTGCTATTATCTTTCGTTCACTCATGATTTTCCCCTTCCTTCGCTTCACAACTATCCTTTCCTTTGACTCAGCAATTCGTTGCCCTTGTTATACAAAAGCACCCTTTACCCGATAAGAGTCATTAACACTTATATTCCATTTTTAAAAACTCAAATGTGCTACCATTTGTATTTTGCATAAAAGTCTCAACATCTTTAAAACCAACTTTTCTGTAAAAATTTATCGCTCTTTGATTAAAAGTTGCCACTGATAATGTGATTTTTTCAGGTGTGAATTCTGATTGGATAAAATTAATACCCGCCCTTAAAAATCTTGTCCCATTCCCTTTTCCAGTTAAATCTGGTCTCATTCCTAAACCAATATCAAATATTCTATCAGTAACTTTACTAATACTAAGGAAAGCAACCAGTTCATCTCCTTCTATTACAGCAAACGTTGCGTTTCCTCGTTCTTCTGGATTTAAAAATTGTTCTAAATCTTCTTCATCAGCTTCCATATCATAAAAAGAATACTCCCCATCATAATGCCAGTTAAACGCGATATCTTCAGCTTGTTCTTGTGTCAAAACACTAAATTTATAAGCCATTTTTATTCTCCTTTATTGTGCCACTTTCCTACCTCAATAGCTTATTAACTTCTAGTTAAATATTAACATAATTTTCAGATAATAATACCAGGTATTTAACCAAAAGAAAAAGGTGATCTTCTTTGACAACCTTTTCTTGAACTTTTATGCGTATTTTTCATTTTTGGTTAAGAAAATGTAAAAATAAATAATTAAAAATAATACTTCCAGTAATAATAAAGCACCCATTATAGTAGTTGCTATCATCGGAACAAAATTAAAGATAGCACTTATACCAGCCAAGATTAATAAGAACGACATAACGTTTACTAAGTTGAATAACGGCTTTTTATTTCTTTTTGTCGCTAAACTGTCCAGTAGTTGGAAAATAATAATAAATACCATCAACATACCTGCAATAATAAACACAACTCCAACTACAGCTACAATTACCCCTGAAGTAGTTGACATAGCTATCGATAAAGGCGAATTACCTGTTAAATTCAACAAGAAAAAGAAAATACTGTGAGCAATCATAATAATGACATAGGGTTTGACCTTTAAAATTGTTTGCTTCGTTCTCCCCAATTCAATTATCCCAAAAAATATCGAGACATATCCAATGATGTTAGTTATGTAGTAAGTCACCCCGATATCCCAAAAACTTAAATTTGTTTTAAAGAAGACAAAGATTAATCCTACAAAAATATTTATCATTAATAACTTACCTCCTTTATCATTGGCTATCTATAACGTAATCAGCACACTATCTTCCTTTAAAATAGCCCGTATGTGTAAGTTATTTTTCTACACAAGCCATTTAACCTCACTCTATTTTCCATGTATTCAAAATTTTTATAATTTAATTTCACCTGTGATTGCCATAGAACTTACAACGTCGCAACGTATTTACCAATTGAGAGATTTATCATATCGTGGATAAAAAGCCTAATTCCTGCCTGTTTCGGGCGAGGAATTAGGCTTTTTATGTTTAACAATCTCACTCGGTTGCTTAAAACTGAATGATTATAATTTTAACTCCTTAATACTCGCAATATTTGCAAACCATCAGACGTATAACCACCTAATCCTCCCATCCAACGAGGATAAGTTACTGGGATTGTTGTTATTATAAATTGAATAAAACATATTACCTTGGAGAATACAAACAATTGACTTAGTACATTTTGTTTAATTAACGATGCTAGTAGTTCAAATAAAAGTACCAGTAATAATGACATCATGGGCCCACTAGCAAGTGCAACTACTTTTTTCCATTTATTTAAATCCTCTCCCCAATAAGTGTACCCTTCATAGCCCCATTGAATATGAAAATGAAGTCTCCCTAGCCTGAAGTTTTCTTTATTATCCTCATCTACTATTCCTAAATAGATATGTACATCAGATTTTGAGGTAGAGACAGCCCCTATTCCATGACCTACCTCATGAAGTAATACAAAGATGGGACCAATAATATTTAATAAAATTATGAACAGTAACAAATTCATAATATCCCCCTCCTTAGCTACTATAGTTATGTTTTTTTACTCTTAATCTTTTAAACTATGAGGTGGCAATCACTTGTCATTTACTGGTACATTTCGTGTTATCCAATGGTAAAAACTATGTCTGAGGTGTTACATTTCAGTGACTATACTTCTTTAGCGAAAAAAGCACCTTATACATCTATCAATAGAAATTGATCATCCCGTAATCTTGTAACGGACATATTCTTTTTTCTTTCAAATTCTGTTAACCTTTCTTCAATGGACTTCCCAGAGGAATCTGCAAAAATATCTTCCCTATCATAATGGGGGAAAATAGCCTTTTTCGTTATTGCTAGTGCTGTTAAATCATGTAGTTCAACCACATTCATCTCTGGTGTAAAATAATTAACCACTTCAATATTTGGCCCTAATATAACTGCCCCAGCACTTACTCCAACAAATATAGTAGGCTGCTTCACCAATTCTTTTAATATGGAGTCAGCTCCACTTTTTTTCATATGATAAAGCAATTTAAATGGGTTTCCACCGTTAATATAAATAATGTTATACTGTTTAAGTTTATTTGGTTCATCAAATTCGATATCAAGAAATTCTACTTGTTTAATCCCCATTTTGATGAAATCATTCTTTGCTTTAATCGCATATTTGTTAGTTTCTTTATGTGGTGAGGCCGTAGTTATGATGACAGCATTAGGATTAAGTAATTGTTCTTTTATTATTGTTAGGAATTCATTTTTAATCGTGTCTGTAAAAAAGCCATTTGAAGTTAAAAAGATTTTAGCCATTTTGCTTCTCCTTTAATTTACAAATTCTTCTTCGACTCTTCTGTTCCTTTAGCATAAGAAGCTTTAAATCGCACTCGTTTGTTAAATAAAAATCACTATAATTAGTAGCCGCCTTTTAACAGCTCCAATCTAAAATTCTCCTCTAAATCGGCTAGCTTCATTAACTTCTCCGATATACCTTTCCAATCTCTATTTACAGACATTGATGACACACCCCCAGCACCTTAGCTTGTTCAGTCTTCAACATTGATAAATGTGAATGCCTATCTCTAAAATACGCTGTATAATCATTGGTCTTCTTGCACTTAATTTGGAAAAGGAAGAATGTTGTATACCCTATAGTATCATCTGTAATGGGTTCATATTTCCACTTCAATTTCCGATAAATTCAATACCTTTCCATCAACTTTGACTCCAATTACTTCTAGTCCCTCAACTATTAATTCCACTATTATCTCTGAAGGCTTTTTCATTGAATAACCCTGTTCCATTACAAATTGGTGATCACATTTCGTTTTGGTGTTTCCGTACTTGTATAGATAACATGCAAGAGCTCCATTGGACGTACCAGTAGCTGCCTCCTCACGTATACCATATAATGGAGCAAAATTGCTGCAATAAGCATGGGAGCCAAATAGCGATTCAAGTGTAAAAACATGATATCCTATAGCATTATATTTACTGCTAATTTGGGATACTTCTTCAAAATTTGGTTTAATTGAATTTAATATGTCGATACTTTTTACAGGAATAAGTATATCCCTGAGGCCAGTTGAAACGACTTGCACCGGAAGTATATCTATCATTTCATTTTCAGTAATGTTCAAGGAATCAGCTATTTCCTTTTTATTTACAATCTCATAAAAACCTGGAGCGTTTTGTTCCATCATAATAGATGAATCTTCCTTTACCTCCACACTTAAAATTCCCGCCTTCGTTTCTTGAAGAAATACTCCAGGCTTGATTAAACCCTTACTTAAGAGTACATAAAATGTTGCGATGGTAGCATGTCCACAAAGTTCTACCTCCTCTTCAGGGGTAAAAAATCTTACTTTAAAATGTGCTGATTCTGACTTCATGACAAAGGCAGTCTCACTAAACTCAATTGCACCTGCAATCTTTTTCATATTTTCATCTGATAAAGAATCCGCATCAAGCACAACTCCGGCTGGATTACCCCCTTCTATTGTTTTAGCAAATGAATTTACTGTATATACTTTTAACTTCATTTTTTTATTCTCCTAAGCAGATTTTATCAACTATGCACATTATTCTATGACTTTACTTTTTTCAACTTTAGCAGTTTTTATGGAGATTTCCAAAATATGCCCACACTCTTTGTAACGCCAAGTTATTTGTTTATCTGAACCAAGCCTAAAGCAAACGCACATAAATTAACCTTTATATTTGACCATGCTTTCTCTACCCACTCATCATTTCTTCTGCAATAAAAACTGAATGGATATCATTATCAGGCTGACTTACTATTTGATGATAATCTTTGATGATACTATATAAAATTTCTGTTCTCCCTTTTAAAAAAGGATTCCTTTTTATAAGACTCGCTTATATCATATGATAAACTCCTAAATTCACTATCCGTATGACTCAACAAGAATAGCTCTTCTTTCTTTAACCTAATTTTGTTTCTCTACTTTAAAACATAGTATGGATTTTCCACTAATTCGATCCCTGCTGTTTCATACCTAATAAACACACTTTCATAATCCCATTCTCCATTTACACACATTACCCTTCTTAACCCTTTTTCATCTAATTTATTATCCTCTTCTTTGGTTATAAGAGCTGTAAAGTAATACTTTAATAGGATATTACCGATGGCATCTTCATCCGGGGACTCTTTTTTTAATTCTTTGATTATATCTTTGAAATATATGTTTTTGCATACTACGTGTTCCTTTATGTATGAAGTTTTCTTATTACTTTCGTACATTTCTAACGATATGGGGGTAATGTATTTATGCACTCCTATACTATTCCAATCATAATTTATATCTAAAGTTTCTCTTGCTGAGGACCTTAAGCATCTATACACGAAGCCTTGAATAAAATTCGTACTATTATGAAAGGTATGTCTAGATTCTGGATCCATTAATTTTATTGCACTGTAGTTTCTTATTAACCACTCTACTGCCCTTTTATAAACTATTCTCTCAGATGATGTATTAGTATTTTTTAACATATTCTTACCTCCCTAGTGCTAAAGGAAATACCACTTACAGTATCATTTTCTTATCTAGTTCTAGACTACATCGTATCCATTATAATTTATAGATTAGTAAAACAACTTGAATTCAAGAATTTTGTGAGTGCTGAAACTTTATCTTCTACACTTTTTTGATAATCACTAATTCCACTTTGAGTCAAAGGTGCTTTCTCTTTGATTAATTCCTTTTCTCTTTTCTTTCTTAAATCTCTTTCATTAACCTTTTCAAGTAATCTAAATCTTAATTTTACACTTGAGTCTCTGATTGTATCTTCGTTAAATCCAAAATATTTCGGATCCTTATTTAATTCATATAAATGAGATGCACATCGTACTAAAACAAAAACTGATTCACCTATATAAAGAATCTTAGATTTATCATTTTTACATACACTAATTTCATAAATACCTGCACCGATTGCTGGAATTAAATCTCTTTGAAAAAATTCAATGGTAATATTCATATTTGTTTCTTTCAATTGTATCCCCCTATTTAACACCGATTTTTTGTAATGTAACGAAGTATATAAAAATACTTTTGATTTCATACCGTGAACAACTCTTACTTAAGCACAACCACCCCAAAAAAAGAACTATTTTACTTCAATTATATCTTTTTTTATAAATACTAACTATTCCATTTATAACCCTGTAAATAGCTACTAAACAGAAAAGGAGCAAGAGATTCATCCATAGATAAATCTCCTATTCCTAATTTTTGTTCATCAAACACTTCATTATTTAACTAATTTGAACACTTTCAAATTTACGATTCTCATCTGTTATAATTTGATGAATTAACTCATGAAGCAACTACCTTTTTAGTGCATTTTGACAAGTTTTTTGAATATTATATCACTAATTTATCTTTTCATAGACTATTTTTGAAAGTCTCTACCATTTCACTTCTTATTAGTGAAGTGAACGTGACACCTGCTTTTTTCTAGAAAATATTCATGTTCGATAATGGTTTAATTGCAAAAAAGAGAACTCTTATTTTGAGTTCTCTTTAACTTAAAAAGATTTACTATACGAATTACTGTTGATAATTTGATTATACAGGCTGTTGGCTTGTGATGTTCCACTACTATAAACAGCATTTGCGGCAGCCCGAACAGCCTTCTCTATTTTAGCGGCTTGTCCTTTCATCCATTCATACTCTTTAGTTCCTTCTTCCTTTCCAAAAATCTCAATCATTTCTTCTTTAGATATACCTTTCCACGGAATATAAGATGCTCCATTAAAAGTAATACTACTTACACCATTACTACCTACTTTCACCATCACATCTGTCACATCACTTAGCCTCAAAGTATAAGTGTCTCCGCTTTTTGTCATACCGCTTCCACCTAAAATACTATGAGCTTCAGATACAGATAGTTTCGTTGGTTGAGGCTCTTTTGTTCCTACTTTGATAATTTTATCAACTGGATTTTTGGTTACTTTAGAAGAAACTTGTTCTTTGGAAGTCAACTTTCCGTTCGTGTATGTTTCTTTATATGTGATAGTTCTGACTCCGTCTTGACCGTTTTGTGCAACAACTTCTTTTCTCTTTTCAAGTGAGCTATCGTTTTGTCTTATGGTTTTAAAAGCAATCGATTCGGTCGTAGTTGTTGTTTTCGTTGTTATGCTATCCTTAGTACTGTTGTTGTTTGAGCCACTGTTAGAAGAAGTGTTGCTTCCCGTTTTCGTCTCCTGTTTAATTTCAGTTTTTTGTATTTTTTTCTACTTTAACTATACCTTTTGGATTATTACCTGTAGATTTCGTAGCGGTTGTTTTCGTGCCATCTTCTATTTCCGTTACAGTTTTCTTTGTTTCTTCCTCTTTTTTATCAGTCCTAGAGCTAGACTCTTCTGTCTTGGATTCTTCCTCTTCTTTAGTGTTTTCTACATCTTTATCCTTTCCATCTAACTTTTCTTTCTCACTATCTTCATTTTTTGATGTTTCTTTAGTTACTGTTTTATTAGCAGTCTTAGAAGCTGTATTGGTATCATTCTCTCCTAAGCTGCTCCATGTAAGTAAACCTATTAACAAAATAACACTAATGGATGAAATAATTCCTATAAACCATTTTTTCCTATTCATGATGTCACAACTTCTTTCTGTATATGTTAACTATTATATCGGTCATTTTACCTGTTTATTTTAGTAGGATTAATGGAGGTTATATCCCTTTAAAATCATGATGCTGTTGAGAAATTACCTCTCCAAAGTTACTCATAAAGTCTATTTGTAAAACTCCTATTTACATCAGTGAAATAACTTATATATACTAAAGGGACGGTTCCGCATCCGACTTAATTCTCTTGTTAGTTCTTTATTCCATTCTCACAACTCTCTACTAGAGGGCGATTCAGAAACTGGGTCTATCCCACTGAACCCTTATTGTGTAAGGAATTGGGGAATTAGACAAAGAAAAAACTGGACCCGATATAGGACCCAGCCCGAAATGTATTGTTTTAGAATTTAGAAATCCGAATGAGTAAATTAGTTTACCTATTCTATTTGCTTCTCACTACCTTCCCGCTCTGAATACCAAATTTTCATTTTAGGGAATAGGTAAGTTGTGCACTGAGGCATCTTAATCCTCGACTACTACTTTACCAATCATACTTCCGGTTTCCACTATTTTATGTGCTTTTCGTATCGTTTCAGCATTAATTGGTCTAAGTAATTCTGTTAGGGTTGTTTGTACTTTCCCTTCATCTATTAGTTTACTAAGTTTTGATAATAGTTCATGTTGTTTTATCATATCTGTTGTTTTATACATGGATCTTGTAAACATAAATTCCCAAGCAAACGTTACACTTTTATTTTTTTTAAGCTGTAAGGTCGATAGGATTATCCATTTCTACAATAGAACAAATTCTTCCCTGAGGTAAAATAATATCAGCCATGTTTTGCCAATGCTGTTCTGTTTCATTTAAACATAAAATGTACTCAACACCCTTTATATTGTATTCTTCTAGTTGAGTTCGAAAGTTTTCGTGATGATTAATGGTATAATCTGCACCTAATTTATTCACCCATTGCTTACTCTCCTCTCTGGATGCTGTGGCAATAACCTGTAAACCTGCCAATTTAGCTAATTGAATAGCTATTGATCCAACTCCCCCAGCTCCACCGACAATTAGAACACGCTTAGATTGATTTTCCTGGTGGCTATTTATATCAATCATTAATCGGTCAAATAAACTTTCCCATGCAGTTATAGATGTCAATGGTAAAGCAGCTGATTGAGCAAAATTTAATGACTTTGGTTTTAATCCAACAATTCTTTCATCAACTAAATGATATTCACTATATGTCCCTGGCCGTGTTAGGTCACCAGAATAATAGACTTCATCTCCAGGTTTAAATATTGTACAATCTGATCCAATTTCTTCTACCACTCCGCTTGCATCCCAACCTAGAATCCTCGGTTCTTTTTCTTCCTTATTTTTTGAAGCACGAACCTTTACATCTACCGGATTAATCGAAATAGCTTTAATTTTAACAAGTATATCTCTTTTTGTTGGTGTCGGCTTTTCTACTTGGACATCTATCAAACTTTCCTCCTTTTCAATAGGTAAATATTTATATAATCCAACTGCCTTCATTTAAAAGCCCTCCTATTTTATTCATGTTTATTATAAGAAATTAGAATTAATATAGTAAGTACGCACATTCTTGTAATCTGGTATCAACTATGTTACTACTAAGGAAAAATGAAAGGAGTATATACTGGCATTCTTGTAATCTGATATCAATTATGTTACTAATGAAGAAATAGAAATGGGAAAGGTATGAGTACAGATGAGAAACCGAAAGAAAGGTTATGGATGCCCTGAAGGATGCCCGGTTGAAGGAACTCTTGATGTGATTGGAGGTAAATGGAAAGGAGTCATTTTGTTTTACTTATTGGATGGAGAGAAGAGATTTAATGAGTTCAGTAGATTAATGCCTGGTATTACAAAACGAATGTTATCTCTCCAATTAAGAGAACTTGAGGATGATGGAATTGTTCATCGAGAAGTTTATCCTGAAATGCCTCCTAAAGTTGAATACTCATTAACTGAGTTTGGAAGAACGCTAGAACCCATTATTTCTCTAATGAATGAATGGGGAGAAAATTACAAAGAATTCTTACAAGAAAGCAAACGAAAAACAAAAGCGAACTAAATTAAGATTAAAGAAAAGATAAAAAGGAGATAAAGTTGCTATTCAATCCGATTTCTAGTATTGGTAATAAAATACGTAGCCATTATTCAGGAGTTATATTATCTTTTTCTTCTAATTGACGAATCCTGTTCTCTAATTCCTTAATTTTTTTATTAGAGTCTAATCCTACATTTACTAACCTTTTTACTAATTTATATATTAAAATATAAATTAGAAACACTATTAAAAGCAGAGCCAGCACACTAATAATTATATTTGTAACGTGAAAATTTGATATCTCTACCATACGTTTTTCAACTCCTAATTAATATAAAATTGTATATGTTAATTTGGTGAAAAGTACTATATGCAATTAACTTCCTACTATTTAGTATACATGAATTATAAATGTTGGTATAAAAAAGTTATATTAATAGAACAAATCTAATGCTCATTATTATAGCTTTTTACCTTGTTCAGCTTATTTAATAAAGTGACCCAAAAACGTGAATTTTTTATGCAAAAAAATGAGAAAATGGGATTTTCTAAGCATTACTTTATTTAAAACGGCAACGGTGAAATGCAGGTTCGAGGGGAATTTACAAGGGTTTTGGTATAAAAAGACCCGGAATTCGGAAATGTCTATTTTCACAAAAACCGGATCTGAATCGGAAATATTTATTTTAACTGAGAGATGTTTATTTTAATTAGACAACCTCTTCTCCAACCAAACCACACTCTCAATATGCATACTCTGAGGAAACATATCTACAGGCTGAACTTCCTTTGTTTCGTAACCACCATCTTCCAAAACACGTAAATCCCGTGCTAAGGTCGAAGGATTACAGGACACATAAACAATCCGCTTCGGTCCCATTTCAATCATGGCATTTAACAATCCTTCATCACAGCCTTTGCGAGGTGGGTCGACAACAATTACATCTGGTTTTAATCCTTCTTCCTTCCATCTTGGCATCACTTCTTCGGCAGTACCAACTTCAAATTCGGTATTGGTCATGCCATTTAATTTCGCATTCACTCGTGCGTCTTCTATCGCTTCTGGTACAACTTCTACCCCATATACTTTCTTTGCTTTTTGCGCTAAGAATAGAGAAATTGTTCCAATACCACAATAGGCATCAATTACAGTATCTTCTTCACCTATTGCAGCGTATTCTAACGCCTTTTCATAAAGTCTTTTCGTCTGAGTAGGGTTGACCTGATAAAACGACTTAGCCGAAATAGCAAAGCGAATCGAACCGATAGAATCGTAAATATACTCTTGTCCCCAAAGAACCTTCGTTTTCTCGCCAAGAATCACATTGGTACGTGCTGGATTAATATTATGAATGATCGACTTAACATTAGGATATGTTTCTGTTAGTTCACGAATGAATTCCTTTGCATGAGGAAGCTCCTTCGTTCGCGTAATGATAACAACCATCGTTTCCTTTGTTTCTTGACCAGTTCGAACCATAATATGTCTTAGTACACCTGTATGACTTTTTTCATCATATGCCTCAATACCGACTCTGCCTGCAATCCTTCTGACTGCTTCAACCATTCGATCATTCAAGTCCTCTTGTACAATACAGGTATCCATATCTTCAATAATCTGGTGGCTGCGCATCTGATAGAATCCTGTTATTAATTCGCCGTCTTTTTCCCCAACTGGAATTGCTACTTTATTTCGATAGCGCCAAGGATCTTCCATTCCAATGGTTGGATGAACAGGTACATGTTCGAGATGGGCTATTTTACGCATCACGTTTTTAACTTGTTGTTGTTTCATCGATAGCTGAAGGTTATAACTCATGTGTTGAATTTGACATCCACCACATTTATAAAACACATCACATGGTGGCTCTACACGCTCAGGGCTTGGATTCTTCACTTCTAAAAGCTTACCAAAACCAAAGTTCTTATTAACCTTTACTACTTTTACAATTGCCTCTTCTCCAGGCAAGCCATAAGGTACAAATAATGGATACCCTTCGATTTTTCCAACGCCATTTCCTTCATGGGTTAAATCCTCAAAACGAATCGTTACCGTTTCATTCTTTTTTACAGGAGCTTGTTTTGCCATATATGTATCTTCCTTTACGTTCTATTGTTGAATTCTATCTTATCAGCTTGACACGGAATAAACAAAGGAGACTACCTATTATTCAGTAGTCTCCCTATTTAAATAGGATTCTGGTACAAAGAACTCAATATGTTGCTGGAGATTGTAGAATTCACCTGGCAGTAAGCCACCATATTCCCCATCAATATTGAGCTGCATTTTATCCTCCGGAACAACCTTTATATGCTTAGCCTTCGTATAAATCACGTGACTATCCTCTAAATGGGCTCCCCTTAGTGCTAAACTAGCGATCCGTACAAATTCTGCAAGATTAGTCTTCCGCAAAATTAACAAGTCAAAATAGCCATCATTTAGACAAGCGTCCGGTGCCAGTTTTTCAAATCCACCTACCGAGTTTGTATTCGAAATTAAGAATAGCATAATATCCTCTTCAATCTTATTTCCATCATACTCTATCTTAACAGGAGCAGGCTTTAAAAACGGAAGCATCTCAATTCCTTTTACATAATAGGCTAGTTGACCTAACATTGTTTTTAGTTTACTTGGTACATCATAAGTTAGTTCTGTCAGTTTTCCGCCACCAGCTATATTTATAAAGTATTGACTATTTACTTTTCCAATATCTAGAAGCATTGTTTTATCCTCGATAATCACATCCACTGCCTTTTGAATACTATCACGAGGAATGGTTAACGCTCTGGCAAAATCATTCGTCGTACCTACCGGGATAACGCCCAATTTTGGTCGATATTCCTGCTCAGCTAGTCCATTTATAACCTCATTTATTGTACCGTCTCCACCAGCAGCTATGACAATATCATACTTTCGCTCAACCGCTAGTCTAGCTGCATTTGTTGCATCACCTTCACCGGTTGTAGCATGTGCTGATGCTTCATACCCCGCTAATTCCAATTTTTCTAGAACGGCAGGCAATTCTTTCTTAAAAGCCTCTCTTCCAGAAGTTGGATTATAGATTATACGGGCCCTCTTCATCATACATGTCCCCTCTCCAATGCTACTTTACATTATGCATTAAATATCTATATTAGTATCTCTTTTCGTAT
Source organism: Ornithinibacillus liuyingii (assembly GCF_055550225.1). Lineage (NCBI taxonomy): Bacteria > Bacillati > Bacillota > Bacilli > Caryophanales > Bacillaceae > Ornithinibacillus > Ornithinibacillus liuyingii. The sequence goes on along the minus strand of NZ_JBPWOS010000004.1, from coordinate 128,074 downwards.
TTGGATAATTTTACATGCATTACTATCATAGCCATAATTTATAGTTTTGAAAAGCTTTACGTAAAAATTAGTCTTACAAATAGTTAAATTCTTGCTTTTTAAATAGAAAAATAGACTGCCGAAAATACCCGACAGCCTATCATTATAGATAGTTATATGTCTAACAAACCTCTTAATTTTCTTTATTTGCTAGTTTAAAGTTTTCTACTACTTGTTGAAGCTCCTCTGCGACATTTGTTAACGAAGCTGCAGAGCCTGCGATTTCTTCCATGGATGCTAATTGCTGTTGGGTCGCTGCAGAAACATTTTGTGCTTCATCGGAAATCGCGTCCCCAATTGATGCAACTTCTTGGAATGTATTGTTAAAATGCTCTGTAGCTGAAGATATTTCCTGAATTTCTGAGCTAACACGCATAATTTGATTGGTGATAGTATCTACATAACCAGTAATATTCTTAAATGATGCTCCAGCATTATTGGCAATATCGATTCCTTTATCTACTTCTGTTGTTGCTGTTTCCATAGATTTAACTGTATTAATCGTTTCTGTTTGGATTGTTACGATTACATCTTTAATTTGGTCAGCTGAGTTAGAAGATTGTTCTGCCAGCTTACGAACCTCATCTGCTACAACAGCGAAACCTTTACCATGCTCTCCCGCTCTAGCTGCCTCTATTGCCGCATTTAATGCTAGTAAATTCGTTTGTTCAGAGATATCGGTAATAACGTCAACAATATTACTAATTTGTTCAGATAGTTTTCCAAGGCCTTCAATATTACTAGAAAGCTCATGCGTATTTTGCTTAATGAACTCCATCTGTGTAATAGTTGTACCTAATGCATTATTTCCTTCTGTTACCGCAGACATAGCATCTGTAGCTGTGTTAGAAACATCATTAGAGCTTGATGCGATCTGATAAATAGACTCAGCCATTTCATTTGCTAGTTTAGAGCTTTGTGAAATACTACTATTTTGATTTTCCATACCTTGAGCAACCTCTTGAACCGATGTGGAGATTTGCTCTGTGGCTGATGTGTTTTGTTCAGTGCTTGCATTTAGTTGTTCTGCAGCAGCAGCTAAGCTAATCGATTTATCTCTTACTTGCAGAATAACTTCATTTAAGTTTTCACGCATCTTATTAAACGCTTGCGCCAATGTTCCTAATTCGTCGTTACGTTTTAAATCAATTGTTACACTTAAGTCGCCCTGACTCATTGTATTACTTGCATCGACCAATTGCGTGATTGGTTTAGAAATAGAACGAATAATGAAGACGATGATAATCGCACCTAATAATAACGATACCCCAATGACAATCAAGGTCGTATTTAAGATTGGTTTTGCTCCTTGTACGATTTCACTATTAAACATTGTCCCCACAATTTTCCAACCAGTTAGTTCACTAGTATCAAAGGCTAATTGTTTTTCATCTCCATCTAGATCATAGCTGAACTGCCCGTTGTTAGCTTCAAATAATCGATCGAATAGTGGTTCAGTTGCTTCTGATCCAGCTTCATTGCTAGGGTGTGTAATATATTTTTTCGTTCCGTCTAATAGGAACATATACCCTTCCTCACCAATGGTAACCGAGTTAATAATATCAGTTAGAGCTCCTAGCTCTAGATTTACCCCAACTACTCCATTATTATCCGCTGTCACTTTGGCAATTGTCACAACAATCTCACCAGAGGATGATGATACATATGGGTCTGTTACAACAACATTTCCTCTATCAGCAATAGCCTGCTCGTACCATGGACGTTTTCTCGGATCATAATCTGGGGGATTTTGAAACGATGAAGGCGAATTCATAAATTCCCCTGTTTGTGTCCCAACATAAATTTGTTCGTATACAGCACTCTTAGAATTCTGTATTTCGTCTAATATGTCCCTAGTTCTTTCATCATGATCATTTTTGATATCTGTCGTGATGATGGTATTAGCTAAATAATTCACCACATCCATCTGATCTTGAACAAATCGATCGACTGTTTGCTTCATGATACTAACATTTTTTTGTGCAGATTCAATCATATTTTTTTCTACACTACCACTTGAGCTTTGAAAAGAAATCGCTCCTATAGCTATACTTGGAATTAATAGGATGACTAAGAATGAAATAATAAGCCTATTTCGTAAACTTAATGAACGGCCGCTTTTAACCACTTTTGCCTTGTTTTGCTTTTTCCCTTTCAATGTGTACCCTCCTATAATGATGTATATGTTTTCATAGTGACTATATCGGACTATAGAACCATTTATTAATCCTTTTTGCGATAGTAAAACTAATGCGAAAAGTGGAATAATTACATTAGTTTACTTAAATAGTCGTCTTCACAGCAAAAAAGCCTGCAGAATATGCATTCTACAGACTTAGGAATATATTACCAAATTTATCGTTTATTCATTTCTTCAATTAAAATCTTATTAACCATTGGTGGATTTGCTTGTCCTTTGGTCGCTTTCATTACCTGTCCTACTAGGAATCCAAGTGCACGGTCTTTACCATTTTTGTAATCAATAATGGATTGTTCGTTTTCATTTAAAATACCTGTTATTACTTCACGTAATTGGCCTTCATCTGAAATTTGAACAAGACCTTTCGCTTTAACAATTTCCTCTGGATCTCCACCCTTTTCTACTAGTTCAGCAAAGACTTTCTTCGCAATCTTAGAGGAAATCGTGCCGTTTTCAATTAAATTAATCATTTTCCCTAGAGATTCTGGGGTTAAAGCTAAATCGTGTAACTCTTTATAGTGCTTGTTCATGTATCCAGAAACTTCACCCATTAACCAGTTAGATGCTTGCTTGATATCGGCACCATTTTGAATCGTTTCTTCAAAGAAATCTGCCATTTCTTTTGATCCTGTTAATACTGCTGCATCATATTCTGGTAATCCTAGGTCTGTGATGTAGCGTTGTTTACGCGCATCAGGGAGCTCAGGAATTTCATTCTTGATACGTTCCTTCCATGCCTCATCAATATAAAGCGGTACTAGGTCTGGTTCTGGGAAGTAACGATAATCATCGGAACCTTCCTTTACACGCATTAAAATGGTTTCTTTCGTTTTCTCATCAAATCGACGTGTTTCTTGAAGGATTTCTCCACCAGATAATAATACTTTTTCTTGTCGTTTTTCTTCAAACTCCAATCCCTTTTGTACGAAAGCAAAAGAGTTCAAGTTTTTTAATTCTGTTTTCGTTCCGAACTTATCTTGACCATATGGTCGAAGAGAAATGTTCGCATCACAACGAAGGGAGCCTTCTTGCATCTTCACATCGGAAACTCCGGTGTACTGAATGATTGTTTTAAGCTTTTCTAGATAAGCATATGCTTCTTCTGGTGTGCGCATATCTGGCTCTGATACAATCTCAATCAGTGGCGTACCTTGTCGGTTAAAGTCAACATAGGAATAACCATCTTCACCATGGGTTAGCTTACCAGCATCCTCTTCTAAGTGGACACGTGTAATCCCAATTTTCTTTTTCTTGCCGCCTACTTCGATTTCTATCCAACCATGCTCACCAATCGGTTGATCAAATTGAGAAATTTGATATGCCTTTGGGTTATCTGGATAGAAGTAGTTTTTACGGTCAAATTTTGTATGTGTTGCAATTTCACAATTAAGCGCCATTGCAGCCTTCATGGCAAAGTTTACCGCTTCTTCATTTAACACTGGAAGAACACCCGGATAGCCAAGGTCAATTGGGTTCACATTAGTATTCGGTTCTGCTCCAAATGCGTTTGGGCTAGGACTAAAGATTTTTGATTTTGTTTTAAGCTCTACGTGTACTTCTAGACCAATAATCGTTTCAAAATTCATTAGTTTGCACCTCCTATTTGAGGTCGTTTTGTATGATGATCTGTTGCTTGTTCAAATGCATGCGCAGCGCGGAATACAGTACGTTCGTCAAAATGCTTACCGATAATTTGCAACCCAATCGGAAGACCTTCAGGAGATAAGCCACATGGGATTGAAATTCCTGGTACGCCAGCTAAATTTACTGGAATCGTTAAAATATCATTCGCATACATCGTTAATGGATCATTAATTTTCTCGCCCACCTTAAATGCTGGTGTTGGCGTTGTAGGTCCAATTACAACATCATATTCTTCGAAAATTTTCTCAAAGTCATTTTTAATTAATGTACGAACCTTTTGTGCTTTTTTATAATATGCATCATAGTAACCTGAGCTTAGTGCAAAGGTACCTAACATGATACGACGTTTAACCTCTTCACCAAATCCTTCACTACGAGACTTCTTAAACATATCAATCATGTTTTCTGCGTTTTCAGAACGAACGCCATAACGAACTCCGTCAAAGCGGGAAAGGTTAGCAGATGCCTCAGATGAAGATAATAAATAATACGTTGCTACTGCATACTTAGAATGTGGTAATGAAACCTCATCCCATGTTGCACCTAATGATTCATACACCTTTAATGCAGCTAAGACTGCTTCTTTTACTTCTGGGTTTACCCCTTCAGCTAAATATTCTTTTGGAACAGCAATCTTTAAGCCTTTTACATCACCAGTTAATGCTTCTGTATAAGATGGAACTTCTACATTTGCACTAGTAGAATCCATAGGGTCATGACCTGCGATAACTTCTAATACACGTGCATTATCTTCTACTGTTCGAGTTAGTGGGCCAATTTGGTCTAGGGAAGATGCAAATGCCACTAGTCCAAAACGAGATACTAGTCCATATGTAGGCTTTAATCCAACTACTCCACAGAACGCTGCCGGCTGACGAATCGAGCCACCAGTATCCGAACCTAAGGAGAATAGAACCTCTCCTGCTGCTACTGCCGCTGCAGATCCACCACTTGATCCACCAGGTACATAATCTGTATTCCATGGATTACGGGTAGGGGTAAAGCCTGAGTTTTCATTGGATGAACCCATTGCAAATTCGTCCATATTCAGCTTACCAATCGTTACAGATTTCTCTTGATTCAATTTTTCTACTACCGTTGCATCATATAGCGGATCCTCAAAATTACGTAAAAACTGACTTGCACAAGTCGTGCGTAGTCCCTTTGTAACGATATTATCCTTAATACCTGCTGGAATACCGAATAATTTAGCAGTAGCATCCGTTTTAGAATCTAATTCTTTCGCTTTTGCTCTGGCATTTTCTTCATCTAACGTTAGAAAAGCATGAACCTTATCTTCTACTTCATGAATACGTTTATAAGAAGTATCAACAAGGTCACTAACTGTTATTTCTTTATTATGTAATTTTGCCTCGATTTCTTTAATACTATGGTCAAATAGTGACATGTTTTTCCCTCCTTATTCTAAAATTGATGGTACACGGAACTGCCCATCCTGTTGATCTGGTGCATTCTTCAATGCATCTTCTCTTGTAATCCACTGTCTAGGCTCGTCCTTACGCATCACGTTTTTCAAGTCCAGTACGTGTGTGGTCGGCTCAATTCCATCTGTATCTATTTCATTTAATTGTTCAGCAAACTTTATAATAGAACTTAATTGTTCCGTAAACATTTCTGCCTCTTGCTCTGAAATTTCAAGACGTGCTAAATTTGCTACGTGCTTTACTTGCTCTTTATTGATTTCTGCCATTTTCCGCACCTCCATATATATTTTTTTAAAAGTAAAGATAATCTAATCCAGGATGTTGTAGTTCGGTCACCAAGACTAGCAGATTTCTGCATCTATACCGTCACAGGAGCAGGCGCACTTTACTTTTCCTTATATCTAAAAAAACTTCTACAATACTATTGATAATAGCAGAATTTATTAGGTATAGGCAAATATCAGGGATATATTAGAGAAGCCACTCCCCAAAATAACAGGAGTGGCTTTAGAATATACTCTATTTTACTTTAATTGTGCTTGTACTTCATCAAATTCTTTTTCCATTTCAGGACTTGGCTTGCTAAGTAAACTAATAATCACAGCAGCCAATAAATTAAGAACGAAACCAGGTACGATTTCATATAGGTCAAAAATTCCACCTTTCATATTGCCCCATATTACTACCGTAGCAGCACCTAATACAATCCCAACTAATGCCCCCCAACGAGTAATTCCTTTCCAGAACAATGCTAGTATAATAGTTGGTCCAAATGCTGCACCAAAGCCAGCCCATGCATACCCAACTAAATCAAGCACTGACGCCTCTGGGTTAATAGCGATAATGGTTGCTACCAAGGCAATTACTACGGTTGCGATTCTTCCTACCCATACAAGTTCTTTTTCTGAAGCTTTCTTGCGAAGAATTGCTTTATAGAAATCCTCTGCCACAGCTGAAGAAGAAACTAGTAATTGCGAGTCAATCGTACTCATAATAGCTGATAAGATTGCTGCTAATAGAATACCAGAAATAACTGGATTAAATAATAATTGAGAGAAGGCAATAAAGATTACCTCATGATTGTCTAGCATTTGAACGCCATTCTCTGAAATAACCTTAATCCCATAGTCACCTAAATATGCAGGGTCTTGTGTACTAATAAATGCTAATCCTACAAAACCTGTGAAAATCGCACCATAAAGACCTAGAATCATCCAAGTAGTACCGATAAATCTAGCTTTAGGTGCATCCTTTGGAGAACGAAGGGCCATGAAGCGAACCAAAATATGTGGTTGTCCAAAATAACCTAATCCCCAAGCAAGTGAGGAAATAATCGCCATGGTTCCGACACCAGTAATCATGCTTAAATGTCCAGGATCTATTGCACCTACTGCTTCGACCGCTTTATCCCAGCCACCAATATTATTAATTGCTACTATTGGTACGGCAATAATTGCTACTAACATAAGTGCTCCTTGGAAAAAGTCTGTCCAAGCAACAGCCAAAAATCCGCCTAAGAAAGTATAGGAAACCACTACAAGAGCTCCGATCCATAATGCTGCTTGATAGTCTAATCCAAATGAGGCTTCAAATAATGTTGCACCCGCAACCATACCAGATGATGTATAAAAGGTAAAGAATAGCAAGATAACTAGCGCAGAGATAACACGTAAGAGGTGAGAATTATCTTTAAAACGGTGTTCCAAGAAGTCTGGTAGCGTAATAGAGTTTTCGGAAACCTCTGTATATACACGTAAACGTTTTGCAACAAATTGCCAGTTTAAGTAAGCACCAGTTGCAAGTCCGACAGCAATCCACGCTTCCCCTAAACCATATAAATAAATTGCACCTGGTAGTCCTAGTAATAGCCAACCACTCATATCTGATGCTCCAGCACTAAGGGCAGCAACTGCAGGTCCTAGTTTACGACCACCTAACACATAGTCCGATAAATTATTTGTTCTACGGTACATGACAATACCGATAGCAAGCATCCCAATTAAATAAAAAATAAACGTCAATAAGACTGTTGTATTCATCAATTAATTCCTCCTTTTGTTCGTAATGAGTGAAATAGTTGAAAATATAATAAGTAAAGGCATAGGTACAAACAACCAGAACCAAGTTAATCCATCAATCTCCATTTTTGTAACCCCTTTCTTTTTGGATGCTAGTTTATTGGAATACATATGTAATATATCATTTAATATCTATCTCTATATCCCAATATAGGTTCAACTCTTTCATTTATAATAACATAAAATGTTTACATTCCATTAATGAATCAAAATTTTTGTATAATATTCCAAATAATGTTACAATAAGAAAATTGTCGGTTTTCTGCGAAAAAAGTTTGTAAACACAAAAAAAGACCTGAGGTAGCTTTCACCACTTCAGGCAAATCTATCATATAGTAATAGGGTAAAAAACATAGATTACTGACAAGCTTAAGTAAATTGACTTTTAGATTAGAAGTTTACTTCAAAACTAGACATTTTAAAAATACTTGGTTCAGACTCGCCATGTGCTAAATCTGTTTGTTGATCTTGCATAAAGAAAAATCCTCCCATTAACAGAGTACCTAACGCTAGTGAAGCAATTAGTTTTTTCATTAATTAACCCTCCTCCCTTATAGATTTACTACTCCCTCATAAGTGAGGTTTGCAAGTTTATAGTATTTTACAGAGTCTTTATACCTTCCTACACTTTCAAAGTGTTTAGCTAGCATGTTAGCAAATAAGATTAGGTTTAGATAATCTTTTCTCTTTTGTAGATAAGGTATAAATTCCTCTGTTACTATCCATACAAATTGTTCATCATGACCATCTATAGCATATAAATAAGTGTGTATAAGATAGTCATATAACTTATAATTAATGTTATTTTTTGGAAGTTCCTTTAATAAGGTCCTTGCTTTTTCTATTGCTAATTTTGCTTGTTCGAAACTTTGAATTTTATAATACTCTTTGATTAAATTGGTAATACCAATTAATCTTTCATTTATTTGAATTTCTTCATTGTGAACGACCTCAGTAAAACATTTTATTGCTTCCTTTGAATCACCAATTGTTGCATACAGGTAACCCAAATTTTGATTCGTTAATTGGATAACTTGAATATTCTTGTTTAATTCTCCAAGATGCCTTGCCAAATTATAATGCTTTATAGCTTTTTCATACATTTTAATTCTTCTATAAGAAATCCCCAGAACAATATGGCATTGTGCGCATCGCATAAAGTTATATGCTTTTTGAAAGATGTCGATTGCTCTATTAGAGTATTCAATAGCTTCTAAGATATTCAATAGCTTGCTATGCGTTATAGCTATGATATAATTCAAATCAGCAACTTCTTCCTCAGCTAGGTGTAGATGATTAATTTTTTCTTCTGCAAGTTTATACATCCTCATTGCCTGATTATATTCGCCATTGGTTGAACTATAATTACCTCTAAACTTAAACCAGTAATATTGTTGTAAACTATCAAAGTTACTAGATACTTCGTTTAAGCTATTTATTTGTTCTAGTGCATTTTCTACTTCTCCCATGATGAGATAATATCTTATTTTATGTATTTCAAATAGCATTACACTATCAGATCGAACTACTGCTAACAACTCACAAAGTTCATTAAATCTTTCTACTATTTCCTCTTTGTCGTTTACTTCATATAGCATATTAAACCATTGCTCACATTTTTCCTTGATAGTATTACTGTGTCCCCCGTCCAACTCAATACCAAGGCGGGTACATAGCATACTAACTACTTCAGGACTTGCTTCAGCTCGAAGATTTTCTATCTTAGACAAATAGCTCATAGAAACAATTCCCTCTGCTAGTTCTTCCTGTGTCATTCCTTTTTTGACACGCTGTAATTTGATAAAGGAGCCGATTTCCACGTTAATTTCCTCCTACCATTTGCCTCTATTTCTATTTGTTAATTATATAATAGCATATTTTTTGAATTTTCATATTGGGAAAGTTGGGGGTAAAAAGTACTAATAAAGCCCAAAAAACTTTCCTACTTTCCTAAAATGAGGAAAGTAGGAAAGTTATGATGAAAAAATCCAATTCGTTTTGATGAATTTTGTCGTTTCTTGTCATAAAGTTATCTTTGCATGTATAGTTTTTTCCTAATTTTCATAGGTCTGTAAAAAAAGCCTCTTTCGACTAATGGAAAGAGGCTTCATGATTATAACATTTCAGAAGTTGTTTTACCTTGCATATGTTGGATTAGATAGTCAGGTCCACCTGCTTTTGAATCTGTACCTGACATATTAAATCCACCGAATGGTTGGTAACCAACGATTGCAGCAGTACATCCACGGTTGAAGTATAAGTTTCCAACATGGAAGTCTCTGCGTGCTTGTTCTAGATGCTCACGATTATTCGTGATTACGGCACCCGTTAGTCCAAATTCTGTATTATTAGCAATCTCGATTGCTTCTGTGAAATCTTTTGCTTTTGTTAGACCAACAACTGGTCCAAAGATTTCTTCTTGCATGATACGAGCTTTTGGATCAAGATCAGCAATTACAGTTGGGTTAATAAACCAGCCTTTAGAATCATCACCAGTACCACCAACTAGTAAGTTACCTTCTTCCTTACCGATTTCAATGTATTTCATAATCTTATCGTAAGAACCTTGGTCAATAACTGGTCCCATGTATAGATTTTCAGTTGGATCACCAACAGTTAATTCTTTCGTTAATTCAACAATACGATCTTTGACTTGATCATATACATCCTCATGAATGACTGCACGAGAGCATGCAGAACATTTTTGTCCTGAGAAGCCGAATGCAGATTGTACAATAGATTGAGCTGCTAGTTCAAGATCAGCTTCTTTATCTACCACAATCGTATCTTTACCACCCATTTCTAGGATAGTACGTTTTAACCAAATTTGACCTGGTTGAATTTTCGCTGCGTTTTCAAAAATATTTAGTCCAACTTCACGTGAACCTGTGAAACTAATAAAGCGTGTACGTGGGTGATTAACTAAGTAATCCCCAACTTCACTACCAGGACCAGGAATGTAGTTAATAATACCTGCTGGCATACCAGCTTCTTCAAGTACTTCCATAAATTTATAAGCAACAACTGGTGTTACACTTGCTGGCTTTAATAAAACTGTATTACCAGTTACCATTGCAGCAACTGCAGTTCCTGCCATAATTGCAAATGAGAAATTCCAAGGAGAAATAACTAATCCTACTCCCAATGGAATGTAATCAAAACGGTTATGCTCGATAGGACGGCTATTTACTGGCATACCATCTTTTAGTTTAAGCATTTGACGACCATAAAACTCTAAAAAGTCGATGGCTTCTGCAGTTTCACCATCTGCTTCCTTCCAAGGCTTACCAGCTTCTTTTACAAGATGCGCATTGAATTCATGCTTGCGACGACGTACAATGGCAGCTGCACGGAACAAGATATCTGCACGGAACTTAGGATCAGAAATTCTCCAGTAATTTTGGAATCTTTCATCAGCAACTTTCATTGCTTTTTCTGCTAGTTCTTTATTAGCTTTTGATACATACCCGATTACTTCCTCTTTATTAGACGGATTCACGGACACAATCTTATCTTCTGTAAAGATGCGCTCTCCACCAATAATGAGTGGATATTCTTTCCCTAGGTCAGCTTCAACCTTTGCGATTGCATCTAGCATTTGTTGCTTATTCTCTTCAACTGTAAAGTCCAAAAATGGCTCATGCTTGTAAGGTACTACCATAAATTAAAACCTCCCATATTGTAATCCAATTTATTCCTACCGTTTTATTAATCTATCTTAGGAGTCTAATATACAATATATCGCAGAAAACGGAGTGGAATATATCCACCCCTTATTCTAACGTAATATCAGCTTTGCTTCAAACATCTTACTAATTGAACATATGAACAATTGGATTTTGTTCTCCAGCTTCACGATAAATATAGCCCTCTAACCGATCACTTGAGGTTATTTTAATTTCGATATCATAGTTATTTGGAAACTCATCCTTAACCAATCCATACGTATATTGCGCAAATCCAACTATCTCTGCCTTCCCATTGAATTCAATTGGCACTTCAATAGTTAACTTCTGCAATTGTCCATTGACATAAAATCCTTCACCGATGTATCCAACATAATTCGGGAAAAAGTCTGCTATATCTTTACCAAATGAATTCACAATTTGGGCATCATCAAAATACTTTTCTTCTGCTTCACTTGATGGGAATAAAATATATTCTTCATCAATCATTCCCCAATCATTAATCTTCCTATCGCCTTCTTTAACATACGTTTTCGCAACAAAGTTCCCTGGTACTGCTGAACCCTGTTTCTCTTCCCTATAGATGGCAAACATAATTGGTACATTTTGTAGGCCGTCAATCTCTCTAATCCGTTCTAAAATTGTTTGAGCGAACTTTTCACCCTCTGCGAGCATTTCTTTCTCTGTAATCGGTTCATAATAATATGGTCCGCCTATTTCCGTTTGAAAGCGGTACTGGGATTTCATCGCTAAACCAATCGACATCCCTACCAATTCCACTGTTTTATCTTCATTTCTCTTTAAAAAGTTTTGCTCTAGGATATGCGTCAAATATCTCGGGTTTTCTCGATAATCGTCCACTTCTGCATTCGTTTTAACTTTTGGATTCAATTCATCAATCCACTCATATACGGTTGTACTATCCAAATATTGACCTTCTTCAAAATAATATTGACTCGGATCAAAATATTCCTTCGAATGCCTCATTAGCCCTTGTTCCAATTCATCGATATCAAGACGGTTATCCGCCATTTGGTGTGTAGTAACCCCTCTCGCTTTACTCGTTCTGTACGGTAAAACTACGCTGTACTCTTCATCCGAAAGCTTATAGGTTGGTACAATAGAAGGCTGTCCCGTTGGTTGTTCTTCCGTTTGTAACAATTCATCGTCCTTATTATTTAACCCTGGTACACAACTTGTTAGTAGAACAAGTATGCTTAATAGGAATATACTTATTTTTTTCAAGGTGCCATCCCTCCTTATTCGCCTTCTAGCCTATCAATAAATTCTTCCTCATTCCAAATCGTAATCTCAAGTTCAACTGCTTTATCATACTTCGAACCAGCGTCTTCTCCAGCGACTACGACATCTGTTTTTTTACTAACACTTCCAGTCACCTTACCACCCAAGGCTTCAATACGCTCTTTCGCTTCTGGCCGTGACATTTGCTCCATTTTTCCAGTTAATACAAACGTTTTACCAGCAAATGGATTTGAATCGAGACTTACTTCAACTCGCTTCGGCCCTTTATATTCCATATTTATTTGAAGCTCTTTTAATTCATTAATTAAAGCAGTTACTTTTTCTTCAGCAAAGTATTGCACTATGGAGTCAGCCATCTTATCGCCAATTTCATCTACAGCGATTAATTCCTCATATGTCGCTTGCTGTAATTTATCCATCGTTTCAAATTCTGTTGCTAACGTTTTCGCTGCCTTAGCTCCGATAAAGCGAATTCCTAGTCCAAATAGTAACCGCTCTAGGGAATTGGCTTTGGAGGCTTCAATAGCGCTCAATAGATTATCAACAGATTTTTCACCCATCCGTTCAAGCTTAAGCAATTCTTCCCGCTCTAGACGATAAAGGTCAGCAATTGTATGAATTAATCCTTCACGGAATAATTGATTAATGACTTTTTCACCTAGACCATCAATGTTCATGGCATTTCTTGATACGAAATGAATCAGACCTTCTTGAAGCTGTGCAGGGCAATTAGGGTTGATACAGCGTAAGGCAACCTCTTCTTCTAGTCGTACTAATTCACTACCACATGCAGGACATTTCTCTGGCATATAAAATGGTTGTTCACTTCCAGTACGTTGTTCAGGTAGAACACGAACAACTTCAGGAATAATGTCCCCTGCCTTCTTGATTACTACTGTGTCACCGATTCGGATATCTTTAGCTCGAATTAAGTCCTCATTATGTAAGGAGGCACGTTGAACCGTTGTACCTGCCACTCTTACTGGGTCTAATATCGCTGTCGGTGTTACCACACCAGTACGACCTACACTTAATTCAATATCTTTTAGTCGAGTGACAACCTCTTCTGCTGGAAATTTATAAGCGATAGCCCAACGTGGACTTTTGACTGTAAAACCAAGCTCTTCCTGGATTTGTAAATCATCCACCTTGATAACTATCCCATCAATTTCATATGGTAGATTAGGGCGTTCTGCTGTCCAATACTCTACATAGGCTAACACTTCTTCGATCGTGTCGCATTTCTTCCATTCCGGATTGGTTCGGAATCCAAGCTCTTTTAGCTGCTTTAGACGTTCACTGTGAGAGGAGACCTGGTCTGCTTCCCACTCGCCAATCCCATATAAAAACACATCTAAATTACGGGATGCAGCAATTTTCGGGTCTAGTTGTCTTAACGAACCTGCAGCTGCATTTCTCGGATTAGCAAATAATTCTAATCCATCTTCCTCCCGTTGTTTATTGAGAGCTAGAAACGATTTGTGTGGCATATATGCCTCTCCGCGAACTTCAATTTTTTGTTTTTCCTTTATTGAAAGTGGAATACTTTTGATTGTTCGGAGATTCGTTGTAATTTCCTCCCCTGTTGTCCCATCTCCTCGGGTTGCTCCTCGGACAAACTTACCATCTTCATATGTAAGTGAAATAGCAAGTCCATCTATTTTAAGCTCACAAACAAAGGAAATTGGTTTATCGGTTCCTTGGCTTGCACGACGAGCAAAATCACGAAGATCTTGCTCGTTAAATGCATTACCAAGACTAAGCATAGGTATAGTATGCTGTACCTTTTGAAATCCTTCTAATGGTTCTCCTCCAACTCGTTGGGTAGGAGAGTCACTTGTTATGAATTCCGGAAATTCCGCTTCTAGCGTTTGAAGTTCAGTTAACATTTTGTCATATTCTGAATCCGAAATAGAGGGATTATCTAACACATAATATTCATGTGCATATTGATTTAATAAATTTTTTAAGGACTCTATTTTTTCCTGTGCCGTGGCCTTATCCATTTCCACAAGCACCTCCCTATTGTTCTTTCGTAATTGGTGCAAATTTAGCTAGTAATCGTTTAATACCTGTCGGTGCTGGGAAGGCAACATCCAGTTCCATCTTATCCCCTTCACCTTGAACCTTTACAACGGTACCAACGCCCCACTTCTTATGTGATGCCTTATCCCCGGGCTTCCAAGTTTCCGATTCAGCACCGGTGGTGGATTGAATCCGTTCTGCCTTACGCTTCGGTTGCGCTTGTCCTAACGGCTGGCCAGGTGTCGGTCTCGTTCTAGACGGATTACCAAATGGCGATCTTTCCTGCTTATTAAAATCATTCCCAAATGAGCTAGAACCAAACATAGATTGCTTCATCTGCTCTAATCCGTCAATTAGCTCTTCTGGAATTTCATTGATAAATCGGCTTACCGGGTTCATATTCGTACGGCCATAAAGTGTACGCATTTTAGCATTGGTTAAGAACAATTGCTTCTCTGCTCGTGTAATTCCTACATAGGCAAGCCTGCGCTCTTCTTCCATTTCTTCATTGTCGAACATCGCACGACTATGTGGAAACACATTCTCTTCCATCCCGATTAAGAATACTACTGGAAACTCTAGTCCTTTAGCAGCATGAAGCGTCATTAAGGTTACTTTTTCCTCGTTATCAGGGTCTTCCTCATCCACCCGGTCAATATCAGCAATTAACGCTAAATCGGTTAAGAAGGCTATTAATGTCTTATCCTCACTTGCCTCCTCAAAGTCCTTTGTAACCGTCATAAATTCCTCTAAGTTCTCCAGTCGGCTCTGGGATTCAATGGAACGTTCATTTTTCAGCATTTCTTCATAACCAGATCGTTCTAACACTTGCTGTACCATATCGGTTGCTGTTAAGAATTCTTGTTGTTGATTTAAGTTTTTAATAAGAGTTCCGAACTCTGCTAGTGCCTGTGCAGCCTTTTTGGTCACACCGGTAAAATCAACCACTTCCACCGCTTGATAGAAGGACATGCCATTTTCTGCAGCATATGCTCGTAACCGGTCGATAGATGTTTTCCCAATTCCACGCTTCGGCTCATTTACGACACGTTCAAAACTGAGATCATCATCTGGGTTAGTAATTAACCTTAGATAAGCGATCATATCTTTAATCTCTTTACGGTCATAGAATCGCATGCCACCAACCATCTGGTACGATACGCCAGACTTCATTAAGGTATCCTCAACCGCACGAGATTGCGCATTGGTACGGTAAAGAATCGCAATATCATTTGGTGAGTAGCCCTCTTCACGAACTAACTCACGTATTTTGTCTGTAACAAATAAAGCTTCATCCTGTTCAGTGGCACCTTGATAATAATTGATTTTCTGACCATCAGGATTTTCTGTCCAAAGATTTTTAGGCTTACGTCCTGGATTGTTTGCTATGACTTTATTTGCTGCTTCTAGAATTGATTTTGTAGAACGATAATTTTGCTCGAGGAATACAGTTTTTGCTAGTGGGTAGTCCTTTTCAAAGGAAAGGATATTCGAAATATCCGCACCACGCCAACGATATATAGACTGATCAGAATCCCCAACCACACATATATTTTGGAATCGATTGGCTAGTTGTTTGACAAGTGTATATTGCGCATGGTTCGTATCTTGGTACTCATCCACGTGAATGTATTGAAATCTCCGCTGATAATATTCCAATACTTCTGGTACACGCTTGAACAAATGAATCGTCTGCATAATTAAATCATCAAAATCTAGTGACTGGTTTTTACGTAGTACTTTCTCATAACCTTCATATACTCGAGCAACCTGTCTATCATAGAAATTACTTGCTTTATTCGAGAACTCTTCTGCCGTAATCAGTTCATTCTTCGCACTACTAATTTGTCCTTGCATAGCACGTGGTTCAAACTGCTTCGCATCTATGTTCAATTCTTTTAATACTTGTTTGATGACAGATAACTGGTCACTACTATCTAATATTGTAAAATTACGATTAAAGCCAATCCGATCAATATCTCGTCGTAAAATTCGTACACACATCGAGTGGAAAGTCGACACCCACATATCGATTGCCTCTGGTCCTACTAGTTTACTAACACGGTCTTTCATTTCACGGGCAGCCTTATTCGTGAATGTAATGGCCAAAATGTTACGTGGTGAAACACCTTTTTCTTCCATTAAATATGCTATTCGGTGTGTTAGCACACGAGTCTTTCCACTACCAGCACCGGCCATAATTAATAATGGTCCTTCTGTATGTCTTACAGCTTCTTGTTGCTGTTTGTTTAAACCTTTGATTAAGTCATCGATTGCACGACTCATGTTAAAACACCTTCCTTCAAAATCTTTGGCAAATTAACGTCCTATCCCTTTTCCTTCTAACCACCATGGCTAGTATACTTCCAAAAATTCAATAGATAGTCCTAATTAGTTACTTTTTACTGCATGAACTGTTTTTAAAGCTTCCTTCAAATTTGTGTAGATGCTATTGCCAACAACAATTACATCTGCATGATTCTTCATTTCTCTTGCTTGTTCTGGCTTTTCTATTCCGCCTCCATAGAAAAGTAGTGTATTCGTTAACTCTCCACGTACCTTCTGCAATAATTCTGGATTTCCGTATTTTCCACTATATTCTATATAGAATATTGGAAGATGAAACACATTCTCCGCCATATATGCGTACGCTACCACATCTTCATCACTCGGTAACTTACAGCTTGCATGTTGGAAAGCTTTTGCCTCTTCATTTAAGATGCAGTATCCTTCTACAAAGATCTCATTCCAATTCATGATATCTTTATATTCTTTAATGGCTTCGTGCTGAATATCCATCATCCATTTTTTCTCGGTACTATTCATAACCATTGGAATATAGTAATAATCAAATCCTGGAGTAATAGCCTCCATCGTCGAGATTTCTAAGATAACAGGAACCGTGTACCGGCGTATACTGGATAATAAATCCAACACCCCATCAAGGGTTACATTATCTGTTCCTCCTACAATAATTGCGTCTGTACCAGATTCGCAAATGAGCTCTAAATCCTCATCATCAATTTCCTTCGCAGGGTCTAGCTTAAATACATGCTTCCATTCTTTCATATTGGTATACAAAGGTCTAATCCTCCATTATTAAAAACTTTATCTATCACGCCTTGTAGCAGCTTAATCATAAGATAATAATCATATCGTTTATCCCTATCTTTCCATTAGTTTATTATAGCAAAAAAAAGACTATCACCTGAATGATTTGATAAGTTTTTTTGGTGTAATAAATGGACAAAGATGTAGCGTTTCAGATGATGTACAATCCCATCTCCGCAAAAGAAAAACCCTCTAAGTTTAACATGACGCTAACTTAGAAGGTTTTTCCTACTTGATCTTCTTCACAAACACTACCTTCAAATAATTACCTTCTGGATATTCTTTTATAGTACGGAAATCTTCTGGTAGTGAAAATTCCTCCACTATTTTATAGCGAAAACCAGTTTCTTGAAAGGCTTTTTGGATAAACCCTTTGAACTTATTCATACCAAATGCACTACTATTCGTAGAGGCAACGATGACCCCATTATCTTCTGTTATCGCGATTGCTTCTTTCAGTAAGTCTTTATAATGCTTATCTGCACTAAACACATTCTTTTTAGACCTAGCAAAGCTTGGTGGGTCTAAAACTACTAAATCAAACAATAATTGCTTCCTACCAGCATATTTAAAATACTGAAATACATCCTCGACGATAATATCCTGCGCTTCATAATCAATTCCATTTAAGCTGAATTGCTCTATCGTTTTTGGCTTACTACGGTTGGCTAAGTCAACACTCGTCGTTTTAGTAGCTCCTCCTAATGCGGCAAACACAGAAAATGCCCCTGTATAAGAGAATGTATTTAACATATTCGTTCCATTGGCATATTTATCGCGGATTGTTTTCCTTACCTCACGTTGATCTAAAAATACACCTACCATTGCACCTTCATTGAGATAAACTGCAAAGTTAACACCGTTTTCTTTTACGATGATCGGGAACTCTCCACGCTCACCAGTAACAAAATCATCATCTTCCATGTATTGCCCTTTAGCATCGAACCGTTTTTTCTGATAAATTCCCGTATAGTCAACAGCGTCTTTTAATGCTTCGATAATAGCATTCCGGAATTGGTAGATACCTTTGCTATACCAATTAATTAAATAGTACCCGTTAAAATAATCAATCGTAATTCCACCTACACCATCGCCTTCTCCATTAAAAACTCGAAAAGCCGTAGTATCTTCATCGGAAAATAGGTTTTTTCTTTTATAAATTGCTGAGGTTATTTTGTTTTTAAAGAAATGCATATCAAATTTCTCATGCTCTTGTTTACTTAGAATCCAGCCATATCCTTTGTTCTGTTTTCCATAATAGCCTTTAGCAATAAATCGATTGTTATCGTCGACCAATTTGACGATGGTGCCTTCCTCTTTTAAATCCTTTAGATTGCTAATTGCTTCTGATACTATAAGCGGAAATCCGCTCCGATACTTCTTTATGAATTTAGGCTTTATCTTTAAATGAACCGTATCTGCCATTTATTCCAATCCAATCTGTATGTATTTTTTCTTTAGATTTAATGATTGTATCATACCTCACGTATGATCTCGCTAAATCTAATAGGAAACACGCTTTTGCTTTAGTATTTTCCTATTCAACCATATTATTAGCAAGGTTATCCTAACAAAAGTGAAAAAGTCTGCATTCGTTTTTAGAATACAGACTAGTACATTCTTTCTGCTTATTCTTTTTCCATCGTCCGTTCTAGCACCAGCTTATAGCCATCACTACCATAATCAATACATCGTCTTACTCTTGAGATGGTGGCTGTTGATGCTTTTGTTTCTTTTTCAATCGCTTTGTACGTATAACCCTCGGAAAGCATTTTGGCAACCTGGAGTCGTTGAGCTAGGGATTGAATCTCTCCCATCGTTGCAATATCATCAAAGAATTGATAACATTCTTCTCGATTCTTCAATGATAAAATTGCGTCAAATAAATTATCGAGAGCTTCCCCACGTAATTTATCAATTTGCATATTGTTACCCCCTATTCCCTACTCGAAAGTATCGTAACGGAACTCTCCATACCTGGGCTAGTAGGAACTACATTAATCCATGTTTTACCTGGTACAAAGCCCACCACTTCGCCATCTTTAACTGGCACTATCTTTCCATTTCGATTTTCCCATTTAAGCTGTTGGACTTTTCCTTTTTGAATGAGATAAGCATCTCCACCTGAATAGAAATTAATATCCCTGCGTCCTGCATCATCTATTATTTCATGATGCGTTTCCACAATAAATACATTATCCACTTGTATTGGCTCATTCGTGTTTAACTCTACTGTCATCTCTCTATCATTAAAGCGAGTGTATTTCTCGGTCGTAGCATCGTATTTGTACTCCACGATTTCCATCGGATTATTAGAGTAGACGATTTCTACCTCATGAGCAGCTTCTCCATGTATTAAATCTACCTCTTCTTCGGTTAAAAATGGCAAGGATTCGTTCTCGGCAGTTACCGCAAAACCATTATCAGCTGCTACTTGATACACATTATCAAATAACAAATATGAATTATGTGGTGCTTCACGGAATGATTCCCTCTTAAATAATTTACCATCATTATCATAATTTGCTCCATCAAGATGATCGATACCACGATTATCTAGCATATCATTTACAAATTCTGCCGCACCATGATAAATATATAATGCACCATACCGATTTGCAAGGTCGAAATAATATTCACGTGCACTTCGTACGGGACCAACCACTTCTGGCTGTTCACTATGGAATAGCGCTAGAAATCGTGTAATCATGCCCTCAGCAAGAATCTCAAAGACAATATCCGCCTGTGAAAGCCCTGATTGCGGACGGGCCTTCGTATGATTATTCACCATAATACCCACTATACGATGATCCACACTGTCATTAGTCGCAATCCCTGTTAATGGATACTTATTGGCATAATGTCCCTCGGGTTCTCCTGGTTCGGTTACAGACACTTCTGTATTCTCCTCTGGCTGTTCTTCTGTCTGAGGTTTATCTGAATCATCATTACATGCCACTAATAGAATACTAATACTAAAAAGTACTAGTAAAAATATCTTCCTCATATTCCCAACACCTTTATATAGTCTGTTCTACCTATAATAGTACTTAGTACCATTATATGCTATCGCATGGTCGCTGGGAAGAGTACTTCACGTTTCTTAATATCCATAATCCCTTCTTGGGTAATACGAATGTATGGCAAATGAGTAGAGGATAAAAATAGAATACTGTATATCGGATCATGAAATTGATATCCGAATTCAAGAAGTTTAGCTTTTAACTCCTTCTCCTTTTCGATTAAATCATCCATGCTACCAGCAAACATCCTCCCTCCTAACAATAAAGGAAGCTCTGCTACTACTTCGCCTTCTTGCACAAGAACAATCCCGCCACCTAATTCCTTTAGCCGTTTCCATGCAAGTAACATATCCTGTTTATTTTTTCCAATAAAAATTAAATCTCCTGTTTGAGAAAATGAACTAACCAATCCTCCTAGGCTCTTCGTAAAACCCCGTATCGTAGTATTGACTCGCCACTGTCCTTTCTTATCCAGTAACAATAAGAAAGCATCATCACGATATTCTGGTAATTCATTTACCGTAATATCAGTTTGAATAGGGTATGGTTTGATGATAACATCATTAATCATATCTAGTCCGATTGGTATCGAAAACTGTAAGTCCCGTAAGTCCATATCCCACTCAAACTGAAGTGGTTTTATTTTATATTTCTCCCAATTAATATAGGAAGGTAATTCTTGCTCTACATTTTCCCTAACAATCCATTTCCCCTTCGCTAATACACTCTCTGGGTGTGGAATATCCTTTGCTTGTAATATATTAATATTAGCAATTCGCCCCGGCGCTATACATCCTAACTGCTCTTCCAAATGGAAGTGCTTCGCCACATTGAAGGATGCCATTCGATAAGCATCTTCAATAGGCACCCCCTGTTGGATGGCAATTTCAATACAAACATTCATTAATCCATTCTCATAGAAGCCTGGCGTTGCCCCATCTGTTGTCATCGTTAACTGTTCGAAGCTCGTTAATCCCGCACCGATTATTTCCTCTAAAAGTTGCGGAAGATCTGGTCGAATTGAAGAATAACGTAAACCCACCTGATAGCCAAGCTTAAGGCGGTTTATTACATCCTCACCAGAAATAGATTCATGATCTGCCGAAATGCCAAGAAGCTTCATCTTAGTTAACGTGTTCTCGGACGCGCCTGGAAGATGTCCCTCCACACGCTTTCCTTTGCGCTTCATTTCTTGAATCCAATATAATAATCGATCATCACCATTTAACAGACTTGGCCACCCAGTCAGTTCCCCGCCCTGTAGGACCGATGGGTGATTCAACCAATCTAGCATATCTTCAGTATTGAATAGTTGGTCTTCTTCTAACATAGCTGTTTGGGGATCAAATCTACTCCACCAATACATAGAAACTGGTAGCTTATCAAACTCGCGCAGGATAGAAAACGCTTTCTTTTTTTCTAACAAAAAAAGCCATGATAAATTATCATTAACTAATGTAGTCGTTCCAAATTTTGCAGCATGTTTCGCTAATACTTCAGGATTATATAATTGAAACGGATGAGCATGTGGTTCCATATAACCAGGCACTACATACTTCCCCTTACAGTCCACAACTTCTGTTGTCTGTTCAGGAAGCTTATCCCCGACATAAATAATCCGTTCATTATAGATCCAAATGTTCGCTGTTAACCATTGATTTAAGAACATATTTAAATAAGTAGCATTCTTTAGTACTAGTGTTGGTGCTATCTTACCTTCTACTACTTTCACATGCTTACGAAGTTCAAAATTTCTCCAATGTCCATTCTCTAACATAGGCAACTCTCCAAATTTATTCTTTTTCCAATTGTATCACAATTCACGCTTTATTACTGTAAAGTTCTTGTGAATTACAGTGAAAATTTTGTGACAAATTGGAAATGGGGGAGGTGGATTGGTTTATTGATTGATTAGAGGGGGCCTTGGACTTTTGGGGGTTTATTGGGATTGTTCTATTGTTTATTTGGGAGGGATTAGCGGACTAGTTTATCAATTAAGTCGTTCTATTGTTCAATTAAACTATAGTTTTAATTAAGAGTTATCAATTGAACCTTTCTATCTTTCAATTAAACTTAAATCCAAGCTAGCCCATTCATGTTCTTTCAATCCATATTTTAGCGGAAGGTAAAAAAGACACTCTACGAAAGAGCGTCTTTTTTCATTTTCCCTATATCTGTACGATAGAAAAATCCTTCTAAATCTTTATTTGCCGGTAAGCTTTCATATACTAATTTTCCCGCGTTCTCTATAGTAGTACTTTTAGTGCCAACTAACAGTACTCTGCCTCCATTTGAGACAAAGCCGTTATCCGTTTTATCGACACCAGCATAGACAATAAAAGACTCCCCATATAAATTAGGTAGTAATACGCCTTTTTGATAGGAACCTGGATAGCCATCAGATGCTAGGACTACCCCTAAACAGGACTGTTCTTCCCATTCTAGCTGTGGGGTTTCATCATTTAAAACATCTACTAATACCTGTATCAAATCATTTTTCAATAATGGTAACACTACTTGTGTTTCTGGGTCACCGAATCTAGCATTAAATTCAATAACCTTTGGACCTTCAGCTGTCATAATAAGACCAGCATATAATATTCCAGTGAAAGAACGGCCTTCTGCAACTAACCCACATGCAGCCTTTTGGAGAATCTCTTTTGTAGCATAGTTGATTGCTTCCTCCGTTATGTCCGGAACTGGGGCATATGCGCCCATCCCACCAGTATTCGGACCTTCATCATGGTCGAATGCACGCTTATGATCTCTAGCTGGAATCATCGGACATACTTTTTCTCCATGGACAAATGCCATTAGAGAAAATTCATTTCCCATCAAAAATTCTTCCACTACAACCTTAGCCCCCGCTTCAGAGAACGCCTTCGACACTAGCATATCATCAATTGCTTGAATGGCATGCTTCGTAGTTTCAGCGACGACTACACCTTTTCCAGCTGCTAATCCGTCTGCCTTAATTACAATTGGCGCACCCTTTTCAATTACATATGCTTTTGCTTTTTCTGCATCCGTAAATGTTTCATAGCTTGCCGTTGGAATCTGATATTTCTTCATGATTTCCTTTGCAAAGCTTTTACTTCCTTCAATTAATGCAGCCTCTTTCGTAGGGGCAAAGACGCTTAAGCCTTCCGCTAGAAATTCATTAGCGATTCCATCTAATAACGGATTTTCCGGACCTACTATCGTAAGCTCAATACTATGCTCTTTTGCAAAATGAATCAGTTTCATAGTCTCGGTTTCTTCTATTGGAACACAGGTTGCCACATTTTCCATCCCTGCATTACCAGGTGCAACAAATAGCTTATCTATTAATTTACTTTCTGAAAGCTTCATTACGATACTATGCTCACGACCACCACGACCTATTACAAGAACGTTCATCACCCGGCCCCCTCATTAATGTTTGAAATGACGCATACCTGTGTATACCATTGCAATACCATGTTCGTTACATACATCGATGGAATCTTGATCGCGTTTAGAACCACCTGGTTGGATAATGGCGGTTACTCCTACCTTGATTGCTTCTTCTACAGTATCAGGCATTGGAAAAAAAGCATCCGATGCTAACACTGATCCAAGCGCCTTATCTCCAGCTTGCTCGATCGCAATACGTGCAGCCCCAACCCGGTTCATTTGTCCTGCCCCAACACCAATTGTTTGATTATCTTTTGCTAAAACAATTGCGTTTGATTTCACGTGTTTAACTGCTTTCCAAGCAAAAAGGAGATTTTGTAGTTCTTCCTCAGTTGGCGCTCTATCGGTTACAACCTCAACGCTTCCTACGTCTACACTACCAATATCTTTATTTTGAATTAGGACACCGCCATCAACTGTTGTTAGCTTAAAGCTCTCATCCTTTTGGGCCATTTCCATTGTTAATAGACGAATATTTTTCTTTTGCGTCAAGATTTCTAGCGCTTTTTCCGAGAAGCTCGGAGCAATGACGATTTCAAGAAAAATCTCACTTAATTTCTCAGCAGTTTGAGCGTCTACTTCTCTATTCAATGCAACAATTCCACCAAAAATTGAGATTGGGTCAGCATCAAATGCCAGTTGGAACGCTTCTGCAATTGATTCAGCCATCCCAATTCCACAAGGATTCATATGTTTTACAGCAACTGCTGCTGGTAAATCATATTCTGTCAATATTTCCACAGCAGCATTTGCATCTTGGATATTGTTATAGGAAAGCTCCTTACCATGTAATTGCTTAGCTGTGGCCAAACTCATTCCGTTTTGAATTGGATTTTTATAAAATGCAGCAACTTGATGTGGATTTTCCCCATATCGTAAGGATTGAACTTTTTCATATGTAACAGTGTAGGTCTCTGGGAATTTCTCGCCAGTTTGTGTTAAAAAGTAATTAGCAATGATTGCATCATAGTTTGCCGTGTGGCGGAATACTTTAGCCGCAAGCTTTTGACGGAATTCCAGACTAATAGAAGCATCCTTAATTCCTTCTAAAACTGGGGTATAATCTTCCGGATCTACCACAACTAAGACGTCATCAAAATTCTTCGCAGCAGAACGTAACATAGTTGGCCCACCAATATCGATATTCTCTATAATTTCTTCCTTTGTAACGCCTTCTGAAACAAGCGTTTGTTTGAAAGGATACAGATTAACCACCACAACATCTATTGGCTCTATCTCATTCGCTTCCATTTGTTGCAAATGATCTGGATTCGAGCGCCTACCTAATAATCCACCATGAACCTTTGGATGAAGCGTCTTCAGACGACCATCCATAATTTCTGGAAAACCAGTAACCTGATCAATAGAGATCGCAGGCACACTAGCATTTTGCAATGCCTTTAATGTACCACCAGTCGAGACAATCTCATAGTCCAGTTCAACTAACCCTTGAGCAAACTCTACAATCTTCTGTTTATCTGAAACACTGATTAATGCACGCTTTTTCATAGTTACACTCCTTGCTTCTATCGTGTGTACTTTCTTCTATTAGGTAACCTGTACTATCGTTTTTGGTGTATCTTTTACCGGATCGGGCGCATTTGCTTATGGGGGTGGGGGCGTCTCTTTCTCGCTCGGGCTCATCTTACTCCCGCTCGGTCACATGTATCCCAATTTCGGGCGCATCCCGTTCCCACTCAGGCGCAGCTCCACCCATTCCAAGCCCATCTACCGCACCACATCCCACCTACATTAACGGCTATCTGCTACCACTTGATTAATCACCCTTGGGTATAACACATGCTCGACCTGCTGTATCCGGTTCTTTAATGTTTCTTCTGTATCCTCTGGTAAAATAGGGACTTGTTCTTGTGCGATAACTGGGCCTGTATCCATTCCTTCATCAACGAAGTGGACGGTAACACCTGTAACTTTGACGCCAGCTTGAAAAGCCTGACCTATGGCATCTTTACCGGGAAAAGCCGGTAAAAGGGATGGATGGATATTTAATATTTTCCCTTCGTATGCTTCTAGTAGTGTCGGGCCAATTAATCGCATATAGCCTGCAAGAAATATCCATTCCACTTCATGCTTACGTACAGCGCGCAGCACTTCCGACTCATATTCTGCTTTAGACGGGTAGTTTTTAGGATTTAAAACAAACGTTTGTACACCTAACCGCTCCGCTTTTTCAATGACTTTGGCTCCTGGTTTGTCACAAACTAGCAAGGCAATTTCACAAGCTACATTCTCCGCTTTCATGATGGCTTCAAAATTACTACCTGTACCAGAAGCAAATACGGCTGCTTTAATTTTACTCATAACGGAAGTGTACTCCTTCGTTTGTCCCTACTTGACCAATTATTGTAGCATGTTCGCCTGCCTTCGCTAGGGTATGTAGGGCTTGCTCTGCGTCTTGTTTGGCGACTACGATTGCCATGCCAATTCCCATGTTGAATACGCTAAACATATCATCAAGCGTTATGTTACCTCTTTCTTGTAGGAATGGAAATATTTCTGGTATCTCCCAATTTCCATAAACTAAATCTACACCTAGTCCTGCCGGTAGCATTCTTGGGATGTTTTCATAAAATCCACCACCAGTTATATGTGAAATGCCTTTTATAGAAACTTCCTTCATGACACTGTTAATCTGCTTTGCATAGATCTTAGTTGGTTCCATTAGCCACTCACCTAGTGGCTTGGATAATCCAGCGGGAGTCTCCGTTAAGTCTAAGTCATTAACTATTTTCCGGACTAAGGAATAACCATTCGAATGTATCCCACTGGAGGGTAGACCGATAATGATGTCACCTGCTTGAATTTGTTCTCCGGTAACTAGTGCTGACTTTTCAGCAATTCCAACAACAAATCCAGCTAAGTCATATTCATTTTCCCCGTACATTCCTGGCATTTCCGCTGTTTCCCCACCTATTAATGCCGCTTCCGCATTAGCACAGCCTTCTGCGATTCCCGCAACAATTTGTTCTATTCGTGCAGGATCGTTTTTTCCACATGCTATATAATCAAGGAAGAACAAGGGGGTTGCACCTTGAGCAACGATATCATTGACACACATAGCAACTAAATCGACGCCAACTGTATCGTGTTTATCCAATTCAATGGCTAATTTTAACTTAGTTCCAACTCCATCTGTTCCAGAGACTAATACAGGCTCTTTATACGGAAAAGATGTTAGTTCAAATAATCCGGCAAAAGCACCTATTCCGCCAAGTACTTCTGGTCTTGTTGTTTTAGCGATATGCTTTTTCATTCGTTCAACCGCTTCATAGCCCGCTTCTACATCGACACCTGCTGCCTTATATACATTCGACACGTTGTCACGCTCCTTAACATTTCGTATAGGAAATTTCTAATTGACCATTCTTCGTTACTGGGTACTGTCCTGTCATACATGCCATACAGACACCTTGATCTATAGAATCATCTGAAACGATTGCCCGTTCTAAACCATCACTAGAAAGATAAGCTAAACTATCTGCACCAATGATTTCGCAAATTTTATCAATCGAATAATTTGCTGCAATTAGTTCCTCTTTCGTAGACATGTCAATTCCGTAATAGCAAGGGTTTGTAATAGAAGGAGATGCAATCCTCACATGAACCTCTTTCGCACCAGCTTCCTTCAACATGCGAACGATTCGTTTGCATGTTGTACCTCGAACGATAGAATCATCAATCATAATGACACGCTTACCTTCCACAATTGCACGTACAGGAGAAAGCTTCATTTTAACCCCTTGCTCGCGAAGTTCTTGGGAAGGCTGGATGAACGTTCTTCCAGTATATCGATTTTTAATTAAGCCTATTTCGTATGGAATACCAGTTTGTTCTGCATAGCCAATCGCCGCAGAAATACTAGAATCCGGTACACCTGTTACCACATCTGCTTCAACAGGAGCTTCCTTAGCTAATTCAATCCCCATACGCTTACGTGATGCATGGACGTTGACCTCATTTAAATTACTATCTGGGCGGGAAAAATAAACATACTCCATCGCACATAATGCCCGCTTTTGTGGTAGAGCAAAGCGTGTAGACTCTAATCCATCATCGGAAATCGTAATTAACTCACCTGGTAAAACGTCACGTTCGTAGGCCGCACCAATAATATCAAACGCGGAAGTCTCAGATGCTACGACATATGCATCTCCTAATCTACCAATCGATAATGGACGTAACCCTTTTGGATCTAACGCTACATGCATGCGAGTTTCCGAGAGAATGATAAAAGCATAGGCGCCAACTAATTGACCAAGAGCATCCTTTAATCCGGAAACGGTATCCATATTGCCATTTCGCTTCAATAAGTGAGCAAGTACTTCTGTATCAGAAGAGGTTTGTAAAATACTTCCTGCAGACTCTAATTCACCACGGAGCTCATAAGCGTTCATGATATTTCCATTATGAGCAAGCGCCATACTTCCCGTCTGCGAACGAAAAAGCAATGGTTGGACATTATCAATTGATCTTTCCCCTTGTGTTGCGTAACGGACATGCCCGATTGCAGCATGGCCACTAAGCTTGGAGAAATCAACTCGCTTGAATACATCATTGACTAGTCCCTGCTCTTTGTGAAGCTTTAATTCTAACCCATTTGTTGTGACGACACCTGCACCTTCCTGGCCACGATGTTGTAAAGCATGAAGTCCATAATATGTTAATTCCGCCGCCTTATCATGACCCCAAATGCCAAAGACACCACACTCTTCATTTAAGCCTCTTATTTCAGCAAGCATGGAATTGCTCCTTTCCAAAGACGGTATAACTCATGAACACTTTCGGATAATACGTCACCATCTTTGCTCCGAACTGTTAATTGACCATCTGATGTGACGAGACCTATTTGTACTGCATCCTCCACTACTTGTTCAAACACTTCCTGTTGCTCAGGTCTCACACTTACGATAAAACGAGATTGTGTCTCACTAAATAGTTCTACTGTCACATCACCACTCACTTGGATATCAGCACCTAACAACGTGTCATAGAATAAACACTCACTAAGTGCAACACCAAGTCCACCTTCAGCAAGATCATGTGCTGAAACAACTAAGCCGCTTTGGATTGCTTCGAGTAACTGGGCTTGACGTTTAGCTTCGATATCTAAATTGATTTCTGGTGCTTTCCCTTCATATGCCCCGTTTAGAAGGTTTTGCAATTCACTACCACCAAATTCCGGCTTACTTTCCCCAATGACATAAATGGCATCACCGGATTGTTGGAAAAAGCTTGGTGTAATATGTTCTAGTGACTCATGTAAGCCGACCATTCCTACAATTGGTGTTGGGAAAATCGCTTTCCCTTTAGACTGGTTATATAAAGAAACATTCCCACTAATTACTGGTGTACCTAATTTTTCACAAGCATCACTCATACCTTCTACGCTTTTTTCCATTTGCCAAAATACTTCTGGATTTGTTGGGTTACCATAGTTTAATCCGTCTGTTAAGCCGAGTGGTCTAGCTCCAGAACAAATAATATTACGTGCCGCTTCAGCTACAGCAATCTTTCCACCAATTTCTGGATCTAAATAGATATAACGAGAATTACAATCTGTTGTAATCGCTAATGATTTATTCGTACCTTTAATTCGCACAACGGCAGCATCGGATCCTGGTCCTGTCACAGTATTTGTTTGTACCATCGAATCATATTGATCATAAACCCATTCTTTACTTGCAATGGTTGGTTGCTGTAATAATTGCTTCAATACCGCCCCATGGTCATCAATGATAGGTACATGATTGCCAATCTTCTGAAACTCTTGGTAATAACGAGCCTCCTGAGCAGGTAAATGATAAACAGGTGCTTCCTCTGCTAATGCATCAACAGGGATTTCTGCTTGTACTTCACCATGCTGTTTAATTCGAAATACCTTTTCCTCGATAACTTGCCCTACCGCTACTGCTTTCAGACCATATCGTGTAAACACATCAATGATTTCTTGCTCTCTACCTTTTTTGACAACCAATAACATACGCTCTTGGGATTCCGAAAGCATTAATTCATAAGCAGTCATGTTTTGCTCACGTTGTGGAACTAAATCTAAATCCATTTCCATTCCAGTACCAGCTTTACTTGCCATCTCACTTGCTGAAGAGGTTAAACCAGCTGCCCCCATATCCTGCATACCAACAAGCGCATCGGAATGGATCACCTCTAAGCAAGCTTCTATTAATAGTTTTTCCATAAATGGGTCACCAACTTGGACGGCTGGACGATCTTTCGCTGCGTCTTCTGCTAAATCATCCGAAGCAAATGTTGCCCCATGAATACCATCACGCCCGGTAGGAGCACCAGCATACAGAACCGTATTACCAATACCAGCAGCAATCCCCTTTTGAATATCATCATGATTAATTAGGCCAATACACATCGCATTGACTAATGGATTATCTTCATAGGAATCATCAAACTGTACTTCTCCCCCAACTGTTGGTATACCAACACAATTCCCGTAACCAGCAATCCCGTTAACAACCTCTGAGAATAAGTATTTCACTCGATCCGTTTTTAAATTTCCAAATCGGAGCGAGTTCATCAATGCAATTGGACGAGCACCCATGGAAAATACATCACGGATAATTCCACCAACTCCAGTAGCTGCCCCTTGATATGGTTCTACGGCAGACGGATGATTATGGCTTTCAATCTTGAATACAACGGCTTGATTGTCGCCAATATCGATTATTCCAGCCCCTTCACCTGGGCCTTGTAACACATGTGGCGCTTTTGTCGGAAACTTCTTTAATAGAGGTTTAGACGTCTTATAGCTACAATGCTCTGACCACATGACCGAGAAAATCCCCGTTTCCGTAAAGTTCGGTAGACGACCTAAGATTTTTTTGACCATTTCAAATTCTGAACTGCTGAGTCCCATTTCCTCATAAAGCTTATCTCGTTCAATTTGCTCTGGGCTGATCTCATGCGTTTGTAACATAATAGGACTCCCTCCATTTTTTCACCATTGATTGGAATAACTTTAACCCATCATCACTACCTAGAAGTGCTTCCACTGCACGCTCTGGGTGTGGCATCATGCCTAATACATTTCCTTCTTTGTTCACAATGCCTGCAATATCTTCTACAGAGCCGTTGGGATTCTGTTTATAGGTGAATACGATTTGATTATTCGCTTTTAGCTCTGTAAGTGTTTCATCATCACAGAAATAGTTCCCCTCACCATGAGCAATCGGGAAGCGGACTACCTCGCCTTTCTCATAGCCACTAGTAAAGATGGTTTCGTTATTTTCAACGATTAGTTCTTCCTGGTGGCACATAAAGGATAGTCGTTTATTTCGCATTAAAGCCCCTGGAAGTAGGCCAGATTCTGTTAAAATTTGAAATCCATTACAAACACCTAGTACTGGCTTTCCCTTCGCGGCATGCTCCCTTACTTGGTTCATGACATCCGATGTTGCTGCAACAGCACCTGAACGAAGATAATCACCGTAAGAAAATCCTCCCGGAAGTAAAATACCATCATAATCCTGCAAATCACTAGTTTGGTACCAAACTAGATCTGCTTCTGCACCAAGTACTTCTTTTACCGCATGATACATGTCTCGGTCACAATTGGAACCTGGGAAAACAATTACAGCAAATTTCACGAGTGTGCAGCCTCCCCAATTTCAAATTGGTAATCCTCGATTACTGGATTGGCTAAGAGTTTATCACACATTTCTTTTACCCGGTCCTCTAGTTTAGGACCATCTTCTATTGTCATCTCAATGTACTTTCCTACGCGTGCTTCCTCAACCTCTTTATAACCCAGTGAGTTTAATGATTCCTGAATCGCTTTTCCTTGTGGATCTAGTACACCTTGCTTTAATGTGATATAAACCGTTACTTTTCTCATACTCTTCGCTCCAGTCGCTGTAATATTTGTTCATAAACGGTGATTAAATCACCTGTACCTTGACGAAAAACATCTTTATCCATTTTCTCATTGGTCTTTAAATCCCAGAGTCTACAAGTATCTGGTGAAATCTCATCCGACAACACAATATCGCCATTTGGAAGACGACCAAATTCTAGCTTAAAATCTACTAGTTTTAGATTAATAGATTGGAAGAATTCTGTTAAAACGGTATTAATTTCTAGTGCTTGCGCTTTTATTTCCCGTAATTCTTTATGGATTACGTCTGTTAAAAGCAGAGCATGGTCATCATTAATTAACGGATCATCTAAATCATCATTTTTATAAAACAGTTCGACAAGCGGAGGAGAGAAAGGAGTCTTCTCTCTAAGTCCCAGACGCTTTGTGATACTCCCCGTTGCCAGATTACGAACAACTACTTCCATTGGAATAATGGTTGTTTCCATCACGAGTTGTTCTGTCTCATTCAACCGCTTCATGAAATGACTCTTGATACCGCGTTCATGTAAGTAAGGGAAGATTAAGGAGGAAATAAGATTATTTAATCTCCCTTTTCCTGGAAAACTTTCCTTCTTCTTTCCGTTAAAAGCTGTTGCATCATTTTTATAGGATAAAACAAGCTTCTCTGAATCTGTGGAAGAGCGGTAAACCTTTTTCGCCTTCCCCTCATACAATAGCTCTGCCTTCATGACGTTCACCTCAGTTTAAGCCGATGCGCTCAAAGATCACATCAACATTTTTTAAATGGTACGTATAATCAAAGCAATCCTCAATTTCTTCTTCTGTTAATAATGTCGTAATGCGGTCTTCCTTTTTAACTAATTCTCGGAAATGTACTTCTGTCTCCCAAGCCTCCATAGCTTTTGGCTGTACGATGTCATAAGCTTCTTCGCGACTCATTCCCTTTTCGATTAGAGCGAGAAGCACTCGTTGTGAGAAGATAACCCCATGTGTCTTATCAATATTTCGCTTCATGTTTTCTGGGAAGACCGTTAAGTTTTTCACGATATTGCTAAAACGATTTAACATATAGTTAAGTGCTATCGTTGCATCTGGTAAAATAACGCGCTCCGCCGAGGAATGGGAAATGTCACGCTCATGCCAAAGGGAAACATTTTCATAAGCTGTTACCATATAACCGCGAATGACTCTGGCCATACCTGTCATATTTTCTGAACCGATTGGATTTCGCTTATGTGGCATAGCAGAGGATCCTTTTTGACCTTTTGCAAAGAACTCTTCCACTTCACGAGTTTCGGTTTTCTGTAATCCACGAATTTCTGTCGCAAACTTTTCGATAGAAGTCGCAATCAGAGCGAGGGTCGACATATATGCTGCATGACGATCACGTTGTAAGGTTTGTGTCGATACCGGTGCCGGTGATAGCCCTAACTTTTCACACACATACTGTTCAACAAAGGGATCGATATTTGCATATGTTCCAACCGCACCAGATAGCTTTCCAAATTCAATATTTTTTGCCGCTAGTTCAAAACGCTCTAAATTACGTTTCATTTCCTCATACCAAAGGGCAAGCTTCAATCCAAAGGTTGTCGGTTCTGCATGTACACCATGCGTTCTCCCCATCATGACCGTATGCTTGTTCTCGATTGCTTTGTTTTTTAAAATTTCGATGAAGTTATGTAAATCCTTTCGAATAATGTCATTCGCTTGTTTTAATAGGTAAGAAAGGGCCGTATCCACTACATCTGTGGAAGTCAAACCATAGTGAACCCATTTGCGTTCTTCCCCTAACGTTTCGGATACAGCACGAGTGAATGCAACTACATCATGCCTTGTCTCCTGTTCAATTTCATATATACGATTAATATCAAACGAAGCATTCTCACGGAGCTTCACAACATCTTCTTTTGGAATAATCCCAAGCTCACTCCATGCTTCACATGCTAAAACTTCAACCTCTAACCATGCCTTAAATTTATTTTCTTCCGTCCAAATAGATCCCATTTCTTCTCTTGTATAACGTTCAATCATTGTTTTGCCTCCTCAAACTGTTTAACCTGCTCTATGCTGTCTTCTCCAATAAATGTAATATGCCCCATTTTCCGCTTTGCTTTCGCTTCAGCCTTTCCATACAAGTGAATAAATCCTTGATTTACGTTAACCATTGCTTTTAAGGTTGGTTCTACATCTTCCCCTAAAATATTAATCATCGCAGAAGGTTCAAGAAGCTTCACTGGTATTAATGGTAAACCACAGATTGCTCGTATATGCTGAGCAAACTGTGAAATATTACACGCCTCAATGGTGTAATGTCCCGAATTATGCGGACGTGGTGCCATTTCATTTAAGTAAATGTTATTTCCTGATACAAACAATTCAATTGCAAATGTCCCTACAACCTCTATCTTATTTGCCAGTAATGTTGCTGCTTCATATGCCTTTCTCTGCACTTCTGTCGATATCTTTGCAGGTGCTGTTGTTTGAAACAGAATATGATCCTTATGTACATTTTCTGCAATAGGGAAAAATTCGATTGCACCCTTTGCATCTCGAGTAAACACGACCGAAATCTCTTTATCAAACGAAAGCCATGTTTCGATGATACAATGCTCATTTTGTTCTGCAAACTGAATCGCATTTGGAATATCCGCTTCTGATTCTAGTTTTAACTGTCCCTTTCCATCGTATCCACCTCGACAGGTTTTCATCACAACCGGAAAGGATACTTCTTTCAATGCCTCCTGACACGCTTTGCCATTATGGATAATAAAAAAGTCAGGGACTGGTAATTGTAATGCCTTCATGACTGTCTTCTCTTTTTCGCGATTTTGCGTTATTTCTAATGCATAGGCGCCTTGTGGAAGTTTTCCCTGCTCCTTAATAAAGGTTGCAGCTTCCAAATCGACATTTTCAAACTCATACGTCACAACATCACTTTTGTCGGTTAATTCTTTAATTGCATTCATATCATCATAAGCTGCAACGATTTGGCCATCCGAGACTTGTGAAGTGGGACAGTTCGGTGTTGGGTCTAACACGATAACCCGATAGCCCATATTCTTCGCTGCTATCGCCATCATTCGACCAAGCTGCCCGCCGCCAATGATACCGATTGTTTGTGGTGGTAGAATACTAGTATTGCTTTGCAAGGTCTTCCCTCATTTCATCCACTTTTGCTTTCAAGTTGGTACGATAGTTTTCTAATTTATTTGCGATATCCTCATCAAAAGTTCCTAGAATTTGAGCCGCCAGTAACCCTGCATTTATAGCACCTGCTTTTCCAATTGCAACCGTAGCAGTCGGAACCCCACCTGGCATTTGCACAATAGATAATAGGGAGTCAAGTCCATTCAATGCTTTACTTTGAACTGGAACACCGATAACTGGTAATGTTGTTTGTGAAGCTACCATACCTGGTAAATGGGCTGCACCCCCAGCCCCCGCAATGATTACGTTTAATCCTCGTTCACGTGCTGTTTTCGCATATGTAAACATTTCGTCTGGAGTTCGATGTGCAGAGATGACATCTTTTTCGTAACGAATATTTAGTTCTTCTAATAGGGTACATGTATGCTTCATCGTATCCCAATCCGATATACTACCCATGATTACACCAACTAAAGCCATTTCGATTTCTCCTTCCTTTGGTAGAAAAGATTCCCTATCCTATACCATGAAAAAGGTCTATTCACCTCTCTCATTGGATGAGAGAAGACGAATAGACCAAAAATAAGGTCGACAAATAACCATTGTTGTACCAATGACGCATCTTCCCTCATAGTCCAGCATTTACGGTGCCAGGTAGAGACTTCAAGGCCATATTCCAAGAAATATATGAGGATCTGTATTCTTTTGATGCCTTTAGCATAACAAAGATACCATTAATGGTCAATTAAAAAATCGAACAATTTCTACTTAAATTCAACAATTGTTCGGTTTTATACAGTGTTTATTATAAATATAGATATACTGTTACATTTATTGCATCTTTTACTACTGTTTTTCCTGTTTAGCTAGTACGTTACTAGTATTTATGACTTTTTCACGAAAGTGTTCGATTGCGGAATTACATCCGACCTTTCAATACTCGCAATTCATTTATCTTGTAGCGTTCATTACTTTATAAACAACACTGCCAAACGTAAACTTAACAGGGTATAATGAAAATACCACAGCAATAATCACGCAGAGTGTCTTTATCCCTCCAGTTAAATGAAACATATCGTTTATCATGTAATTAGCTAATTGGATAAGACCAAATACAATACTCACCGACACAATAAAAGCAACCAATATTAGAATTACTTGCAGTAAGGATATCTGTTTTATTTTCCCTAATTTTTTTATACTGCCATCGTTAATTGAAAAAGATAAGTACGCCATTGGAGTTAATAATAAGTACCAATTTGAATAGCCAAACCCTATCCACGAAGCACCCATTCCCAAAAGCAGAATCCAACCAATTATGTTAAAGGTTTTTCTATTCACCTAACCACTCCTTAAAAAAATGATATATTGTTAATTTGCTATATTGTCCTGATTGATGCTCATTCTATTTCGGAATTGCTCTCGTTAGTAAAATTGAAATAGCTATAAGTAAATTTTTCACCCGAGAGTTCTTTTAATTGTTCAATTCCAATTTTTAATGCATTTTCCTCTGTATCTATTAGCGATAAACCTTTTTTAATCGGACTCCAATACTCATATGTATACTCATCATCCCACCTAAACCACCTTGAGACCTCCGTTGTATATAGTCCATCGTTTCTTTTAATAATTTCAACCTTATAAATTTTACTTGGTGAAAAAAACTCTTTCACAATCTCCCTCATTATTTTCACCGCCTTTTTCTTGTTAAACCTTGCACCCTTAGTTGAATTTCTTTTCTTTATTTTGTAGTCAATCCCAATAGTTGAAGACAATATCTCCAACTGTTTTAGATTTCCAATATTTAATGTTATTTAACTCAGCCTCATTAAGTTCATTCTTGTTTCCCACAATGATTCTTCCCTTATTTTCCTTTATCACTAGCGGTTCATTTAACTCATTCGAACGTAGAACTCGATAGTACGGGCTAAATCCATTTAACAACGGCTCATTATCAATAAATTTAATATAGCCATGGTCAACTGATGAAGCAAAAGCGATAAATGGATATACATTATTGAGTAGGATAGACATATTCTCCTCAAGAACATTTACTTTCACTTCATAATAATGACGAGCAGCTTCTGGTTCGCTAAAAGATAACACATTCCCATTTAGTCTATGGATTAACGAGTAACATACTTTTTTGAAGTATTCTCCATCGGTTACTGGATCAGGTCCATTAAATCCACTTACTCCATTTAAAAGTATCACTTTCATCTTCCCTTCTATACATTTGAACCTTGTTTAACTAGTTATCACAACACCTTTATACCTTGATATTAGCATAATTCAAAATATATAAAGACCCTCAATTTGATGATCCCTAATTGAACTAACGCACCCTTTAGCTTAAGTACGATTATTTCACAAAATATGTTCCTATGCTGGATTCTACATTTTAATTTATAATGTTATTAGATAGTCAGTCAGTGTCTAATTTATTTAATGCATTTTAGATTTCGTCTTCTTTTATTTGAGCTTTTCTCATCGTTGAAAGACTGAACCATAGTCCGCATAAACCTAGACCAGCTATCGAAATCGATAAAGCCGTTAGGAACCCTAGTCCGTCGGCTATGGCACCTCCTAGTGGGGCACCGATAACAACCGCACTACGATTGATGGAACGTAGCGTCGCATTCATACGACCTTGCAGATGAGATGGCGTGACAAACTGCCGATAACCCATTTCGAGAGGACCCTCGATTCCCATTGAGAAGCCGTACAGGAGCTGCCCTACTACCGCAAAAATGATAGCTATGTTCTGTGGGTCAGAGTTGATGGCTGCTGGAGCTAGAGTAATCAGGACTACTGCTGGAGCATAGAGAATTCGAGAAAAAGCCATTGCACGCCCTATACCAAAGCGCTCACCTACTCGAGAAGATAGAGAGGTTCCGGCGACCGCACCGACACCTGCAGCAGCGAGGGCAAACCCAAGGAGCGAAGCATCGAAGCCAAGCTCAATCAAAAAAAAGGATACTAGGACCGTCATCGTCATGCTATGGAAGAAAAACCAGGCGTGCGTGTTTAATGCAAGTGTACGAAGGTATTGGTGTTGGTAGACCCATTGCAAACCTTCCTTGATTTGCTGACCAAGTGGACCAGCCTTCACTTTATCTGAGGGTTGGTGTTTAACTGTGGCTATTAAAACACCTGAAAACAGATATGATACGGCATCTATAAGAAGGGCAAAAGGGGCTCCGATCCATGAGACAAGCCCCCCTCCAATGGCGGGACCACTTGTTTCCGCAACAGCTGCACTTTGCTCTAGCCGTGCATATGCACGTGTTAATAAAGGGCGAGGGACTAATTGTGGCACAAAGGATTGATGGGCAGCATCATTAAAAAGAGACATGGCACCAAAGAGCAACAACAGAATCATTAGCCAACCAATACTCAGTACTCCTGTGACAGCAAATAAGCAAATAAAAGCAAATATAATCCCACGCCCCATATCTGTTACTACCAGTACAGTCTTTAGGTGAAAACGATCAACCAAAACCCCCGCTATTAATCCCAACAGTACATATGGAAGCCATCTAGATGCTGAAACCCAGCCAACATCAACAGCACTACCTCCCATATTTACCACTACCAATACTTGCAGAGCAATAGTCGTAATATATGTACCAAAGTTTGAAGTTGTGGATGCAGTCCAAAAACGAACAAAACTTTTATGATCTCTTACTTTCACCGGGGGTTCACCTCTTTTGCTATTAGTAGTTAAAGTCGTTGTATTCAAAAGTTCGGTTTGGAATGTTGTTTCTCATGATGTAAGAAAATGTAGTTTTATAAAAGAGAACCCTTTAGGGCGTTACCCCGTCATTTGTTTCTTCAGTATCATCCTTCAGTTCTGATAGGAACTGTCTATCCTTTACCTGAGTATTGTGACCAATCTCCATTTAAAGTAGAAACATTTCGCATAACTATTCTGCTTCCATAGTTCAATAACTTCAACAAAAAAGGGCTCTTCTCCTTTTTAAAAAAAGCTACCCTTTAGTCGAACAAGAATTTACTCTGCCCAAAAAATAGTTAATATAAAACCCGCACTTATTAGCAATTCGTCTTCTTCATTAAGATTTCTTAATGTTTTATATCCTTCTAACACTTGTTTAAATACATTTGAAACCATCAGTTATCCAAAGTGATTAAACCACGAATCAGCAAGAAGCATACTCACTAATCCCCAAGCTGTGACACTCACTATCCACCAAATTACGGATTTAGCTTTTGTTGAATTTTCCTTGTCTTCCATATTTGCTTTTATAAAAACGACCTTACTTTCCATACCTTTTTTCATAGAAATGAGAACAACAAATCCGATTATTATGAAACCAATAGTTATCCAGAGTAATAAGTCCACCTTTTACATTTCCCATTTTGTGAATTACTTTCCTTTCAATCTTCTTTATTCAATTTTCCTGCCCCGTTACTTCAATAACTCTACAAATCAATACTAACATAATATTCCAAATATATTATTGGAATTTTACCATAAGAAAAAGGCGACCTTCATAGATCATCTTGTTTCACTATATCACTCGTTAATTTAAGTTTTTCTTTTCACAATCTAGCCTTAATTTTGCAATTCTCTTTCATATCTTTTTATAAGTAACCTAAAAGATGCCGACTTATGTCTTTATTTATGATGTAAAATAAAGAGAAGGATAAAAGAGATGCTTCTCACCTCCTTTATCCTTCATTTCTTTCAGAATTTGAGTCTCATTCTAATCCAATTGAACCTCAATTGGATCAAGTTTGAATGACTCCCTTGCTGGTGCTATGCCAGTACCATATTTTCGGCCTGGTTCATCTACTTGTTTCCAGGGAGTTGCAATCGGTGTAATGATGATGGATTTTGCTTCCTCAGCGATATTTGTCGTCATAAACCTTCCATTCATTACGTACTGATGATTTCCATAAGAACCATTTGTTACAACGGTGTATTCATTTCCTAAATTATCCTTCAACTCATAATCAAAAATGACAGCTGACCAATTTTCCTCTTCCCACTCTTTTAAGTTTTTGCTAACCTTTTCTTTGGTGTAAAAACTTGTAGAAATTGGTGTTCTAGTTATACTTTTTAATTCTAATTCCATGCCTTCCCCTTTAGATAACAGATTATCAAACTCCTGTGTTTGACTTCCGATATTATCTAGAGTTAATTCAAATAACCAGTTGCCTTCGATTGTATTTATTAATTGAGTTTGATCAATTTCCTTATCAAATGTACCGATTTTAGATGCTTTCCATGTAAAATCAAACGTATCAGGGTGATGTCCTTTTTCAAAATTGAATATTAATATGCCAGCATACTCATTTTCATCTATTTTTTTTATTAGCTGACTTCCACTAAACATGGCAGTAATTATTGCTTGGGGAGTATCCCATTCAATAAATGGTTCCTCTCCTAAATCATGCTCACTTTCCATTTTAAAAGCTATAGTAATATTTTCTCCATCATAGACTGCTTCCGTAAAGGTAATGCTGACACCATTACTTTCTTTTGTCATATTTAAATAAGTGGAGTGGCTTTCATATTCATCAAAAATATATCTTTTCTCGTCATCCTGGAACAGCTCAAAAATGGTTCCGATAATCGGTAGTTTCTCTGCAAATGAAGGAAAAGAAAAACTCAACATAGTAATGGTAGTAACAAGTAGAATAGCTGCAACAGCTATACCTCTTAATGAACGTTTTTTCTTCTTACTACTAAACTCAGCCCTTTTAATTCCATTACGAATAGAATTCTGGACATCCTCTTTTGGAACATCAATCTGTTCATATATTTCCTGAAAGTATTTTTCCTTCAACGTACCCCGCTCCTTTTAAGTTTATTTTTAATTGATCTTTTCCTCTATGTAGATAAGTTTTTACCGTGTTTTCAGGGATGCCCATTACATTTGATATTTCTTTTATTGGAAGATCATGAAAGTAGAATAGAATGATCACTTCACGGTATTTCCTTTTCAAGTTATTAATTGCCTTTACTACATCAATTTGTTCTATGTTAATTCCTTCTTGATGCGAGATAAATTCCTCTACGTATTCCAGTGGGATATTCCCTTTTTTCTTTTTTAAGAACTCATTTGCAGAATTGATAAGTATCCTGGTTAACCAAGTAGAAAAATATTTATTCTTTTTTAATGTCTTAATTGCTACAAATGCCTTATAACTCGTTTCTTGCACAATGTCTAAAGCATCTTCTCGATTACCTGTATATAAAAATGCTGTTCGATATAATTGGTCACTGAACAATTTCAATAGTTCTTCAAATGCTTCCACATCACCAGATTTTGCTTTTACTATAAGTTTTATATGATTCATTTTCTTCCTCCCTTCTCTAACAATTAGATAGACTTCTGTTATTAAAAGTTTCAAAAATATCATTAATCATAAAAAACGTATTAAACTCCTTTTAGTTTAATACGTTCTAGCTCTTGTAAATAGTTATTTTACTTATCTATAGTCTAAAGAGCAGGGTATATTCAGCTGGTGTCAAATCAGAATCCGTCTGCAAGATGCTGACATTGTTTAAAATTTCTTATTAAACAATACTGCCCTATTAGTACAATGTCTGCCGTTCGATCTCATCTTCAGCTATTGCACCCTATAGCTGAATAAAAAGTCCTACAATAATATTGTGTCACATAAGGTATTCTCTTCTGTATCCATTCATGAGATTCTTAAAACCATAAAGCCAAAAGCTCCAAAAATAGCTAATATAAAACCCGCACTTATTAGTAATTTGTTTTTCTTCATTGAGATTCCTTAATGTTTTATCCTTCTAACACTCTTTTTCTATGTATAATATTGAATGTTTTTTCAACTCTACAGCCCCATTAGCATAATATCTTATAATCAGTTAATAACATTATATTCAGAGTATTCCCTCCAAAAATAAAGACCATCAAAAAGAT
The DNA here is from genome assembly GCF_055550225.1 of Ornithinibacillus liuyingii. Lineage (NCBI taxonomy): Bacteria > Bacillati > Bacillota > Bacilli > Caryophanales > Bacillaceae > Ornithinibacillus > Ornithinibacillus liuyingii. The sequence continues at coordinate 86,191 of NZ_JBPWOS010000004.1, read as the reverse complement.
GATCTCTTATTTCATTAACGCACCCGTTAGTTTAAGTACAATCTTTCACAAACATCAAACGATTATTACCCTATTTTTTATCTTTTTTAAGTATCACTCCCACCGCAAAAAACTACTATTAGGCTACGTTAGATTAGTCCAATAAAAAGATATATGGCAGTTCCCCAGATAAATAGAGCGGAACATTTGTTAAAAATATTCATTAAACCTCCTGTACCATCTAACTTTTTCATGACTGCTCCCACCAGCATTAAGCCAAAGAACCAAATCCAAGATACTGTAATACAAGCAATTGTAAATAAAACCTGTTCCATTCCTAGATATTTTAATGCACTTGTCCCAATAACACCGACTATATCTAAAATGGCATGGGGGTTTAATAAAGAAACAGATAAAGCGAAAATGATTTGTTGACGGATTGGTAATGCTTTATTCATATTAGTTGTACTTGGTTCCGAACGCCAAATTACATATCCCATATAAAGTAAAAATAAAATTCCGGTAATCATTAGGCTAATGCGTAGCCATTCAAATTGTAAGACGATTACGGATAGCCCAAAGATAGCTAAGAGGATTAAAAATGTATCGCAAAGTGCAGCTGTAATGGTAGCTGGAAGTGCTCGAAGTAGTTTTGGCTGTGTGGCACCTTGTGAAAATACAAATACATTCTGTACTCCTAAAGGTAAAATAAGACCGAATGCTAAGATTATTCCATGAAGAATGGCTTCCATTTAATCAACTCCCTTTTAATTACTATCGTACTATGATACAACTAAAAGAAAACAACCAATTGGATGTTTTTATATCCATCCAATTTTGGGGGGATTAGATGGATTGGAAACCAAATCGTCATTCTCATTTGACTATTCAAGAGCAAATTGTTGATTGGATTAAATCTCGTATTGAACAAGGTGATTGGAGTGTTGGTACAAAGATTCCAACACAGCGTCAACTAGCAATGGAATTTAATGTGAATCGAAGTACTGTGCAACTTGCGATTGATGAATTAAAAGCAGATGGTTTTCTTGAATCAAAAATGGGTTCAGGGGTATATGTAGCTAATAATTCATGGAATGCTCTTTTGAACCGTTCTCAACCGAATTGGCAGCAACACATTGAATCAAGTATCCATAAACCAAACTATCATACGATTCAACTCATCAACGAATATGAGCAAATGGACCAAATCATCCGTCTTGGAACAGGAGAATTATCACCGGAATTACTACCAACGAAGCAAATTGAACAGTCATTAAAAAAAATATCCCTTGATTCAAAGGAAATTGGCTACTCATCGCCACAAGGAAGTGGAAAACTCCGGAGAATTTTATGCAATTATTTAAAAAAGCGAGGTATTCAAACTAATCCAGAAAATATTTTAATTGTTTCTGGTGCATTGCAAGCACTTCAATTAATTGCAGTTGGATTATTAGAAGAAGGTTCCATTGTCTTTCAAGAACTACCTTCGTACTTAAATTCTGTCCACCCTTTTCAATCTTCTGGAATGCAAATGATTTCAATTTCACGGGATAAACATTTAGCAGATACCTTAAGGACACTTAAAAGAAACAGACAATCTTTATTTTACTGTGTACCTACATTACACAATCCAACAGGGTATAATTGGTCCATAGAGGAAAGAAAATACTTTTACAATGTGTGTAAAGAGCTAAATATTCCAATTATTGAAGATGATGTGTATCACGAACTGTTATTTGAATCTCCCCCGCCTGCTATAAAGTCGTTTGATATATCGGGGCAAGTTCTTTATATTGGAAGTGTATCCAAAACGCTAAGTCCTGGATTGCGAATTGGTTGGGTTGTTGCACCTACACCTGTAATCAGGAGATTAGCTGATATCAAAATGCAGACGGATTACGGCTCAAGTGCCTTTTCTCAAGAAATTGTTGCACACGGGATATCATCTGGTCTATATGAAAAGCACTTAATTAAACTCCGTAAACAATTGAAAACTAGGGCAAGTTTTGTAGAAGAAATATTGGAACAGCGATTCAAAAAAATTGCAACTTGGAAAAAGTCTGAGGGCGGTTTCTATATATGGCTCAGATTTCATAAACCTGTTGTAAATAAGGCGTTATTTTTAAAATTAATTAAGAAAAATGTTTTAATCAACCCAGGTTATATCTATGAAACGAGAGATTTACATCATATTCGTCTTTCCTATGCCTATGCGTCTTTTGAAGAATTAAATGAGGGATTAAATATTTTATTAGAACTAATCCAGCAATAACCAGTAGGAAAATAAATATTGACACGTTAAGAAATTCATATAATAGACCAATTCCTCATTATTATAATTGAGTCATTGGTCTATCTTATAACTTCAACAATCCCGCCCCAATAGTTGAATAACGGGTGGATCTTTCCTTCTTAAAGTAATGCACCCATTAGTAAAACAAGAATCGGGTTTTAATCTACCCTCTTAACAAACAACACCCTATCTTGATTTGATCCATCATAATCAGAAAATACAGGTACTCCTTCCACTTCTTTATCACCATTTTCAATATCAAATCCCATCTTGGTGTGATAAGTGATTGAAACCTTATTTACTGGTGAAGTTACAGCACGAACAACATTTCGATTATTCTTTTTTACCGCATTGAAAAATTCATTATAAAGTTGCTTTCCAATATAATTTTTACGGTAATAAGGATTAACACCAACAAAATGTATGTATGCAACATCTGTATTAGATTGAGATAAAAAACCAATTAAAAAGCCAATAATTTGACCATCTTTTTCAGCAATAAAACTTGTATTATTAAAATGGTCAAAGAACAATTTTGGCAACATATCGGACATTTTCCTACCATCCCACCATTCATTAATCAAAGGTGAGATAATGTAATAATCAGAACTTTTCACATTGCGTATTTCCATTACTGACATCCTTTCTTATTGTGTATATTTCTAATTTGACATAAGCCCGATAAGTCGTTTTCATTCGCTAATCTAATTTTATACTCCATATAGCTCACTTTCCCCCCGATCTTCTTCAACTCTACAACAATCTTCGATATTTAGAAAATTCATGAGTTATTAATATACCCTACGCTAGTTGACACAGTGAAATATGTTTCATATAATTTGGTTGGTCAACCAACTAAATTAGGGGGTATCGAAATGAGTAAACAGGATAAAAGAAAGCAATTAATTGATGCTGCCTACAATGTATTTGTTGAAAAAGGATATCTCAACGCTTCGATAAAAGATATTGCAAATGAAGCAAGTATAACACCTGGACTAGTTCATTATTATTTTAAGAATAAAGAGGAGCTATTACATTCTGTACAAGAGGAAGTACAAACCCAGTACCAAAAGCTATACGACGGACATACAGGAGAATCAATTAGCCCGCTAGAGGTTCTACATGAAATAAAAACAAGGGTGGAAAAGGATCCAGATTGGTACCGTTGGAGATATGAAATATATTCTTTAGGGATAAAGGACAAAGGCGGTGATCTCGAAAAGCAAGTGGAGTCTATACTCGACAATGGAAGAGAGAGTCTTTCTAATCCTTTGCAACAGATGGTGAAAAGTTCCCGTGATGCCACGGCACTTGCAAGTATATTATTGGCTTGTTTTGATGGCCTGGCATTACAAAAAATAGTGAATGATAAATTTGATATAGATCATTCATATAAACTTTTAACCGAATTAGTAGAGATTTATATAAACAATTCGAATTCTGACTAAAGTGTTTAATACATATTAAGGGTACAAGGGAGAAACCAAATGAGAAAAATAGTTGGGATGTTATTTACTTTAATGATTATTATCACCCCGTTCCATTCATTTGCAGATAAAAAGATCACTACCACTAACCAAATCCAATCTTTTATGGAAAAAGCGCTGGAGGAATATAATATACCTGGCGCCACACTGGCAGTCGTACATAAAGGGAATATCATTTTTCAAGATAGCTGGGGGACAATGAGTGACGGTTCCCCAGTTAGCGAAGACACAACTTTTCTAATAGGTTCAATAAGTAAGCCTTTAACATCACTTGCAATAATGGAGTTAGTAGAAGAAGGGGAAATTATACTAGATGAACCAATCGACACGTACATCCCGTGGTTTACCTATAAAACCGATAGTAATAAATCAATAAGGGTACGTCATTTATTGGAACAAACCAGTGGGATAAGTACCTATGAGGGGCTGAAAGTAACAGATCAAGAGAATCGTGATGAAAATTCTGGCATCATACAAGCCGTTGAAGAACTAAGTGGCGTAGAATTACGTCAAAGTCCCGGAAAGGTATATGAATATAACTCAGCCAATTATCTACTATTAGGGGCTATTATTGAAGCGGTTTCTAATCAAGCATTCTCTACCTATATTAATGACAATATTTTTGCACCACTGGATATGGAAAACACAACTGCAGACTATGAAAGTGCGATAGACAAAGGTTTAGTACCGGGCTACCAATCATGGTTTGGTCAACCAATTAAAGGGGATGGGTTGTATGATCATTCGGGAGCACCATACGGCTATATGACGTCAACTTCAAGTGACCTTATTAAGTTTATTGAATTCATGTTACAGGGTGGTGAATTATTAAATGAAAGAAGTTTAGCCGAATTACAATCACCACCAGAAAGTGGCCAACGATATGGTTTAGGCTGGCATTTTCCTAGAAGCGGGAATAAATATCCTTATCATACTGGGGCAACAACAGATTATAGATCCGAGATATTCTTAATTCCTGAAGAGGAGCTAGGTGCTGTTCTTTTAACCAATAAGTACCATGAACTAGAAGCGGTCGCTTATTTAAGTATGATGGAGGGAATCCGATCCATTATCAATGGGGAAAACCCAGAGTTAACTCAATTAAGTGTCAGCACCCAATGGATTCTGCTCGGTATCGTATTACTTTTAATTGTTTTTATTTCTATAAGTTTAATTCGCTTAAATCGTAGAAAAGTCATAAATAAAAAAGTTTGGATATTTTCTGGTATTCTTTCCATTTTACTCGCTGTTGCTCTCATTCCAATTATCTCTTTCAGTATGGGAATATCCTGGCGGACTTTTGGACTATTTGCTCCAGACCTCCAGTTTCTTACAAGCTGCCTGACAGGAGTATTGGGAGCTTACGGGATTTTCATTTTCTTCATTATTTTCGCTAAACGAAAGAACTTCAAGAATAGAAAAGAGACTTAATCACGTTGGTGCACTCTAAAGTGCTTGGCTGGTTCAAGTTCGGTATTGCACCTGATTTAAACCAGCTAATTTTTTGTGTTATATTTCCTGTAAATCCACTCCCTAATAAAATGATCCCTTCTATATTCTAATGAACGGAAGGAATCATAACTGAATTAAGGACTACTTTAGTACGTTGTATTTATTAGATACATAGTTAGTCGATTCTTGTCGATGAAATAACTTAAAAGACCTATACCTCTTTAATTAAATGGTGGTATGGTAAAAGAGTAAAATATTAATAAAATTTCCAGATTCTATGATATTCTATAAAAATTGGAGTGAGAGGTGTATAATCCATGGCTGACATTTGGGCAAACCACGTTCTTGATGATTATGAGTTGGATCCACTTGATGACAAAACCATAGATAAAGTAGAAAGAAAGTTGGGAGTCACATTCCCGGTTTCTTATATAAATCTACTTAGAGAGAAGAATGGAGGAGAGTTGAAATGTAATCGCTATCCGTATGTCTACGAACAAGATATTGATGAAGAGAACCCAGAGGAAAATGCTGACTTAACCATTGATTTCCTGCATGGTATCAGTACTAGGAAAAGTGAAGGTGTTTTAGAATCAATTTATCTCATCAAAGAGTGGGAGCTTCCAAAAGATATTGTTATTCTAAGTAACAATGGTGGAGAAATATTATTGCATTTGATTATCGTCAAACCAAAACGAGCCCTCCTATAATCTTAATTGATGCGGAGATGGAATTCGAGGATGTCATCGCCGCCAACTTTGACGAACTTCTAAACAAGTTATATGAAGATGATGGATCAAATGACTTAACAGAGCTTGATAAATTCTACGACAGCTATACTTATGAGGAAGCAGAAAAATTCTTCAAAACGGACAAAGTAGGGATAATACAAGAAGCATTGGAATATTTTTTCCGTCATGATGATGATTCAACCTGGTTACTTACGAATATGGAGCAGTTAGTTCATTCGAAGAAGGCAGATTTTGCACCTCATGTTGTTGCGGAAGTCTTGTATAAGTTTATTGAGTCAAAATACGACACGGAGAGTTCTGAAAACAAGAATTTAGTAAGGCGTGTAATTGAGCAATTAGTAAAACACTCTGATCCAGTAATTCCAAGGTATGCTAAAAAGCTACAAAAATTAGTTGATGGTAAAGAGAATAAAGGGTAGGCATTTCCCTGTATCGTGCTACGGTAGATATTCAATCCACCGTAGCAGAGCAGTTGAACCACAACTTTTATAATACAAATTTAACTTACGAAACTATCTAGAAATTTACTCGCCTCACCATTAAATTTCCACATTACCCCAAACTTATCAACTAGCATTCCAAAACTTGCTGACCATGGCGTAGAAGATATCGGCATGATCACAGTACCACCTTCTGAAAGCCCTTCAAAAAATCGTTTATTCATTTCTGGATCACCATCAATAATACTGATTAAGACGGTATTCCCTTTTGTGATTTCGCCTATCCCAGCTTGCATAAAAGGCGGAACATCAGAAATCATCATAATATTCCCTGAAAACTCAATTCGAGATTCCATAATCATGTTTTGTTCTTCTTCTGTTAATGGGGCATTTGGATCTTGACCAAAAGCACCAAATCTCACCATTTTTACATTTGCAGCTTGTAATGCGTTTTCATAAAAGGCTAACGCTTCTTCTGCTCTTCCATCAAATTGTAGATAAGATATTGCTTTCATAACTTAATTCCTCCTTTTCATATTTGTAGTATAATAGGCCATAGGCGACAACTGTATGTCGTATATGGGAGGACAATATGAAAAAAATTGAGCGACTTATCTCGATAGTGATGATCTTGTTACAAAAAGAAGTTGTTTCGGCATCTGAATTCAGTCGACTTTTTAATGTAACTAGACGAACGATTCAACGTGATATGGAAGCATTAAGTTATGCAAACATCCCCATTTATGCGGAATATGGTCCTGAAGGGGGATATGCGCTAATGGAAGAGTATAAATTCGATAAGCGATTACTAAATCACATGGATATTGAAAATATACTTATAGCTTTAGGCGGCTTAGAGGGACTGATTACCAATCAAGAGATTCATACGACTATTCAAAAAATCAGAGGAATGACCAGCGCAGATATTTCTCCACCACTTGATTTAACTTTCTATGATTGGCCGGGAAGAAGCCAAATCAACGAAGAAGTTTTATTTATTAGGCAAGCAATTGAGAACAATTGGTTATTAAAATTTGAATATGTGGATCAAGTAGGAAACAAAACGTACAGATTCGTAGAACCCTATAAGGTACATTTGAGAGAGATGCATTGGTATCTTTTTGGTTATAGTTTAGAACGGAAGGACTATCGAACGTTTAAACTGACGAGGATAACAAATATCCAAAAAGACGGCTTTTTTACCCCAAGATCCGATAAGATATCTGAAGAAAAAAAACAACATAATGAACAACAAAGTTTGGTTACTGTACAACTATCGATAGATGTTGCTGTAAGAGATCAATTTATTGAGAGATACGGAAAAAATTCCGTTACAAAAGTGACTCCAAGAACCTACCATGTGACAATTGAATTGCCAGAGAATCAATTTTCCTACCAATTTTTAGCTGGCTTCGGTAATAAAGTTAAAATTTTAAAGCCAAAAAATTTTATCACAAAATATTTATTCTTTCTGGAGCAAGCAGTGAAGCTCTACAAATAGAATTTTCAGTGTTTAGCTTTGATTTAGTATACGATGGATATCATAAAAAAACCTCTGTTCCCATTTTAGAACAGAGGGTGAAAAGTATTATTTATCTTTCAAATTGAGATTTATCAACTATCATGTTACTGGACACTATATCTTTACTAAAACAAGGATCTGAATTGAAAAACTCGATCACGAAATAATAAGTAATCCATTCCTTTCCCACCTTCGCTATGCCTTATCACCATGTTAACAATATTCTTCCCATTAGTTCCTTAAGACATCTCATCAAAACTTTTTGTTGTATTCTCAATTTCAGGATTCGTTTTTTTCTTCGGATTGAGTAAACGTCCTTTTCGAACTTGTTTTACCCAGAATCCGCCATGAATTTGCTTCGGTTCATAGGAAATGATAAAGGCTTTCGGATCTATGGTTTTAATTTCTTCATATAATCGTAGTTCGTATTTTCTTGGTGTTAATATTTGCATAGATAGCCGGTCTCCATCCATTCCATAAGCAGACCAACTGGTTACACCATACCCCTTTTCCCTTAATCTACGGGTAAAGTTTAAATCAGGATTACCAGAGATAACATTTACAGTAATATATCCAAGTGCAAGCTTTTCTTCAATAATGGAACCAACAACTACCCCGATTCCATAACCAAGAGCATAAGCTAGTACGTTTTGTATCTCGTTCAAATTATCTAATACAAGACCTAGCCCAAATATGTAGACAACAATTTCAAACATACTAACAAAGCCTGCCACATAGCGGCGTCCTTTTAATGTTAAAATCATACGAATGGTAAACATGGAAACATACACGATATTAATAATCAGAATGATAGCAACCATGATTAGAGCATTTTCCAGCAATAACATAACCTCCTATTTTCTTATACTCCTAAGGGCATACACCCATTTTTTAGACTTTGCATATAGTATAACTATCATACTGCAAAAAATGAGGTGTTGTCATGGATCCATTTCAGCAAATGTCTGATTGGAAACGGAATTTAGATCACTTCTTTGGCGAGCAATTTTGGAATCAGTTTGAAGGGATCCTTAAACCAACCATTCCCCAAATCAATATTTACCAAACGGACAATGAAATATTATGTATTGCAAGCATACCAGGATTAACGGATTTGGATAAAGTAGATATTTATGTAGACCATACAACGTTAGATTTACGTGGAACGATAGATATCGGTTTTAGTGCCGGTACCATAGTGAAGGAAGAGATACTACAAGGTGTGTTTGACCGAAAGCTTCCCTTACCATTTCCAGTTCGCTCGGATAAAATCAAAGCAACCTATCATAATGGATTACTATATATCCAATTACATCGGTTAATTTCTGATTCTAGTAAGAAGAATCGCGTTAAGGTTGAATTATTGGAGGAAAACTAATGATAATAACAGAAAATCACCTAAGCGGTATTCTAATCTACACAATAAAAGCTCCGGCAATATTCCGGAGCTTTTATATAGCCAAATACATATTTCAGTTACTTAGGTATAGATTACTGTTTAATTAACCAGCTTCCGTAACTATCTTCTTAGCAGGTTGTTTCCAAAACAACGATAATACGATTCCAATCGCTATAATCGCAGTAGCAAAGAAGTATGGATAATTAATATCTATATCAAATAATACGCCGCCCACTATTGGACCAAAAATGTTTCCTAAGCTCGTAAACATGGAGTTCATTCCCCCAACAAATCCCTGCTCCCTACCAGCTATATTAGAAAGGTAGGAAGTTATCGCTGGACGGAATAAATCAAACCCTACAAACACAATAAAGGTTACGAGTAATATAGATAGATATGATTGGACAACCGTCATCATATAAACGAGCACTGCTGATAATAATAAACTATATTGAATTAACCTAATTTCCCCTAATAACTTGGTAAGCCTATCAAATAATAAGACTTGGGAGATAGCACCAAATATTGCTCCACCGGTGATGACAATCGCAATATCTGTTGGCGTGAATTGAAACTTATGATCGACAAATAAGCTAAAAAATGACTCGAAAGCTGCAAGTCCGAACGAGGTAATAAAAATTAGTACAAACGAAATCAAATACATTGGCACAAACAATCGCTTGAAGCCAACTTTTTGTTGCGCATCCTGTTCCTCATCCTCATGTTCTGCTGCACGTTCAGGCTCAGTTAATAAGATAATCGATAGAATAGCTGCAAAGCTACCTAGCCCACCAGCAAAGAAAAACGGTACTCGAGTTCCGAAGTCTGCAAGGAAACCACCGATCCCAGGACCAATAATAAATCCAGTACTAATTGCAGCAGACATATATCCCAGCGCTTTAGGACGAGTTTCCTTCGTCGTGATATCAACGATAAAGGCTGTAACAGCTGGCATAATAAACGCCGCACTAATACCACCTAGAATACGCGATATGAATAAGGTTTCGATTTCTTTCCCAATACCAAATAAAAATTCCGAAAAACCAAAAATAAATAACCCAATAACAATCATTATCTTTCTGCCAAACTTATCGACAGCCTTACCTGCTAATGGTGAAGCGATTAATTGGGCAATCGCAAATGCTGCAGTTAAATAGCCTACTGTCTTTCCCGTAATACCTAGTTCATTCATTAATGTCGGTAATACCGGAATAACCAAACCAATTCCTAAAAAGGCAATAAATAAGTTCAGTAGTAATAACCATAAGGTGACTTTATTTGTACGCATATTCTCATTCTCCCTAACCTTTACTTTATATTCATAAACATATAGATAATTTTCTATTTACAACTTATTATCCTAATGTATATAGTAACTATATAGTCAAGATGGAGATGATCAAATTGAGCAAAAAAGAGAAATATTTAACTTCCGGTGAGTTTGCCCAGCTTTGTAAAGTAAACAAGCAAACCCTGTTTTACTACGATCAAATTGGCCTGCTATCACCCATTATTAAAAACGAAAAAGGATATCGTTTTTATTCTATTCATCAAATAGAGCTCTTTAATGTGATTGATTTGTTAAAGGATCTAGATATGTCCTTGAAAGACATTCAACACTACATGAATAATAAATCTCCAGAGAGATTTTTAGAATTAATGCATCAAAAGAAAGAAGAAATCGTCATCAAACGCCAAGAAATAGAAATGAAGGAGAAGCTAATCGATGCAAAAATAGAATTAATGGAAGATGCCGCCCAGACCGATTTTGATCAAATCACGTTAACACAATTGCCAGAAGCGACACTTTATTTAAGTAGAAATATTGAAAACATCTCAAATGATGAATTTGTTAAGGTCGTTTCCGATTTTATTGACGAGTTATACATATCCAAACTAGATTCAGGATATCCAATTGGGGTTATTACGAAAAGAGAGCATATTTTAAAAGGGGAATATACAAATTATAGTTATTTGTATATGGAGCAACCCACACCAAAGCAAGGTTATCCGTACTTTCAAGCAGTTAAGGGATATTTCTTAAGTGGCTATCATATCGGGGGAGTCGCAACTGTTAACCAAACCTATAAACGATTCTTTAAAGAAATGGACAGATTAAATCTAGTCTTGGGAGAATATGTTTTTGAAGAATTCGTATATGATTCCATTGTAAAAAATAACGAGGAAGAATACGTCACTAAAATTATGCTACATGTTTATAAGAAGGATTGATTTCCACTATAACTATAGTTACATAGAATTCCTTCTAACCTTTTCATATTTAATCCAAAACCGATTTAAATCTTAATTGAATAGTTAGGAATTCACTTTGATTTTAAAAGCACCTCTCCAAATAGCATAATGCCTGGTGCTTTTGAATAGAGTGAATTGTAATAAATAAACATTACACTTAAATAATTCCAAATAAGTCAAAATCTTATGATATTATATTATTGAAGGTTATCTAACCCTAACTGATGTAGTCTGTTTAAATTAATGAAGCTTAAGGAAGGAAAGTGGTATCGGTGAATGTATTAGAAATATTGTATTCCATTTCCGTTGTACTTACTGTTATTCTCTGGGGCAAGAAAAAAAACCTTTTATTGCTGCTAGTTATGGCACAATGGATACTCCTATTAACACAAGTTTGGGTAAACGGATGGCGCCTGCCAATGGTACTACTGTATTTAATAACACTTTTTCTTACATTCCGATTAACATTCAACGTTTCAAAAACAAAGAAACAAACGGTAGCCAAAAGAACTTTAATTACCGCCTTCCTTCTATTCGCCCTTGCTCTGCCCGGATATTTATTTCCTTGGTTCACGGTAAAAGAACCAACCGGACCATATCAGGTGGGAACAAAGACGTTTGAGGTTGTGGATAATAGCCGTGTTGACCAATGGGCAGAAGGAGACGAACCGAGAAGAATTATGGTCCAATTATGGTATCCGACAGAAGATGTTAAACATTCACCTAAAGCAAAGTACCATGAACACCCTTCCCTATTCATGGAAGAATTCGCCGAATTAAATGGAATACCAGGTTTTCTCTTACAATCTTTCGTCAAACAAAAGGTTCCAGCTTATAATCATGCCACTCTTTTAAATCAAGAAAATCCATATCCCATTATCTTTTTCTCTCACGGATTTGGTAGTAACCGAAGCCAGAACCATTTCCAAGTGTTAGAGCTTGCCAGTCAAGGATACATAGTTGTAGGAATAGACCATACTTATTTTTCTCCAGGAACTGTTTTCTCCAATGGAGACCGACCTGGATTAGCTGATATTGAATTTACTGGTGATGATGACCTTTTAAATGATTATTTATATGAATGGAGTAAAGATGCGCAAAGTGTTCTCAACTGGGTGGAAAATGTTAATGATGGAGAAATTCATGATGAAGTCTGGTTAGAACAAGCCAAAGGGCAAATCGATTTAAGTAAAGTTGGATACTTGGGCCATTCATTTGGCGGAGCTACTGCTAGTCATACTTTAGCAGTGGATAACCGATTCCATGCAGGAATAAATATGGATGGGTTTCCCTACGGAGACGCACATGAGTTAGGGGTTAAACAACCATTTCTAACACTAATAGGTGACGATTCCCTAACTGCAGATTACATCGATGATGAGGACTATTTAGCTGAATTTTATCGAAGAATAGAGTCAATTAGCGGCTCTGACAACGTAATTCCATTTAAAGATGCGCTTCATCTAGACTTTAGTGATTTCCCTCTACTTTCACCAGTTACAAAATGGATAGGTATGACAGGAAACCTATCTACCAAAGAACTACACAACACAATAAATAATATTACTTTAGAATTCTTTAATACCCATCTTAATGTTTCTAATTAAGATGGGTATCTCCATAATACCTCTAATATTTTATTGCCATATTAATTTCTGGAATTTTTCTTTAGGATAGTTTTCCTAAATATGATATAGTTTTATATAATCTTATTCTTAGTTCAATCTGATGTAGCCTGTCTACATCGTCTATAGCACAATGTGGGGGATATATAATATGACAACATTAAAGAAAGCAACATTTGCTGGCGGCTGCTTCTGGTGTATGGTAAAACCTTTCGATCAGTGGGACGGAGTGCATGCTGTTGTTTCTGGTTATACTGGTGGCCATGTAGAAAACCCAACGTATGAGGAAGTAAAGACGGGTACTACTGGTCATTACGAAGCGGTTGAAATTACGTTTGATCCAAGTATTATTTCCTATAATGAAATATTAGAGGTTTACTGGCGCCAAATTGATCCAACCGATGCCGGTGGTCAGTTCCAAGATCGTGGAGAACAATATCGCACTGCTATCTTCTATCATGATGAAGAGCAGAAAGCACAAGCAGAAGCTTCTAAACAAGCATTAGCGGAAAGTGGCCGATTCCAAAAGCCAATTGTAACAGAGATTCTACCAGCTGTTACATTCTATCCAGCGGAAGATTATCATCAAGATTTCTATAAAAAAAGCGAAAAAGAATATAAAGAAGATCGGGCCAAATCAGGCCGTGATGAGTTTATCGAAGAGAATTGGAAGTAAGATTAATTAGCATCCGTCATGACGGGTGCTTTTTCTATTTTAATAGATAAAAAACTGGCCGCCCATTAATCGACGACCAGTAATTTATAATTGGTTTAAGTTAACTCCTACAAGAAAATAAAGTATGCAACAAAGATGACAAACAGTACATACATAACTGGATGGATTTGTTTCGCCTTTCCAGAAACAAGCATTGTGATTGGATAGAAAATAAATCCAATTGCAATACCAGTAGCAATACTGTATGTTAATGGCATCATAATAACGGTTAAGAAGGCTGGAACAGCGATTGCGAAGTTATTCCAATCGATATCCTTTAACGCTGTTGCCATCAATACCCCAACAATAATCAATGCTGGTGCTGTAACTGCTGATGTCACAATACTTAATAGTGGCGAGAAGAATAACGCTAATAGGAAAAATCCTGCCGTCACGACCGAAGTAAATCCAGAACGTCCACCAACTCCAACACCTGAAGAAGATTCGACGAAGGAAGTAGTAGTTGACGTACCTACTGCTGCACCAACAACTGTCGCTGCTGAGTCAGCAAACAACGCCTTACCAGCACGCGGTAATTTATTATCCTTCATTAATCCTGCTTGTGTTGATACCGCAACTAAAGTTCCTGCCGTATCAAAGAAATCGACAAATAAGAAAGTAAGAATGACAACTAGCATTTGGATAGTGAAAATGTCACCAAAGTGTGCAAATGCTTGCCCGAACGTAGGTTCAAGACTTGGTACACTTCCAACAATACCATTGAACTCAGACAAACCGAAAATCAATCCAACAATAGTAGTAATGATCATACCATAAAAAATACCTGCTTTTAATTTAAGCGCTAATAGAATTACAGTTACTACTAATCCAAATATAGCAAGTAATACCATCGGATTGGTAAAATCCCCTAGGCCTAATAACGTATCTGGATCACCTACAATAATTTCAGCATTTTGAAGACCAACAAATGCAATAAATAATCCAATACCTGCTCCTACTGCTTTCTTCAATTCAGCAGGGATAGCGTTAATTACTTTTTCACGAAGACCAGTTAATGTTAGCACAATAAAAATAAGTCCAGAAGCTAATACCCCAGCTAATGCTGTTTCCCAAGGAATACCCATTCCAATAACAACCGAAAATGCAAAGAATGCATTTAATCCCATTCCCGGTGCTAGGGCGATAGGATACTTCGCAATAAGACCCATTAATAACGTACCTACTGCTGCAGCGATTGCTGTTGCTGTAAATACCGCCCCTTGATCCATACCTGTTTCCTTTAAAATATCTGGGTTAACAAATAATATATATGCCATTGCTAAGAACGTTGTTAATCCGGCAGTAAATTCGGTGCGGAGATTAGTTCCTAATTGTTCAAATTGAAAAAACTTCTTCATTACTTTTCCTCCTAAAATAACTAAAAATGAATGCAAATAAAAAAAAGCAAGCTTAAATCCACCAATTGGGGACTTAAGCTTGCTACCAAAAAACTACGTGAGAAAAGTAATTGGATTCTAGTAAATAATAAACTATCATCTAAATATTACTAATCTGCGTAGTCAGACCATTTACGGTGGTCTGGTAGAAACTTTGGGCCATATCCCCTAAATTATACGCAAAGTATTCTTTTACCTTGTTTCAGATAATATGTTACTATTTTACTAGTTAAATGTCAACCATTCCCGAACGTTTTTAAAAATAAAAAAAATAATGTTCGCCTTTTCACCCACGTCCCAAAAGGTTTTCGAGACTTAAGGAAGAAATCCCTCTCCCCTCACATCTAAATTCACCCATCAATGATTTACTATCACCTCAAATAATAGCAACATCATTTTCAACAATTATAAGTAACTATCCTCTTTTAGAAGTGCATTTTACTTGTTTAAACGGCATTACCTCAGTAATAATAAGAAAACACATTTTAAAAATATCGGAGGATTAAACAATGCCAGTCTATACACGAAAAGCAACAATACATGACTTAGAAGCAATTATGTCAATTCTAAATGATGGAATTGCCTATCTAAAGGAGCAAGGATTACCACAATGGCAAAATGGGGATGGTCCGACACCTGAATTAATTAAGCAAGATATCGAAAAAGGATATGCACATGTCTTAATCTCCGATAACAAGATAGCAGGATATGGCGCATTAGTTCCAGGTCCAGAAGCGCCTTACGAAAATATGACGGGAGGATCATGGAAAGGACAAGAGGATTCTTACATCGTTATCCATAGAATAGCGGTAGATTTACATGTCCGTGGCAAAGGGTTATCCAAAATCTTATTACATGATTTAATTGTACTCTCTCGTCACATGGAATATAAAGATGTACGTATTGACACATATCCAAAAAATGAAATTATGCAAAAAGTGATTGTAAATGCAGGATTTCATTATAGTGGCATGATTTATTTTCCTGTTGAACACGGTGAGCGTAAAGCATATCAGCTTTTACTTGATTGATAGGTAGAATATAAATAGCCCAAGCCTGATTGGTATGGGCTATTTGCTATTTCTTATTAATTAATCAATGGATCCTATATATTCCATTCCTCCATCTAGATACAAGATCAAGACTTTAGAATCCTACCATGATACCGGTGTCCCTTTAATTAACTTCTTTATATCTTTTAGTGACAAAGCAATTGGTACACGAGAAATTATTAATTTCTTAGACTCTATATCTTCTAAAAATAAGTTAATAATTTTAGATAGCTGCATGTCTGGAAATTTTAGGGTTGAAGAAACTTCTTCGTTTGATTTAAACGAAAACATAATTGATTTCTTCGGAAAAGGATATGCAGTCATTTCCTCAAGCAATGCTACTCAGTATTCTTGGGGACACCCAACTAAACCACTTAGCTTATTTACAAGTTTTTTATGTGAAGCTCTCGTAGATAGATTATTAATCAAAAAGGGAAACAAATCTTTGTATGATATTCAGAAGTTACTTTTTCTATACTTGGATATTTGGGATAAAATGCAGAAACCTATTTTCAGAGCAAATATAGGCGGAACGATTCTATTCCCTGTCGAAGCATACACCCCTCATCAATCAGAAACTTACTATTATGAATCTGAGGATTATATTATATGTGATGTCGAACCATCACATAGTCCTATAGCAAAAAGTTATTCAGTTAAAGTTATTCTAAAAAGCCCTTTGTCATTTGAGGAAATTTCTAATATGAATCATGAAATAGTTAAAAAAGTAAAAGGGTTAGAAATATACAAAGGCGAACGTGAAGAAAATAAATGGAAAAATAAAAAAGCAAATATTATCTTCTCCTACTTTGGTAGAGATGAATTTGATATAATCAATGATAATATATTTGCCATACAACTTGGGTAGACGAAACTCAAGACAAAAATTGGTGGAATAAATTATCTGGAAACTGCGAAATTATAAATGAAATACATTTTAAATTCCATACTTACTACAACACTCTAAAAATATTTCAACAAGAAAATACTGGAGAGGAGAACTCTCTCATATCTCAAACAAAAGTAATAATTAGCAATTTAATCTCTTTAGCAGAAAAAGTTATTGGAATTTATAACGAGTTTCTAAATGAAACAAAAACGGAGGAAGAGTTTGTGCAAGAGTTGAATAAACTAATACCATTTATTAATAAATGGTACTCTGCAGAATCAGAACTTGATCTTCCTCCCAAAGAACTAAAAAATTGGTGCTTAGCTAGTTCAGGACTTGCCGGAACAATTCATGAATTCACTATGTTCTATAATGATCATGGTTTATCTACAAGGACCTTTTATAACAGAATTGCATGTATGAATATTACTAAAGATAGATATTATGAAGATTTAGAAAAGCTCCGAACAGAAGAGCAACTAATTAGCTCTTTGCTATATAGTTCACCAGGTTAATAAATGAAAATATTTTTATAGATGAGACCATCTTATTTGCACGTCTTTTAAACTTCTAAAAGTTTTAATCTAATAAGTGTTCAATTTTTGAGAAATCAATGTAATCATTGGAATCCCCTCTAAAATGTGGAACTTGATACAAGAATGTGTCTTTTTGAGATTTCATTCTCTCAAACTTCAATAATGGATGTACAACAATTTGTTGGAAAAACAATATCAGAGATATTGCTACTTGCTAAAAAGTCTTTAATAGGTACTTCTCTTAATTGAAAATATACACTAAAAAGTATCATTCCATTATATTTATTGAAATATTGAACATTAGCTAGTATGTATTAGGAAATAAAGCTAAGTTAAAACCTGCAAGGAGGGAAGCTATATAGAGTCAATAAAACCTAATGAACAAGAAAAAGAAGTATTATCGCTATTTTACAACAGATTCTATGATTTATTTGAAGAAATTGTTAATGATGATTTTCTCAATAAAGAAGCTAGTGTAAGATTTTTTAAATTAAGGGAAGCTTTCTCAATATATAAAGAACTATTAAGTTATGAGCCAATAAAAACTTATCTTGAATGGATGAAAAAAGGTGGAAGACCACATTTTGAAGGAATTATTGCAGATGATTTATTTAGTTTTATAAGGAATTTATTATTGCACTTTCCTATTTTTGATACTTGGGATGAAGTGTATATAACTAAAAACTTAGCTACATGGAGTAAAGTAGGACAAATAGATAAATTCTTAATTAAGTGTACTAAACTAAAAATTGACGGCAAAGGTATAGTGAAATATAGGATATGGGAAGAAAAAAAACAAAAAATGACCTATTTTGATGTGAACTTTCCCGAAAAATATGATGATAATAATATTTATTTAAAAGATATAATTACTGAAGAAGTAGGAACAAAATTTTGTATGGCATTAATGAGGGAGATACTAGATATACAAGTAGAGAACCCAGAGGATCCAACAATAAGAATCATGTCCCAAGTATACTTCCCTATATGAAAATAGAGAAATTCTATTTTCCGATTAAGTTCAATACAATATTCGAGCAGTAAATTCATATGAGTTTACTGTTTTTTCTACCCAATTTCTAGAAACGAGGTGATACTTAAAATTGAAATGAATGTCTATATTATCAACAAGGTAAATACAACGAGGGTGAATTGGTTAGTACGTGAGTATTGCGGACAGTTTGAGCCAGCATCGCGTAGTTTTGAGCCACTGTATGAGGAAGATTGAGCCAGTACCTGCGGAAAGGTGATCCACCGGCAACTTTCCACTATTACTAGCTCAAATGCTATTGTCCGCCACAATTTTGGACTTCACTTTTGCAAGTGTTGAGGAATAATGACAAGTCTGTCATAAATAATGCCAAATAGGCACACCTGCACAAGTATGATACACGAACACTTCTATTCTAAGCATTCACTGGCGGGCCCGCCAGTGAATGCAAAAAACCGGGCATAACAGTCAATGGCAAGCAGATCCGCTATTGTTCTGTTTCTATACCTTAAAGAGCGATTGTACTACTAGTGGCTCTATTTTCCTCAATCGATAGCTCAATACATCTGCAATACGCAGTAAATAGTTCCCTTCTCACATTGATATGGAAGAAATGAAGAACGAATTGGATTAGATTGTGAATATGAAGAATATGCCATTCATGATAATGATCTAACTTTGGAGTTGATGAATATACTATTAGGGAAATCAAAAAACTGTGTGAGTTAGTCAGTGAAATTGAGTGCAACTATCTAGTGACTTCACATTGTGTATTTGAGTATATCTATTAGTTAATTATTTTACTAAAGTCTTTTTTTATCTGAGAAAATAGAGTATACAATTGATTTTTTCCACCAAGCTACAATCCGTTTTTTTATTGATGTATCCGGAATATTGAGATTAGTCTCGTTATCCATGATTATTTTTGAGGTTAAGTCATTATTTAATAAGAGATTCTCATAATCTTCTCCACCGTAAAAGGAGCATTCAATTAAAATTTGATAGTTTATTGGATATTCTTCTTTAATAAGCCTTCTATAGATTTTTTTTGCTTCCAGCCTATTTTTCCTTATCTTTCTATTAATTATTAGGCCACCTAAAATGTAAGATATTGTAAAAGCGGTTATTACTAAACTTGTCATTGAGATCAATAGGTTCGATGCTTCTTTTACTAAAAAAAGATTAATAACATCTACTAACTGAGGATTATCTAATATGATTTTTTTTAATGTATCTGAGATATCAGTCGCATTTTTTAGAGTTTCAATGGTTAATAGATAATTTTCACTTTGGATATAACTTGGAAAATAGAATGACAATATTCGAATTAAAAACGCAGCTAATATTGTTGTAATTGAACTAATTAGGACTGTCTTGCCATTTAGCTTTCTCAAAACATGAACTGGAAGAGCATACGTTAACGCAAAATACAGCATTACTGTTGTAAATAAATAGACTCCAAACTTGGCAAAATCAGGTAGGGAATTAATTATGGGGTCTAGAAAGAGAAAGTAGATGAATCCACTAATTATTGGTATTGTAACATAAATAGTTGTTGTATATTTATAAACTATAAATGCTATTATCCCCCCATATCCAATGAGAACTACAAAACTGATAATGATCGTGGTTAATAAATTCAAAATTGCAGATTCACCTAAAAAATGCTGAATGAGACGGTGTATTGCCATCAAGTTAACTATTGAAATAAATACTGTTCCCAGCGCCGTATCACGAAATAAACTAAAGGTATTTAGTCTTTTTTCTAAATCTATATCTTTGTTATCATCTGTAATGTGATAGTACTTTAATTTCTTTAGCTTATTCCGTTCAACCAAAAAAACATTGACATTTCTAGTTATAGTATTCCTATTTACCCATACTAGCCATAAACTAATTAATACAACATAGATGCTAACTAGCAAGTATACTTTTTTTAATAATAGAAATGCTGGTATACAGATTAAAATTAATAGAATAACTATATTTAATAATGAATATCTATTTTCAGCTCCATCTTTTCTATCCACAAGAATCCCTCCTACTAAAGATATTATCGAAAAAAAAAGGAAAAAGTTAATAATCAATAGTTAAAGAGTAATAACTAACCTAATCGATTGCACTTTTTATATTTAAAAAAAGGAAGTGATAAATGTGAAAATTTGGTCAGCAGAGAAAGTCACTTATGCAAAAATAATAGTGTAACACCACCGTTGTGGTATTACACTATTAATCTTAGTATGTTTAACGAAGTGCCTCTTTTACTCCCACTCAATAGTAGCAGGTGGCTTACTCGTAATGTCATACACCACTCTATTAATATGTGCTACTTCATTCACAATTCGAGTAGAGACTTTTTCCAATACATCAAATGGAATTCTAGCCCAGTCAGAGGTCATTCCATCAATAGAAGTTACTGCACGAATACCGATCGTGTAATCATACGTACGAGCATCTCCCATTACACCAACACTGCGAATATTAGGTAATACCGTGAAATACTGCCAGATATCGCGTTCTAAGCCTGCATTAGCAATTTCTTCTCTTAAAATAGCATCAGATTCGCGAACAATTTCTAGTTTCTCATCGGTCACTTCACCAAGTACACGAATAGCAAGTCCTGGTCCTGGGAATGGTTGACGCCATACGATTCGATCTGGTAAGCCTAATTGTGAACCTAATTCACGAACTTCGTCTTTAAATAATGTGTTTAAGGGCTCAATTAATTCAAATTGCATATCTTCAGGAAGTCCACCTACATTATGATGGGACTTAATAGTTTGTGCTGTTTCTGTTCCACTTTCAATAATATCGGTATAAAGTGTTCCTTGTGCTAGGAAATCCATATCCTTTAGCTTCGCCGCTTCATCATCGAAAACATAAATAAATTCGTTCCCAATAATTTTACGTTTTTTCTCTGGATCATCGACACCCTTTAGCTTAGATAGGAAACGCTCTGAAGCATCCACTTTGATCACATTCATATCAAAATCATCAGCGAAAACCTTCATCACGTCATCTGCTTCATTCTTACGTAACAAACCATGGTCTACAAAAATACACGTTAATTGATCACCAATTGCTTTATGAATTAAAGCTGCTACTACAGAAGAGTCGACACCACCACTTAGGGCACAAAGGACATTTCGGTTACCAACTTTTTCTCTAATTGCCTTTACTTCTTGTTCAATAAAGTTCTCAATTGTCCAGTCACCACTTGCTCCGCAAACATCGAATACGAAATTACGTAATAATTGATTTCCATACTCAGAGTGGCGTACTTCCGGGTGGAATTGAACACCGTACATCTTCTTCTCTTTCATGCTGAATGCGGCAATTGGAGTGGACGGATTTGTTGCATCTACTGTGAAAGTTGACGGTGCTTCAACAACTTTGTCTCCGTGGCTCATCCAGACTGTTTGTGCTTCTGGTCTTTCACTAAATAATACTGGATTATTTTGCAAGGAAATGGTTGCTTTTCCATATTCACGATTTTTGGATTTATCTACTTTTCCACCATAGTGTAATGCCATTAGCTGCATACCATAGCATATTCCAAGTACCGGTATGTCTAGCTCAAATATTCTTTCGTCTGGTCGAAAGCTATTCTCGTCATACACACTATGTGGTCCACCAGAAAGGATGATGCCTTTTGGGTTTATCTTTTTAATTTCTTCTATTGATATTTTGTGTGAATGTAGTTCACTATAGACACCAAATTCACGGATTCTTCGTGTAATTAATTGATTGTACTGGCTACCAAAGTCTAAAACTAGAATCATTTCGTTATCCATTGTTATTCTCCTTATATTGTAATATGTTGACCGCAATCCAAATGCAGCATGTAATATAGACTTCACTATATCCTTACTGCTAAAGATAATAAAAAAAGTCTGGATTTCCGCCTTTCTATATCATACTCCTAGCATAGGAAGTACATAAATATAGAAAAAGGCAGAAATCCAGACTTGGGTAATATCTAGAATTCCGCCTTCATAGTCAGGGTATTATCGGTACCCCGGTAGAAACTTTCGAACCATATTATCGAGGATATATGAAAGCATGTGTTTATAAGTTAAACTTATTTTACTAGTGATAGGAAACTCTAGTCAACCCAATATACGTTTAATTAAATTTTTCCATAAATCCGACATTTCATCTTCTACATTGTGATTGGTACTATTTTGATAGATTAGCTTCTCATAGTTTGCTGTTAGCTTAGCCATTTCATTTGTACCATACCAATTATCTATTCGGACAGCAAATTCTCTCAGTGTTTGATCTGGTTCTTTCTGGAACCCTTTCTTACTCAATAATTTCAATACGAAATGGAAGGCTTCTTGATATGTCGCTTCATCCTTTCGTTTGGTCATTTTTCGCTCTAATAAATAGGTTCTTATTTGATTTCTCTTCCAGTATACTAATCCGATTCCAATAAGGAGAATCACTGCTAGAATAATCCCATGAACTATTGTAAATTCAATCTTTTGATCATCTGCTTTAGCAGCTGGGCTAAATGCCTCATCAGCCTCTTGTTCTGGCACTTCTAACTCTTGTTCTGGTGTTTGTGGTTCTGCTTCAGGTGCTTCTAGTACATCATCTTGTGTGGATGTATCAACAGCATAACTATTTGGTGCATTGAAGCCCTGTGTTGGCTCAAATGGTACCCATCCAATTCCTTCAAAATATACTTCTACCCACGAATGGGCATTAGCATTGGTTACTTGATATAGATTATTACCTTCCTCGTCAACATTGTCACCTACTTTTTCACCACTAGTAAATCCTTTTACCCACCTAGCCGGAATGTCTAGTGTACGAAGCATGACAACCATGGAAGTAGAGAAATTATCACAATACCCTACCTTTGTTTCAAACAAAAATTGATCCACATAATCTTGATCTTCCTCTGGAACAGCAACATCACTAATTTGGTAAACAAATCCATTAGCACCAAAATATCGTTCAATTGCACGGACTTTGTCATACTGATTATCATGATTAGCTGTAATTTCTTCTGCTAATACTTGGACCCTATTTGGCAAGGTGGATGGTAGACGTGTGTATTTCTCTAGTAAATCTTCATCTGCCGGTGTACCACTCTCCCTCATCTGATCGATAGGGTATGATGGCTTGTCATACGTAATCTTATAATCAGACAGAACTACAGTACTATCATTTATTTCTGTTCTAATTTCACCTGTAGCATCATTTAGTTTCAAGGACACATTTTCATCAGAAGTTGTTACTTGATTAATTCCATACGGATAAAGTAGTTTCGAAATATACGCTCGTTCATCAAAATCTAGCCTCAACTGTCTTTCTTCTGTCACGACGTCTGAAGTGAAGGTTTCAAAGCTAATCATTCCATCCTCTTGTTCCTCAAATTCCTTCCGCTTCGAATTAAGCCAACCCTTCCCCGTATAAAGATCCTTGGATTCTACACGGAAATAATTGTCCTCCTTCATGTAAGCTTGAAAGACTGGTGTATAATCTTGGACAAAGGATCCGCCAAGACTATCATCATTTTCACCATAACCAACCTTCTGAATTACTCCAACCCCACCAATTCCATTTCCATTTACAACACCTTCTATAAACGGAACTGGATCAGCCCATTGTGGGTCAAGCTTTGGCGCTGCATAACCAACTACGGAAGATAATAATACAATGACTATTAATGGTAGAATCCAAAGTGGTCTCGTACCTAATCGATAGCTTTGTATATTCTCTTTTTGGATTTCCTTTAGAACATTCGCTAATCCTAAAGCTAAAAATGCAATAATGAATGTGCGTAAAATTGCCCAATCTGCGTTATATACAGTAAACGTATCTAACAGTGTGATATAAACAAACGTTAGAACACTGAATACCATAACCCGCTTTACCTGAACAAACCAATAAAAAATCAGATAGCTCATTAACCATATGATGAGTAAAAATAATAAGGTACGGAACATATTAGACAAATCAAACCATTGTCGCGATAGTAGAACTTGGATATTATAGGCAATTTCTGCATAGAATTCCTTGAACCAGCTCATACTCCAAAAATTATTGGCAGAATACAATCCATTCAAAATAAAAACAATCCCAAATCCTTTTAAAATAAAGGATAGCCACCATTTAATTTGAATTAGGCTGATAAAGAAACAAAAGAACGTATAGATAATAAAGATGCCGATAAACGTCGTATCCGTTACTTGATCTACTGGATAAAGCCACTCTAGAAATAACAATAAACCAGCCAGATAAAGAATAGAGGTGTAAACAAAAGGTATATTCGTTCTATTTAGTTTCCTCATAATGCATTCACCTCGATTGGATCCATAACCAAATCTTTCTCGGTTAACAGACTAATGCCAACCCCTTCATTACGAAGCTCTTGGATAACACGATGTTCCTCCATGGAAATACGGCCCTCAGTCTGGATATATAGAATCATAAGCTTCTTCTCTCTTAGCCCCATATGTTGAAGGGTATCTCTTACCATGTGATCCAGATGCGTTGTAACTAATATGACAAAGTAGCTATTCGTTATTTTTTGCATTTCTTCTTTTAGCTTCCTAGCAAATGGATAGTTCAAACGTGGCTGTACTTGGGTTAAATGCTTTCTGATTCCTTCCATTTTCGCAGGGTCATTTTTAACAGGGAAAAATACCGTATCCTCCCCAATCGATAGAAACCCAACTTGAGAGGCTTGTCTTCTTATCGTTTCCATTAAAGACATACTCGCCTCAATAGTGGCTTCATAAGCAAGTAAATTCATGCCATGATAATAGCAATTATCTAAAATTATTAGCGTATCTGTACTTTTTTCCTGTTCAAATTCCTTGGTCATGACATCATTTTTCCTAGCTGTTTGTTTCCAATCGATCCAGGAAAATTTATCACCTGGCGTATATTCACGAACGCCAGTTGCAACGTTTGTATTTTTTAGATTTAAGGAAAAGGATGAAATCGAGCCTTGCTCATAGCTGTTTATCTTTTCAACTAAATGAATATTCCTTGTAACGGGATATACGATTAACTCATTCGTTACAGGATAAACATACTCCTTTTTAATTAATCCAAATATGTCACCTGTCTTAACACGAACAGCAGGAAGAACGTGAACCCCTCTAGGTAGCTGATCGAGATCATAGGTAATAATAAATTCTCGCTTAAACCAAGGGAAGATAATCTTTTTCATTTGACGGTTTTGATACAATTTATTCGGTTGGTCCATATATTGGTATTTAGCATGCCGAATATCAATTCGATTTAACGACTCAGGAAACACTTCCTCAACGATGACATAATAAATGGGAAAGGGGATTTTACGTTTTATTTGGATAGAAGCCGTAATACGATCCCCTGTGGCAACGACATGCTTAAACATATTCCTCTCCACATTCCAACGGGAAATCGGATAAAACAGTAAACCCACTAAATAGAGGAAGATTGGTAGAAAGCTATAAAATAGGAACCAGCTCGTAAAACCCCCTTGAAACATCGCATAAGCAAAAAGTATGACAAATAGGAATAAGATAAATAGACCATTACGTACTAAACGAAAAGCTGGTTTCATTACCTAAAATTCCTTTCGAATTGGTACAAATGTTTGTTTGACTACCTGCTCCACTATTTGTCTTGCTGTTTTCCCGTCATATTTCGCTTCAGAAGTTAAGATAATCCGGTGTGTTAGTACATATGGAGCCAAATACTTCACATCATCAGGAAGAACAAAATCCCTGCCATTGATATATGCGTAAGCTTTCGCTGCCCTCATCAAGGCAATTGACCCACGTGGACTAACTCCTAGAAAAATATCCTCATGGTTTCTCGTCTCACGGACAAGATTAACAATATATTGTTGAACATTTTTCTCTATATAAACCTGGCGAACTTCTTCTTGGATTAAAACTAATTCTTCTTTTGACATGACAGGTGAAATTGTTTCAATGGGGTGCTCTTTGGATATTCTTTCTAGCATTTCCAATTCGTTCTCTAAAGATGGATATCCCATCGTTAGTTTCAAAATAAAACGATCTAATTGAGCTTCTGGTAGTGGATATGTTCCTTCATATTCTATCGGGTTCTGTGTTGCCATTACGAAAAAAGGCTTTTGCAGCGGAATTGTTTTTCCATCAACCGTAACGCTTTTTTCTTCCATGCCTTCTAAAAGTGCAGACTGTGTCTTCGGTGATGTACGATTGATTTCATCCGCTAATACAATATTGCCTAAAATAGGTCCACCACGAAACTCAAATTCCATTTCTTTTGGATTATAGATTGAAACACCGGTTACATCAGAAGGTAATAAATCTGGGGTAAATTGTATTCTTTTAAAATCACAATCTAGTGATTTAGCTAATGTACGAACTAACATTGTTTTTCCAACACCAGGCACATCTTCAAGTAGAACATGGCCCTCAGCAAGTAAAGCTACCAAACTTAAAACAGCTACGTCTTCTTTTCCAATCATTACTTTATTAATATTCTCGATGACTTTTCCTACTTTTTCGTTATACACAATCGTCTCCTGCATCCACTAACGCCCCTCTGCATAAATTACTTTTCCTTTTAACTATACTAAAAATCAAGTACTTAGTAAAAGGATACTTAAAATACATTATTTTCAAAAAAAGAGGTGTATAAACGTTTTAATTTATATAAATTGCTATGTTTATTTCTATTATTCTTTACCCTATACACCCCTTTGAACTTGTACCAAACCTAAATAGTGAAAATAAGTTGGAATATAAAAGAGACAAACCTTAAGAAAAACCAATAATAAGGTTTGTCTCTTTCTTCTATAAACGAGGTACGTGGCCTTTGTTACCCATTTCCTTTAAAAACGGATTTTGCAGCATATCTATCCAAAGTGATGTTTGCTCAAGCTGATAGGCCAATTGTAAAAGACGGTGTTCTTCTCCCTTAGTTGCCATTACTTGTACACCTAAGGGTAAGCCTTGCTCAGATAAATAGACAGGTAATGAAATAGCTGGTTGTCCAGTTAAATTTGCAAGCTGCGTGAATGGTGTATAGGTTAAGCTCGGTAGGAACATTTCATAAATTAGCTCCTGTTGCCCACTTTTATCCAGTTTTTCAATTCGCTCTCTTAATTCCATTTGCTTAGCATCAGAGTGGGTAAGTTCCCCTACCTTTGGTGCTGTATAGGCGGTTGCAGGTGTTATAAAGAAATCATATTCCTGATGGAACTCGGCCATTTGCGCTGCCGCAATATCCCAAGCTGCAAGGCTCGCAGAAAACTCAGCTGCTGTTACGGACTTACCAGCAACACTTAATAGCCAGGATTCGATCTCCATATCATCTGCTGTCATTTCTCTACCGAATGCCTCTTCCAGTTCTTGAACTAGAGAAGCCATCTCCCCGCTATTCATCAGGTAATAATTACGCATTAGCTGGATACCATCTACACCATTATCTCTTTCTTCCACATAATGGCCCTCACCTTCCAGCCAAGTTACTATGTTCCTAACTGCATTCTTGGCATCCTCAGACACCGGTGTGCCTACAGGAGACTTCGTCGAGAAAGCAATGCGTAACGGTTTATCAAAAGGTTTTTTCATTTCTTCTTGGAAGCTACCAGGGAAAAGCGGCGTTTGAAAAGCAGCTTCGGGTTGAACAACCTGTAAGATATCTAATAATGCTGCACTATCCCGAACCGTTCTAGATAAAGCAAAATCAATCGATGCCCCTTGCCACTGACGTCCATTACCTGGACCTACAGGTGTACGTCCCCTTGTTGGTTTTAATCCGACTAATCCCGAAAAGGACGCTGGTATACGAATAGATCCTCCCCCATCACTAGCCCCGGCCATTGGTACTACCCCGGCCGCAATTGCAGCTGCTGTGCCACCACTAGATCCTCCTGGAGAATATTCTGTATTCCAAGGGTTTCTTGATGGACCATATAATACAGGCTCTGAAATATTCTTTAATCCAAATTCTGGCGTATTCGTATGCCCCAAGAATAAAAATCCTGACTGCTGTAGCTTGTCCACTAGATTAGAATTATCCTTAGCAAAATTCGAACGCAAAAGCCGTGAACCTGAAGTGATTGGCTCTCCCTTTAATCGTTGGGAAATGTTCTTTAATAAAAAGGGCACACCAGAAAAAGTAGCTTCACCAATGCCTAGTTTCTCAGCTTCTTGTAAAACCTTTTCCTTTCTATCATGAACGACTGCGTTAATATCCGGATTAACTTTTTCTAATTGCTCCAAGCTTAACTGTACAAGCTCTGTAGGGGTTACCTCTTTTTTTCGAACTAACTCTGCCAAATCTGTTGCATCTAATGTAACGTACGTATGTAAATCCATTTTCTACACCTCGAGTTTATTCTATTTCTTCTAGTTTATCACCAAAAAATGAAATAGAACATTACCTTGTTTCAACTAGGGTCGATCTCATTTCTTTATCCTTGAAAAGTAATAATATAAAACAACCTTTCATAAGATGTTACGAAAATCATATCCAATCACGCCATGTTTACATGCTTTATAAATAAACTGTTGTCGTTCATTGGTTATTAGCGTCTTGCCCCACTATAAACAGCAAGAATAGAGGAGGAAGTACCTTGTTCTCACAAAAACTCAGTATACGAATCTTTATCATAGGAATTTTCGTTAGTATTCTATTAGTAGCATGTGATGATAAAACAGATAATCCTTTGGAAGAGAATTCCGCCCCAGAAAAAGAAGATATAATGAAAGAAGCTAGCGAGCCAACACCTGGTGGATCTATTGTTGGTGCTATGTATGAACCACCAGCGGGAATGTTTAATCCCATATTTTATGAGGATCCTTACGAAGCGAACATTCTCTCCTTTACACATGAGAGTTTAGTAGGTCAAAATGAACAACTAGAATTCATTCCTAAGTTAGCAAAAAGCTGGGAGACTAATGAAGATCAAACTGAATTAACCCTTTACCTAGAAGAAGAGGTCAAATGGCATGATGGAGAGGAATTTACTGCAGATGATGTTGTATTTACTTATCAGTCCATTGCAGACCCTGATTATACAGAAGCTGGTGGGGTTCACACTGCATTTGTAGAGCCACTACTGGGATATTCCGAATATGTTAACGGAGACACCGATCAATTCCAAGGCCTTATCGCAGATGATACGTATACGGTCACCTTTAAGTTTAAGGAACCAATGATAAATCCACTTTATATTGCAAGCTTTCCAGTCATTCCAGAGCATATATTTAAAGAAATTCCAATAGCCGATATGCCTAGTGCAGAGGCATCCATAAATCCAGAAAAAGTAATCGGTACAGGACCGTTTAAATTTGCTAAAGCAGTTGAAGGAGAGGAATACATTCTCGAACGCCATGATGCATACTGGCAAGGCACACCATATCTTGACGAAATCATTTGGCGAGTAGTAGCAAAATCAGTTATCGCAGGACTGCTGGAAAGAGGTGAAGTGGATATAATAGCAAATCCAGATGTAATCTCTGCAAATGATTACGAAACAGTACGTGACTTGGAAAATATCACCTTAGTGGAGCAGCCTGATTTTAGCTATCAAATACTCGGTTTCAAACTGCATCACCAGACAAAAGAGGATGTCGAGAACGGCATCATTAACCCAACTAACTGGAAACCTAATCCAAAGCTTTCCGAACCACAAGTTCGACAAGCAATCGCTTATGCTATAAATCGAGAACAATTAATTATGGAATTATTAAACGGACGTGGACAATTACTTCACTCTCCTATCGCCCAATCATTTTGGGCATATGATGAAAGCGCAACAGAACATTATAGCTTCGACCCAGAAAAGGCAAAAGCATTGTTAGATGAACTAGGTTATGTGGATAAAAATGAGGATGGATTTCGTGAAGATCCGGACGGAAATGAGTGGGTATTACATTTCGATTATCCTACAGGCAATGCAATTCGGGAAGAAACGGGCCCATTAATTGCACAAATGCTTGAGGAGATTGGAATTAAAATTGAACTTCGAGAGCCAAAGGAAATGTTTACCTTCATCCAGGATTTAACCAATGATAACAATGATTGGGATTTATACTTATTAGGTTGGAATCTATCCAGTACCGAGCCAGATCCAGCTAATCTATGGTTATCGACTGCTGCATATAATTTTTCACGTTGGAATAATCCAGATTCTGACGATTTATTAAACAAAGCTATAAAAACACCAGAAGCCTTTGAGCAAGACTACCGTTCAGATGTATACCGTGATTGGCAAAAGCTCTATTCCGAAGAGCTGCCTGCGCTTATTCTTTATACACCAAATAATGTATGGGCATATAACAATCGATTAAAGGGTATTGAACCATTACCTTATACGCTATATAACAATACACATCAATGGTGGGTTGTCGAGAAAAAGTAACATTGGTGTAGAACTAGAAGTGGATGGGACATAACAAAAGAATTAAATGTAAAACCGAATGATACACGATACTAGCTCTGGAAATTTGCGTAGATTCCTGCGGGAGGAAAGGACAAGGTTGAGCCCCTATTGTCTCATCCTCTTCTTTATTTTCTCTTTTGGAACAAATGATGTTAGCTAATCCTGCTAGCCTGCATTATTCACTTATTTTTCCAGAATAAACATCAGTCTCGTGGTCACAATAATACCAGGAGGTGTTACGATGAGTGAAAAACAAGACCATACACCAGAAAAGTTAAAAGTTGAACTCGGTGGAATGGGCTTATATGGTACAACAAGCAATATGGAAGTTGCCGGATATAAGGCTACCGGTGATATAGAGAACGCCGGTCAAATTAATAAAGGATTCAAAAATAATAATGAAGAATCTGGAGCAACGGCTTCAATCGATGATTCTAACCCTGGTGATGACTGATTTCTCATATAGCTAAAGCAAAACTATATGGTTTAGCGAATTAGGTAAATTAATATTTGCTCTCACATCATACGTAGTTCCTATGGAAGACATACAATATGAGTGATATGCAAACCACCAAAAATAAACAGATGTTATGAATAGTGGAAACACAAGTATTTCCGGAGCAGATTATTGCAACTGTTAATTTTAATTCAGAGGTATCGTTTACTGTCAGAATATTAGTCGTAGAACACTTTTAGTATAATTTAGGAGTTACGATTCCATAATTTGGACCGGTACCTCTTTATATTCCATCCCTGAGACTTGATAGCATTTATATTGAATCTCTTTATTCATAAGCGAAATAATTAGCATTTTAATATCTTCATCTGGATGGTATTGTAGATCTTCCTTTGATGGGATAGGGGGTGCTGTCGGATGCGAATGATATAAAATGATTACTTTCTCCCCCTTAGCACTGATCCTTCTAAGTACCTCTCCAACTGTATGACTACTTACTTTAAATTGCTTCTTTAGTTTTGCCTCATTTTTCAAATTCCAATTTGAAATAACTTCATTATCTTGACGGCCACTTAAAAAACCACAACATTCATATGGTAATGCTTGATAGCAATTCTGAATAATTAATTTTAATACCTCTTTCGGAATTATAATAACCGACTCATTACTCTCCATTCATAACACCCTTACATGTTTTTTGATTTCCTTGATTGCTGTTTAATATTTTATTAGTGTTTTGCATATGTATAGTAACGTTACATGTTATGGAGGTGGTAATGTTGAGTTTTGATACATTACGAAATAAAATAGCTCAATTAAATAACCAAACGCAAGCGTTCACTACCGAACTATATGAACTAGTTAAGGATTATAAAAGCAAGCCGAATATTAATTCAATACTTGGATTTTTTACGTATTCTGTCAATATGACAAGTGATCCGAAAGAAGAAAATATTATATTAGGTGATTTCCATATTCACAATCTAACAGGTAATACACTCGCTGCATTATATTTATGTTTAAAAGTCAATACAACAAGCACCTACAAGTTTACTGGTAAGTATCTTACTAAATCAGCACAAGCAGATAGTTCAGAACCTTTTAGTTATTGGCAGCAACTGCCAGAACGGAATGAAGAACATGAGTATTGGTTTCAGTTGACTCCGAATAAGGAAGTAAAGCCACTTGAGAAAATAGCGTTCTCAGACTTTCAGGTTAGTTGGAAAAATACACGGTCTAATGTTTGCTCTATTCAAGCATTCCTTTATACAGAGTCCGAAAAAGAAGGAATTAATTCTCTTAATTCCATTAGTGTTAATACGACAGGCTAAAGGAGGTAAGGAATTGACTCACCATAATGAGTTATGGATACTCTTACAAAACCTACTACATAACCAACTTCAGCAAATCGGCACCGAGAGTAGCATTCAAGAACAATTAGACCATATCATACTTACGATGCTGGTAGATTACAAAGTAAAAGGAAACATAACCAATCAGATCCCCCCTACAAATAATGCAAACGATGCTGATCTCAGTGCTATCATTCACGAATTAGATAATGCTATTGAAGTTAATCGTAAAGAGTTTGATAATTTACTACTACTACTGAAGAAATAATGAGAGAATTACCTATAAACAATGCCCGTGGCTAGATAAGCCTTTACGTACTCGGTCTAGCCACTCTGGGGCAAAACAAACTTAATTGGAAACATCTCATTTTGAAAAACTAATATGTGGTTATATAGCTTACCCATAGAATTTCTTTAGCTTCTTCCAAAATGACTTTAGAGTAAATTTATCCTCCCGTAATGGTTCTTCTTGTGTGTTTTCCACAACAGCTTCCTTTTGTACTAACTCTGTTTTTTCGTTGGGGTTAACATAATCCGGCTCAACGTCCACTATTTCTTCCTTTTCATTCTCCTCCATTACTGTATCAGGTGTACCTAATACTGGACTTCCTTCGTCTACTTGAGGAGTAGATAAATTCTGATTCGCAGCTTGATTTAATTGTTCTCCATTCTTTGATTCTGTTTCTTCCTTTTCACTCTCCTCCATTACTGTATCAGGTGTACCTAATACTGGACTCTCCTCGTCTGCTTGAGGAATAGATAAGTCCTGATTGGCAACTTGATTTAATTGTTCTCCATTCTTTGATCCTGTTTCTTCCTTCTCATTCTCCTCCATTACTGTATCAGGTTTACCTAATATTGGACTCTCCTCGTCCGCTTGAGGAATAGATAAGTCCTGATTGGCAATTTGATCAAAATGGTCTCCATTCTTCGATTCTGTTTCTTCCTTTTCACTCTCCTCCATTACTGTATCAGGTTTACCTAATACCGGACTTTCCTCGTCTACTTGAGGAGTAGATAATTTCTTATTGCCAATTTGATTTAATTGTTCTCTATCCTGTGATTCTGTTTCTTCCTGTCTTGGTTGTTCTGTCATTTTCCCTATTTTGGAATGCTGTACATATTCCTCTTCATTCACTCGTTCTGACGGAGCAGTTGATGTTATTTCCACCACATTTTCCACTGGTTTTTCTTGTTGCTCTGGTAGTTTCTCTACTTGAACCACTGGATTCTCTTTTTCAACTTGCCCTTCTTCTTTGTTGTCGTTATTTTTCAATTTCTTATTTTCCTTTATTTCGATATTTCTTACATATACTGGCTTTGCCTTTTGTTTACTAGATGGTGTGTGTTGATTAAAATTTGTGGAACTATTTTTATGGAGGCTAGTTTTATTCTCAGGTATTTTTCCAGGTATTGATTCAATATTGGTTAATCCTCTCAAATCCCTAAAGGTAATCTCTTTTTTAGGTGGATTGCTTATGGGTGTGGGAGTGGGTGAAGTAGTAGATGGAAATGGTCTAGTCTCTTTAGGTGGTTTCCTTTCTTCAAGGATTTTTTTAATCTCCATTATTTGACTTTGTAGATTAGTAAGCGTTGTATTTACATGGCTAACATCCACTGTCTCTTTCTCGGTTCCTTTTGCCCATAGATCCGAACCTTGCTCATTATCATTAGCTGGCTCGGCACCTTTAATAACCGTACTTTCAACATTCTGCTTTTCAATCGATTCTCTATCACTTTTACTAGTTCCTTCGTCCATATTGTTGTCCTTGTAAATAGACATTATATCCTTAAACTCCTCTCTTTCTATAAACAGTCTATTTAGTATTGATATGTTGAATTGCATCATCTCTTTTTGGTGTTCTTTTTTATCCAAATCCTTCATGATTGGGGAATATTTTCGAACTGACGCCGTTGATTTTTTATTATCTGTAGAAATTTCGTTAGCATGTAGAGGGGCTTTCTCCCTTTTCTGTTCTTTCTTATCTGGTAAAGATTCTGCAATTGGATTGTTTTTCTCTGTTTTCTCAATCATCTTCGTAGGGTTTAATTCCTTCTTCAACTTATTTAGGTCTTGTAATAATGATTCCTTATCTTCCTTGATTTTATAATAATCGAATAGACAGTCTTTGTATTTTCCCTCCATGTGTATCAGTCTTTTTCTCGTTTCTGCTAATCTACTCTTTACCTTCTTCATTTCGGACTTTATTTGACAATATTCTAGATCATTTTCCTGATATTCTCGTATTACTTTTCGATATTTCTTGAGCTGATTAAGTAAGCTTTGAACATCCTCCCTTGTATAGGATTTAGACATTCTATCCACCTCATAGCACAATAATTTAAGATATCTTATGAGATCCTAACCTTCAGTGTGACAGATTTCCAGTCTCATTAACCTATGTGAGTAAATTAGGTAAAGATACATTTTAGATATTAATCCTAGAAAATAGTCTTTTGTACAGTTCCAAATATAGTGTAAACACATAATTTGTTACTGATAATAAATTATTGAAAAGGAGAGATATACTGATGCAGGAACTACCATTACAAGGAGCTCAAGAGCTTCTTTGCATAAACACAGAAAAAGTCTATGATTGGGTCGTTTTACAAGAAGACTTAAATCAATCTATCTTACCAGCAGCTATAGGTGCATTACCTTTTGATCCATGTGGTCCAGCAGTTAGCAATTTAACAGCAACTTGCTATCTTGTTGACCCGCTTACAGGTAATCCACTTCCACCAAACGCTATAATACCAGTTACCGAAACAGGTGAGCGAGAAAATCGCGAATTTGTTATAGATGGTGCATTAGTTACATTACAACGTGTATCATTTGTAAAAACACTTAATGTAGTCATTGAATTTACCGGTATTAATGGTACTACGCCATTTGTCTTTATTTCAGATGAAATTGAAATAGACATTCCAGAATCCGTATTCCTTTGCGCACCAGAAGGAACTCGACTTGTCGTTCGAGTATCTGATATTGATTGTAGTGTCAATGTAAACTGTGTTGCTGGAGCTTTAGAAAGTGTTGATTTATTCTTAAATGTTTGTCAAAGTGTTCAATCAGTTGCAGATGTTACAATAGAACTTGTGGCAGACTTCTGTCAGCCTAGGGATATTCTAACGGAGCAATGCCCAACTCCATCAATTCCTCCTCAATGTCCAGTTGTTTTCCCAGGAATTATGGCAACGGCTAAAAATAAAAACACCACGAACCAAAGCGAGTAATTTTTATTTAGCGTTATAGATTCCATGAGATTTGAATCTATAACGTCTTTTTTTTACAACAAATATTAACGATTACTTTTTATTTAAAAGCTTAAACGAATAAATATTTATTAAACGTATCGCTTATAAAAATAAAGCTACTGGCCCTTGATGGTTAGTAGCTTTTTTATAGGAATTAGAGATTCATTCTATATCCTCTACTTATCAAAGATAACTATCCTTCCTTCTCTAGAACTTCCCTGCTCACCTTCGATTCAAGTAATTCCTTATTAAAGAGAATTCGCTCATCATCTGGCCTATATTCCCTTGCCTTCTCATTATGATAGTAAGATCGCTTAAAATCCTGAAGATTATAATAGCACACACACATTTGTAGGTGAGGATACCATGTTGAATATGCTGGATAAGTAAAACTCCACTTATTAAAGTCATCTTCAAGCTCTGTAGCTAAAGTATACCAATAGATAGCTGACTGATACTCCTTGTTTCGTTGATAATAATAGCCTATTCGACTACATGATTCAGGTCGAGGTGTTTTAGAAAACCGAAAAGATTCATACAGAGAAGCGATCTCCTCGTCTAACTTTCCCAAAAAACGGTAACAGTCTGCTTTATTGATACATGCATATACTTTATCTTCTATCCAGCCTTCTTTCATCTCAATATTATGGTTATAGTTTTCAATTGCTTTTTCATAATATCCATTTTCTCGAAGTTCATTTCCATAATAAAAATAGTCTCTTGGCGTAAAGGTATCTCCTCTTTCTAATTTCTTTTCATAAATGGATAAGTTTCTCCCTACGGAATGACTAATCTTTTTATGGGTCACGGCTACATCTGAGTTGATGACTTTTCCGTATACTTCAAGATATTGATGGCAATCGCCTTTCCATTGAAAATTTCTGCTTCTTTTGACTAATCTATTTCTTCGATACGTTAATGTTACGTTACCATAGCTATCCATACCCGCATTGTAATACATTGACACTGAATCAACCGATGGATCAAGAGTCTTCTTAAGATTTTTCAACTTTTCTTGATCCTCTTCAAGTAACACATCATCTGCATCCAAATACAGGATGTAATCCTTTGTTGCATATTTAAACGATTCATTTCGTGCAGCAGCGAAATCATCTATCCATTCAAAATAAAAGACTCTATCTGTATATTTTTTAGCTATTTCGACCGTCTTATCAGAAGACCCAGTATCCACAATATTAATCTCATCAACAATATCCTTTACTGTATCAAGGCACCTTGCCAGTACTTCTTCTTCATTTTTAACAATCATACATAAACTTATCGTAATCATTTTAAAAAGCTCTCCTCCTACTAAAAGGTTTTTATTCCTATTAGTAATGTATTTAAAAAAATGAAAATAGATTGTATCAAGACCTACTCCCTAAAAAAAGGGTATTTGTATATCATTAGTAAGACATTAGATACAAGTAACTAATTCATGAACAGCTAGTTTTTTCATATAAAAAAGACCTAAACTAATAAAGTTTAGGTCTTTAACTATTTCTTAAAATGTCTTGGTTGGTAAGTTTTTATATTATTTTAGATATTTAAGCTCCTGCCGGACCGGTTGCTCCGGTTGGACCCGTTGGACCTGTTGGGCCGGTTGGGCCGGTTGCTCCCGTTGCTCCTGTTGCTCCTGTTGCTCCGGCTGGACCGGTTGCTCCCGTTGCCCCGGTTGCTCCGGCTGGACCTGTTGCTCCGGCTGGACCGGTTGCTCCCGTTGCCCCGGCTGCTCCCGTTGCCCCGGTTGCTCCTGTTGCTCCCGTTGCCCCGGTTGCTCCGGCTGGACCTGTTGCCCCGGTTGCTCCGGCTGGACCTGTTGCTCCCGTTGCCCCGGTTGCTCCTGTTGCTCCGGCTGGACCTGTTGCTCCGGCTGGACCTGTTGCCCCGGTTGCTCCTGTTGCTCCCGTTGCCCCGGCTGCTCCCGTTGCCCCGGTTGCTCCTGTTGCTCCCGTTGCTCCGGCTGGACCTGTTGCTCCCGTTGCCCCGGTTGCTCCGGCTGGACCTGTTGCTCCCGTTGCCCCGGTTGCTCCTGTTGCTCCCGTTGCTCCCGTTGCTCCGGCTGGACCTGTTGCTCCCGTTGCTCCGGCTGGACCTGTTGCTCCCGTTGCCCCGGTTGCTCCCGTTGCCCCGGTTGCTCCTGTTGCTCCGGCTGGACCTGTTGCTCCCGTTGCCCCGGTTGCTCCTGTTGCTCCCGTTGCCCCGGTTGCTCCCGTTGCTCCGGCTGGGCCGGTTGCTCCCGTTGCCCCGGTTGCTCCCGTTGGGCCGGTTGGGCCTGTTGGACCTGGTAATCCGTTTGAACCATCAGCCTCTAAGAGTGCAACATCATCAACATAGATAGCAGGGGCTCGTAGTGCACTAATAGGCTTTGAAATAGTTACCCTGGCTTGAGTAGTACCAGCTGGTGCAACACTTGTCGTCTGGTATGCTCCTAACCAAGTATTATTTATAACAAGTGGAATATTATCATATCCAATAATAGTTTCTAATCCAATGCCGAGAACATTATTAGAGCTATCCAAAAATGCAACCTCTAAGTTGATAATAGGACTTGGTTGTTCATTGTCTTTAGCTAATGAAACTAGAAGTTCATAACTTCCACCAGCTTCAGCCGGTACTACTTGTGATAAGAAAGCATTTGCAGAACCACCAGCGAATCTAGCAGAATATACTCCTACGTGAGCATGTTCATTTGTAACATTAACATTTAGTGACTCCCAACTGGAAAGATCACCAGTTTCAAAGCTGCCATTGACTATTAAGTTATTTATTGCCAACCTAACTTCCTCCTTTACTATTTAATTTAAGTTCCATTACTAATTTTTATAGTATTGAAACTTCAAAATTATAGTATGTAATATCGATATGCTTGTTCAGGCGGTTAACCTATTCCAATATGAAATGTGCTTTCTTACAGGGGCAGAACAATTAGTCTGCAACAATTAACCTTATTTCGCTCTATCTACTAAATGGACAATACATATCATAATTTCCATAATCTAGTAAATTGAAAGGATATGGAATTCTACATTGCTATATTAAACTCTATAATTTATGGAAAATAATAAGTAAGGGATTCTCTAATATTGGATAGAGAGGATTTAAATTAAAAAAATTAGCTATATAGGGTTGATCAATAGCTAATTTTTAGTATTAAAAGAGAACCTCTATTCTAATTCCCATAGAATGGAGGTTCTTTTCTATTATTGTTTTACTCATCTAATGCTCTGGCCGGATTACCCACAACCACTTTATAGTCCAATACATCTTTAGTTACTACAGCTCCCGCTCCAACAACTCCCCCTATGCCAATTACTATTCCAGGGAGAAGTGTAGCATTATTACCAATTCTAGCTCCCTTTTTTATAATTGGTCCTTTATGTGGATAATTTCGTCTACCCATATATTTATCATTTGACGTGCTACAACACGGGCCAATAAATACTTCATCTTCAATTACCATATCTGCAGTAATATATGTCCCAGTTTGTACCGTAACTCGTTTACCAATCTCCGTATTCGTCTCCACCATAACATTTCTACCAACAATACTTTCTTCTCCTATTTTAACGTTTTCTCGTATACTTGCTAAATCACCAATAAATACACCTTGGCAGATTACTGATCCACTATATAGGACTGTATTACAACCAATTGTAACTTGGTCATGTATTTCCAATAAAGGAGCTGATAGGTTCGGTTTCCTCGCCATTTTGTTATTCGAGGCAGGTAATTTTCCTAGAACAGATAGATCCTCTACAGTAACGTTATCTCCAATTCTAGTTCCACTTTTAATAACAACATGATTCCCAATAACCACATTATCTCCAATTCTTACATTTTCCTCGATTATGACATGTTCCCCCAGCTTAACATTTCCTCCTATAACGGCCTTATTATGGATCATTTACCTCTCTCCTTACATTCATTTCTTTCGTAGCAAAAGATCTAATAGGAAGGGATACTTTTTTATCTTCTCTTGCAGATTCATATAACGCAAATATCGTCATAAGTGAACGCATAGCTTCTTTTTCATTTCCTAGTAAAACCTCGTCTTCCTTCTCTAATGCGTCAATAAAATGTTGATACATATACACATGTTCATTATTATCCTTTAATAACGTTTTGAGTTCTTCCGTATCAAATGGGTTGGGGAGATAACATCGCTCCAATATATTAAAAGAAGGACCACCAATTGAAATGGTTCCTTTTTCTCCAAATACGGTTAAGTAGTAACCAAGATTGTTGGGTAGCGTGATGGTATTAGCCTCTATTATACCCTTAGCCCCATTTTCAAACGTAAGAATACCTAGTGCAATATCTTCTGTGCTTTTCACATCGAGTTTACGGTCAATTTCCCCTGTAACCATTTGTACATCTCCCATGAACCAAATCAATAAATCAATTAAGTGAACTCCTTGATTTAATAACATTCCACCATCTTTTTCCCAAGTACCTTTCCAGGCAGAATTATAATACTGGCTAGAACGATTAATACGCATGGATGCAACGCCAAAGTACAGTTCGCCTAACGCACCTTGCTCAATTAATTCCTTTATCCTACTCATTACTGGGCGATAGCGTAATTGATGACAAACTAAGACACGCTTACCTACTATCGACGATACTTCTGCTATAGTATTTGCATCGTCAATGGAAAGCGCTAATGGTTTCTCTAAGACCACATGCTTATGATGCAACAGTGCCTGAATCGCCATATCTGCATGCAAACTAGATACTGTCGCAATAATTACTATGTCAATCCGCTCATCTTCTAGTAAATCTTCATATTTCTTATATGCTAAAATCTCTTTCCTTTGCTCTGTTAACTGTCTGTATTCTTGCATTATGCTATCCATTTTACTTTCATCAATATCACTGACTGCCACTAAATCCAGCGCTTTTATCTTGCTAATAGTATCAATATGCCGATTAGCAATATACCCACAGCCTATAAGTCCCACAGTATATTTCATAGTTGATCACTTGCTCGTTTAATTATTTTAATTATCTTATTTTGATCTTCCTTTGAAAGAAATGGATGCATTGGTATAGCAAATACTTCCTTCGACACACTCTCTGCTATTGGGAAATCCCCATGTCTGTAACCTAAGGTTTTATTTGCATCTTGTAGGTGTAAACATAAAGGATAATATATTCCTGTCTGGATTGAGGCATTCTTGAGCAATGTAATGAATTCCTCTCTATTGGATGATTTTATACAATACAAGTGATAGACATGGGATCGGTCCGACATGCGCATTGGTAATTCTATTCCATTTGTTTCTTTCAACCTTAAGGAGTAGTAATCAGCAATTGCATTTCGCCGCTCGTTCCAGTGATCAATCTCCCTTAAGCAAACTAATAATATAGCAGCATGTATTTCATCAAGCCTACTATTATAACCTGGTTCTGTATGATAGTACTTTTTTTTACTGCCATGGACTCGTAATCTCCTAATCGTTTGCGCCACAGTATCATTAGATGTCGTAATCATGCCACCATCCCCTACTGTTCCTAAATTCTTTGTAGGAAAGAATGAAAAACACCCAGCATCTCCAATACTCCCGACAGCTTTCTCCTTATATACTGCTCCAAAGGCTTGTGCTGCATCTTCAATCACTACTAAATTGTGTTTATTTGCGATAGACTGTATCTCATCCATATCAGCTGGTAACCCAAATAAATGGACCGGGATGATGGCCTTTGTTTTGGAAGTTATTTTCTCTTGTAGTTTATTAGCATCTAAAAGAAAAGTTTTTGGATCTATATCAACAAATACCGGAGTTGCGCCAACTCGAGTAATTGCCTCAGATGTTGCAAAAAAAGTAAACGGGGTTGTAATTACCTCATCACCTTGCCCGATACCAAAAGCCTCTAAAGTTAGAACTAATGCATCAGTACCATTTCCTACTGCTATAGCATGCTTTACCCCTAATCGTTTGGCAATTTCTTTTTCCAATTCACTAACCTTTGGTCCTAATATATAATTGCCACTTTCCAAAACTTGAATAATCGCATCCTTCATTTCCTGATGAATCGAGGCGAATTGTTTTTTTAAATCAATTAGTGGGATCATCTCTTCACTCCTTATTACTAGATTTATATGTTTATATTTGTATTGAAGCGAAGGGTTTTGGGGAACGGCGTATTAGAGGGAATATAACAATTCAACTAGTGCCCTAGTATTTAAGCCTTTTTATCTTATATCTTGGAACAGTCTCTGAAATGATTTCATATAAAGTATTAGCTCTATATTAGAGAGGATCGTTACACTATGAAACCAAAAAATTTAGTATCAAAGACTAGAGATATAAGGGCAACTTATAATTATAATCCAACCATAGCCGTTGTAGGTTTAGGGTATGTTGGGCTTCCTGTTACACTTGGATTTTCAAAGAAATACCAGGTAATTG
The DNA here is from genome assembly GCF_055550225.1 of Ornithinibacillus liuyingii. NCBI lineage: Bacteria > Bacillati > Bacillota > Bacilli > Caryophanales > Bacillaceae > Ornithinibacillus > Ornithinibacillus liuyingii. The sequence continues at coordinate 43,532 of NZ_JBPWOS010000004.1, read as the reverse complement.
GATACGATGTAAAACCGGAAAGGATACATTCCTTGAAACAGCATGTGGACACTACTAATCAAGTGACAAGCCAATCCTTAAAAGACGCTTCTATAGAGTTCACACTAGATGCTACCCGTCTACATGTATGTGATGTCATCATTATCTGTGTTCCTACGCCTCTAAATGAAAAGCAAGAACCTGACTTATCACATCTTATTAATGCCTCGAAAACAGTAGGGGAAAATATGCGAAGGAATACTGTCATTATTTATGAATCAACCGTTTTCCCTGGTGCAACAGAAGAAGTTTGTATTCCATTACTAGAGAAATGCTCAACTCTTCACTGTGGTCAAGATTTCTTTGTTGGCTATTCGCCAGAACGGATAAACCCTGGTGATACATCTCATACCTTTTCAACCACAGAAAAAATTGTTGCTGCACAGGACAAACAAACACTAGATAAAATATATGCTCTTTACCAAAGTGTCATAGATGCTAAGGTATTTAAAGCTAGCTCTATACCAGTAGCAGAGGCAGCTAAACTAGTTGAAAACACCCAACGGGATATTAACATTGCTTTTATGAATGAACTATCTATTATTTTTAGGCACCTAGGTTTACAAACACATGAAGTACTAGAAGCAGCAAGGACTAAATGGAACTTCATTCCCTTTAATCCCGGTTTAGTTGGGGGGCATTGTATTGGAGTGGACCCATATTATTTCATCTATAAAGCAAAGCAAGAAGGGTATACACCTGAACTAATGACAATAGCAAGGTCAGTAAATGATCGAATGTCTACTGAAGTAGTCTCCATTGTTAATCGATATATTGAGGAGAAGGGGTATAATCACAACGGGCTGAAGGTGGGATTATTAGGGCTTACCTTTAAAGAGGATGTTCCAGATTTACGGAACTCGAAATCTATCGAAATAGGTCATAAATTACAGAACGATGGGTTACATGTTGTAGCCTATGATCCTATTATTAATCAACAGGATCTGCCAGAGGATTTCAATTTGCCAATAGTAGAAAAGGAAGATCTGATTAACTTTGATATTATAATTCTAGCAGTTTCTCACAAACAATTTCGCGAGATGCATGACGATGATTTTTATAATTTATTTAAAGATAATACGGGATTGATTGTTGATGTGAAGGGATTATGTACCAATAGGGTGTTTGGAGAAAGCATTGAGATTATTAGTCTGTAGATTGTAAAATTCCTACCAAAAGGAGCTGTTCATCTTGAAAGCAAAACCATTAGTTAAAGTAAATACGGATCGAAAAAAACTAGTTGCAAAACGAGTTGCTGGTGGTTGTGGCTGTGGAAAGAAAAAAACGGTAATAAATAATAAATCCCCAAAGACATCTTAACCGACCTTCGGGGATTTATTTTACTTACTAATTAGACTAGTTTATACCCACAATTCGAGCAGAAATTTGCTCCACTTGCTTTATTCCCACAGTTAGGACAGAAATTAGGCCCTGTTCCGGAGGATTGATTAGTAGATTGCTGAGCAGGCTGTCCTTGCTGTTGGTTTTGTTGCTGTTCCTGATTAGTGGATGGGTTTATATTTTTCATCATTTCATTTGCCATTGTCATACCCATCATCATACCAGCCATATCACCAGCAGTTCCTGAACCTTGCATTTTCCCGGAAGACATTGCATCCGTTACTTCGATTTGCTGGTATTTTGATACATCACCGACCATACTATGTTTCGCACTCTTATTCACCATTTCCTGCACTTCTTTTGGATAGTTAAAGCTACTCACGCTAAAGCCAGTTAGTGTCATACCCATATCATGGATTTCCATATCTAAATCTTCACGAATACCTCTTGATATTTCTAATCCATTAGCTTGTAAGTTAAATAAATCCTTACCCTCTCGAGTAATCCACTTCATTAGCAATTGATCTAAAATAGAAGTGATACGGATTTTTACATCATCGACTAGATAGCGACTTTTTACCCCAGCTATATTATCGATTAACGTAATATAATCATTTACTTTGAACTCGAAAGTTCCGTTCGCTCTAATTGGTAAACCTCCTGGAAGGTTCAACTGGGGTGCTGGGATATTAATTGCACTTCTAGTACCCCATTTCACATTAAAAATTTTCGTATTAACAAAAATCACTTCGACCCGGAGACCACTGTTAAATCCGAACTTGAAGCCTTTTAGAGTTGATAAGAAGGGGATAATCTCTGATTCGATATTATAGTCTCCCTCTTCCTTAAAGATTCCTTCTATTTTACCATTTGATAGAAAAATAGCATCCTGACCAGGACGAAGTATTAATCTACTTCCCTTTTTTATCTCCTTATTATTCCATTTCCAAAATATCATATCATCTCGAAATTCTTCCCATTCGATTACATCTGAAAATTGATTTCTAAAAAAAGCCATCTATAAACTTCCTCTCATTCATTAATAATCTAATTAATATTAAAAGCTACCACCTTTACCAGTATATGAGCTCCCTCCTCGGGTAACCCCACCGCCACCTCCGCTTCCTCCGCGGTTGTTATTAGAAGGTTTTTTACGTTTGGTTACATTCTTGGATAGGAAAATATCTTTACGTTTTAAAACTTTAAAGTCCCCGGTATAAGTTCGTTCATTTACTGTTACTTTTCCACCAGAGTTATATGCCATTGTTCCAACAATTATCCCACCTATTAGTAGCGCTATTATAACGTGAAACCACGTATCAAACATAATACTTTCCGGATTAACACCTGGCATATAACGCATGTATCGTGACCCAGTTTCCACAAATGTCTTAAATGCATCGAAATATTTATCAGCCGATAATGGAGGAACAAGTTCGTTAAATAGTAAATCTACTCGTTGACTATTTAAATGTTTTTGTGCACCTTCAAAGCTTGCAATATAGAAATTCCGATTATCTTTATCTATTGCCAGTATGACTGTACTTCCATGGGGCTTATCATATCCAAAAGCCATTTCATCATAAAAGTCTGCCATATACTGCTCTACTGTTTTTCCATCGGTATCTTCTGTAATAACGATAATAAAATCGGTCTTCCTTTTTTCACTATGTTCATCAGCTAACCGTTCTAGCACTTCAACTTCTTCATCCGATAATAGGTTAGCATAATCATAAATTCGTTGTGTTGAATCATCGGCGAAAACTGTGAAAGATGAACTATATAGAAAGAGGAGAAATAGAATACCAGGGAATATTACCTTTTTTATATCCCTCATAAAAGTTCACCCCCAATTGCAAAGGAGAGGATTTTCATTCCAATAAATGAAATAGCAGCAATACTCCCCCACCAAGCAGCAATCTTCTTCTTGCTAAGGGGTGGCTTTCCAACTACCTTTCCGGTAACACCATTCATTGCAAATGTATGCTCCTGCTTATCAAAGTCGTAATACACCATCCAAACCGGTAGTAAAACATAATAGGCTTTTCTTTCTCTAGTATTAATGTTTTGATCTACGTATTTAACGGAGGAGTATCCATTAATCGTCGAACTTACGTATTTATTAATGTAACTGGTCACCTTAGACTTTACCCTAGGCAGTAGATCTTTATTGTCATAATTATATTTTTCTGCTAGATAGCCTGCCAGATAAGCTGTCTTAAAGTCTTTTAACTTCCCAAAATCATAAGGTTCTAGTTTATCCATTAATTCATCGTTCATCTTCTTTGATGCGTCTACAGGAACCTTCTGAAAGGTTAAATCAATCTTTCGCTCTACATCATAATATTTCGTTTCTGTATAAACATAGTCTCCTCGCGTATAGCTCCTTACTTTGGTAGCCTTTGCTCGTACTTCTGCAACACTATGTAAATCATAAAGCCAAAAAGGCACATACATTCCGGTTATGTTCTTAATGCGGTCAGCCGTCATAAAACCATCCGGAGTAAGGCGACCATTTTTACACCATTTCTTAAAGGCATCCATTGCTTGTTCCTTACTAATTTGAAATGGTAAGACCAGGTCTGGAGCAAGGCTTCCAGATACTCGGTCAGCTAGTACGACTCCTGCACCGCAGAAACTACAAGAGGTAGCTGACGTATCTGCATCTGTGATCACCGCTGCACCGCAGTTATTACATTCGTATTCCTTCGCTTCATCTTCTGAAAATGTATTGATAATATAGTCATCCGAGAATTCCTCAATCGAGTCATTCCGCCCGCAACTTGCGCATGATAGGTTACCAGATACTGAATCAAATGCCATATCATCGCCACAGTTAGGACATTTATAATGAATTATCATGTGATCACCTCATATCCCATTATTATATATGCTATTTTAGTTTCCCTTTTAATTCTGCCATTTCTATATCAATACTTTCATCATATGGAGAGGAAATAGCCTCTATGTCAGAATCGACCCCATACCGTAATTCTTCTAAGGCCTCCGCTTCTGCCAACGCCCGATTAGCTTTTTCCTCTAGCTGATCAAATTTTGTTAAACGAACGTTTGATTGAGACGGACCATTCTCCATTGCTTTCTTCTTACTTTCCGCAACTTGTAGTCGCCCTACTAAAGTATCCCGTTTATTTTTGAGCTCCATTACATCATACTTTAACTTCTCTTGGGCAAGCTTCATTTGTTCAGCCTTCAGTGAGGCAAGTTCATACTGTTTTTCCAAATCCTGTAGCTTCACCTTCAGATTGGCTTTTTCCATTAAAAATCTACGTGCTTTATCCTCATCATCTACTTCAAGGGATTTAATCGCATAACGCTCCATCTTTTTCATTTCTGACCTGCATTCCTCAAGCTGTCTACGTGTCCGATTCATCGCTGTTATTGCTGCATCACTTTCCACATTTAATTCTCTTAATTCCTGTTCTATTTCGCGAATAAACCGATTTACTTCTACTTCCGGGTCTTCTTCTTTTCTAAATTTCTCCTCTATATTGCTTGCTAAAATAGCTCGAATTCGTTTGAAAGTACTCATTTCCGCTCACCACTCTCCTACTTTCTATAGTACTATAAATACGGTTAGATAGTGTAAAAAGTTTCAGGAAACTAAAAACATGATTGTCCCTTCCTCCTCATTCGCTACCTTCTTAGGAATAACCTACCCAGAAAGACAAAACGCTCTTACCTTTAAATCCCTCATCTAGTGATTATCCTATGCTTATTCACATTTAGGGTAACTAGTACACTATTATTTATCCCGTTGTAGGCTTCTAAAATGAAATATAATTGGATAAAACCGTTAAATTATATATTAAAAAATTCGATTAAATGTCGATAATATAGTGGGAGTTGTTCATTATTTAAGTTTTGATTGAAGAATTATCTTATTAAAGCATCGTAATAATGCATAATGTAACAAAACTCCTATATTTCAAAAGAGGAGCTGAATTTCACTATGGCTGATGGAACTTATACAATGAAGGTTAATGTAGAAAAGAAGACGATTGAAATGACCGTAAGCGGTACCTTTTCTCCTGAAAAAGCTCAACAATTTATTGATGATTATCAAAAGAAGGTATCATCCATTAATGCAAGTGAATTTGTCTTAGAATTTGATTGCAGAGATTTGGATGTCGTAACCCAAAAGATGATACCAACTCTTGAGAGCTGCTTAGAACTGTATAAATCATCTGGATTTAAAAAAGTAGAAGTAGGGATTAGCAAGAGTGCTATCATTTCCATGCAATTAAATCGCTTGGCAAAAAAAGTTGGATTAGACAATTTCGAGGTAGTTCAAAAATATTAGTTTAATGAAGGTAAGGAACCATTACGATTCCCTACCTTTTTTACCATTCATTGTATATACTAAATTATTCGAGAGGTTTATTATGACTAATATCAGAATTAGAGCAGTTGATGTTTATCATGCAAAAAAACAAGTTGACAATACTGTATACTTTGAACACTTTCAAAAACAAGGAAAAGATATAACAAATTTCTTACATATAATGGGTAGAAACAAGCGATATGTGATAGATAACCAAGAGGAAAACACGAATACAATGGCGATTGAGGCTGCCAATCGGGTGTTAAAAAAGGCTGAGCTAGAGGGTAAGGATATCGATATGATTGTTTTTTCGAGTCAAGTACCTGAAGTCACTGTTCCTACCAATGCTATGTTCCTTCATCATGCCATTCAAGCAAAAAAGGGCACGGTTATTTTCGATATGAATGCCAATTGTGCTGGAATGACAATTGCAGTAGAACAGGCTTCACGATATATGACGTCTAACCCTCATGTTCACACAGCCCTTGTGGTAGGCTCTGATTATCTTTCTTTAGTGGCCGATCCAAATGATGCTATGACTTATGCCAACTTCGGAGATGCTGCTAGCGCAGTTATCTTAGAAAAGACCGAGGAAGAAACAGGCTTTATAGATGCTATGTTCGAAGTAGACTCTAGCAATCGAAATAATATTTTATTTCCAGAGAAGGGACTTGCCCAAACCATTAAAGCTGGAGAAAGAGCAGAATCTATGCGCTGGCTTCCATTTGATGGAACGATGTCTCTTCCTTATACATATGACATGTTTGAAACGATCTTAGAGAGAAATCAGCTCACTATTGAAGATGTAGATGTGTTCTGCTTATCTCAATTTGCTAAAGTAAATATTGATAAAATTCAAGAGCGCTTTGATATACCGGAGGAAAAAATCATTTATGTAGGGGATGAGTATGGCTATACCGGGACAAGTAGTCCCTTCATTGCCCTCCATGAAGGAATTGAAACTGGTAGGATAAAGCGTGGAGACTTAGCATTATTCTGGACCATTGGTGGTGGCCACGAATTTATTACGATGCTATTTCGTTATTAATAGATTACTAGATATCACCTTGTTTACTAATTTCTCTTTCATTATCAGAACATAGAGTGAGAATGGTTGACTCTGATAATGTATGTGGATCGTTATAAAACACAAGGAAAAACGCATAACTTAATGCGAAACCAAACAAGCACAGCTCTGGAAATATACGTATACTTCAATAGGAGAACGGAGACTTCTTCATGAAGGGGTTTACCATTCTCCCATAGCTAAGCGAGTTATATTTCCAGAGCAACATCTGTGCTAATTATTCTATTTTTTAGCGTCGCTACTAATCAATAGTAAAAATAGTTACGCCTGAATGGCCAATATAATCCAAAACTATATGATAAAATAGCTTTCCTGCTATTTTTAATCATTAATTTAGAATCCCTTTTCCATTAACCATCGCATAATGCTTTCTTCTCTTCTCTTGCTATCGTCATATTGGGTATTATATTTACTCATTTTCTTCTCTCCGACAAGCTTTCCATCTGCCATTAACAACACTCTATCCGTTTTCGCTGCTACTTTAGCATCGTGGGTAACTAGTAGAATCGTTGTTCCTTGTTTATTAATTTCAGTAAGGATGGACATAATTTCTGCTGTTGCTTTGGAGTCCAATGCTCCGGTTGGTTCATCTCCAAAAATAATATCCGGTTCATTGATCAAGGCTCTACAAATAGCAACACGCTGTAGCTGCCCACCAGATCCTTGAGTAATATCGTTATCTGCTAGCTTTTCAATTCCTGTCATTTTCATTAGTTCCTTTGCTTTTCGATGAACTTTATCTTTATCCGCACTTTTAGATACAAGGGCAGGAAACATAACATTATCAATCAATGATAAATTCTTTAATAGATTCATATCTTGAAAAATGAACCCCATATGATTCAAGCGAATCTGTGCCAGTTCCTCTTCTTTTAAGCTGGAGATTTCACTACCTCTAAATGTCACACTACCGGATGTCATACGATCCATACCACTAATATTATAAAGCAGTGTGGATTTCCCGCTTCCGGACGGTCCCATAACTGATACGAACTCGCCTTCTTCAATCGCCAAGTTTATATCCTTTAAAATAGGAAATTCTCGGTCACTTCCTAATGCTACATTCTTGTTCAAGCTTCTTGCCTCTATTATTAGGTTCAACCCTATTCCTCCCTTGCCAGGTATTCATCACGTCTGTCACTAAAAGGTTATTTACCGCTTCTAACGCCTTAAAATGACCGATAAATCATCCTGTACCGTTACTTTACAAGAAACATATATCGTTATTCCAACTACTAACATTAGTGCTAACGGACATAGTAGCCAGGTCTGCCAAACAACATTCACCAATTCAATTCTCGCAGCGCCCATAGAGGACATAGCCATACTCACTAGAAGCTCCCCTAAATAATTGGCAGCTAGAACGCCAACTATAATCCCTAATAAAAGGATGAGCAGTGTCCCTGCCATATACTGATGTCTAATATTTTGAGAAGTTAATCCGATACTTCGCATAATAGCAATCTGAGACATGTCCTTTGACAATAGCATTCGAAGAAATAATGCCGTTATCAAGATAATAACAATGAACGCAATAGCAATTCCGCCTATTACAATGGTACGCATCTGGTCAATGATATTCCCTAGAGTCTGTTGTGTATAATCCTTGATATCATTTATTTGCGCATTATCATAATTAGTTTGATAGTAGTTCATTTTCTCTTGTGTATCTACTCCTGGAGCCACATCCATAGTCACTACATACCAAAGTACTGCCTCTGGATTGATACCAAGACTAGTATGTGCTTTGGCGGTTTTTCCACCATTGGTAATATCCTGATAAATCCCTGTTACGGTCAGAGTCTGTTCTTTTCCACCAGCCTTTACTATAAGGTCATCCCCTACCTTCCTATTTAATGCGTCCTCTGATGCATTAGCATAAGAAATTGCGATTTCCCCTTCCGCTTCCGGTGCTCTACCTTCTAGATATTTTAATGGGAATACAGAGAAATCACCGATTTCAATATTAATATAATCCCAGGACCCCTCCGTATTTTTCACCTGGTATGAACTTGTAATGTGGGCTGCATACTTTTCAATATCAGCATCATTCTGGAGTTCTTCCTGTAGCTTGATAAAATCTTCTGAGATTGTATCACTCTTCCTAAGATCAATTCTCATATCAGATTTTCCTATTCCCATGTATGTTGAGAATTCTGGTGAATTCATGGTGTTATAAATATTAATAGGGAGTATCACCATAAATGTAGATACGATAAAAATAAAGAATAGTAATCTATATAATTTAAATCGTTTCCAAACATCCCGAATTCCCATGTAGATATTAGTGGTAAAAAAATGGTTCTTCATTAGCGAAAGACGGTATTTTCGCTTCTTTCCAGAATCCATTACAGATGATCGCAAAGCTTCCACTGCAGAGATATTATCGATTCTCTTCAATACTTTCTTGCAATACATGACGATCATTACATAAATTAATAAAGGAGCAGCAAGCGATAATACATATTTTAAGTTCCCTGATAAATCTGATGACAGGTAAAGTTTCATATTACCGTTAAATAGATTAACTACTACAAAGGAAAGGAGATAGCCGATTACACCAGCTATGACGGACATGATTCTGTATTTGTTAAGAAAAACCTTCTTTATATCCTTTTTGGAGATACCGATAGCTTTCATAACACCGATTTCTCTTACATCCTCATCCAATGTTGCCAAGAATGAAAGTCTAATACATAGCGAAGCAATAATAATTAATAAGATACTGATTAAGATAATAACCATTGCCACCGCTGCATCGGACAGGGCATTAAATATTAGAAAAACCGCGCCACCAACTGTTGGCCCGTTTGCTGGAAGTCCAGCTTCGATATAAGCAGTCTGCACCGCTTGGGAATCTGCCCCATCCTGAAGCTTGAATTCAATAAGATACTCTAATACCCCGGCCTGCATGGTAAGCATCTCATCATAATCTGTCTGATTTAGTACAAATCGTTTCGAAGAAGTAAAGGATGAGTTCATCTCAAAATCTCTGGCATATTCTGAGATAACAAACTCCTTTTCGTATCTTTCATTTTTAACAGTAATCGTGTCGCCAATTTGTAAGTCGTATTGTTGCATGAAATAGATTGGAACGGCGACTTCGCCTTCTTGAACATCTAGCTTTTCATTATTCAGATCTAAGATAAAATCAAATTTTTCATTCTGGACAACAAATGAAATATCCTGTACAGTCCCAGCCATTGTTTGATCTGCACCGAAATGAATATGACTACCATCAAAGGTCAGAAGAACCATTGTTTCCTGCATCGCTATATATTCACGATGTTTTTCAGTAAATTGATCGATTTTAGACTGGTCAAATTCCCCAGAATGCATCTGTGTAATATCTGCTGGTACTGCACGTTCCTGAAGCTCTGCCATCGACTGAATCAAATTGGCAATATTATTAATGGCACTTGCAGCCAAAATAACCGCCATCGTAATAAATACAAACACAGCCGTCGTTACCACTTTATTCCTTAGAAAATCGTTCCTCACCATTTTCGAAAACATCATTTTCCTCCTGCCTGCCACAAGCCTTTTCCTAATTTACCGATTATTAAAATGATAGTTCCGGCTACAAACTGCACTCCTCACCTTTCCGTGGTACATGAATTCGCATTGATTTAGTAGTAAATAGTGCTGTAACGATGAGACCCAGTCCGGGAAGAATAATTAGAACCAATTCCTCTTGGTTGACTAGTAATATATGTTGTTCTATTTAATAAAGTAATCTTCTACTTTCCTGAACTGCTATCCCCGTTTTCGCTTTTAAACATCTCCATAATGTACATAAGGCTTCCGCTTTCAGTACCCAGCAATCTTTCCAAGTTAAAAATAAATGCCTGTATACGTGTTATACGCTCCTCGTCCGTCATATCAACCATATCATCGTCAAAAACCGTGTTCATATACGCCACAACCATTTCCATGCATTCATAGGGAAACGGTGTACTAAACATTCCTTGTTCAATGCCTTCGCGAATGATACCTGTTAGGATCGGAGGAACTTCATTCAAAATTACCTTCTGTATTTTCTGATGCATCAAGGCGTTCTGAGGCTTATGTATGTGCTCCTTATACTCCTCACCACTACCACCACTTACGTTTAGAGCCATTACCACACGGACTATTCGTTCGTTTATAGGGATACGCTTATCTACTGCAATCTCTTGTTCCGCACTTAATATACGGTCGCTAAACCGATCAATCAGTGCATCCATAATTGCCTCCTTTGACTTAAAGTGGTAATACAATGTTCCTCGTGCGATTCCAACATGATCAAGAATATCTTTAGTACTGGTGCCATCAAATCCTTTCCGCCTAAAAAGGTCCTCCGCTGCATCTAATATTTCATTCCTACGTTTCTCTGCTTCTTTTACAACTCTCATTTTTACATCTCCCATTACACTAGACCGACTGTCAGTCAGTAATAGAATACCATACCATTATGAATTGTCAATAAATTATGAAACAAAAAAGTTGAAACACCTAGATGGGATTAAGAACAAGGAATTATAAGGAGTTTGTCACTGAGTAGCTGACCTTTTTGATGGATGATATGTTTCAGTGTGATAATGAAGAACCCGACCATCTAGATGGCCGGGCTTATAACGGTTATTACGGAAGCCTCTAAAAAACAACGAGCTGGACATCATCAGCTCGTTGTCATCTTTACGATTCAATGGTCTATAAAGCTTTGCGAACCACTTTAAAAGATACTATGGAAATCAAAAACAGACAGGAACCAAAAAGCATAAACAAAACAGAACTAGGCATGACACGATACAATGCGGACGACATTCCTCCAAGTGCCATTCCTACATAACGAACAAAGTTAAATACGCCTAAAGCAGTCCCTCGGTTCACACAGTATTCCTTGCTAATAATAGTCGAGAAAAGAGGTGCAGAAAACCCCAACATGATACCATAACCAAATAGAATAATGCTTAACCACATAAGGGAATACGTATGAAACTTGCCAAATAATATAATCTCTAATGGCATGATAATTAATATGGAGACAACTAAATGGTGGAGGGATATTTTTTTCTGCAATCTTTTGAATAACATACTTCCTAATATCATGCTAACAGACAGCGGTAAATACAATAAGCCTACGACCTGTAAGGATACATGGTAATAATCTTGGAGCATGACGGGCAAATAGACAAGAACAGCAAAATATATAAAAAACACAATAAAACTGACTATCATCATACATGCTCCGACATGATGGGAAAGTACCGCCTTGTATGTCTGAAAGAATCCCTTGGGCTGTCTTTCCACGGATTTCTCGACTATTTCACTTGGAAGATATACAACAAGCAAAAGTAGGACAATAGCTATTAAGAATAGGATATAGAAAATTCCCTCATAATCGAAATACTCTCCAATAAAACCCCCGAGTACTGGTGCAACAGCCGGTGCAAGTGTAAGGAGGATTTGATAGGTCCCCATAGCATTACCTCTCGCTTCCTCCTCAAACAGCTGTGCAACCATACTGATTGCTACTAATGGGATGATCCCTGCCCCGACAGCCTGAACCATTCTAAACAATATAAACAGCGTAAAGCTGTTCGTATAAGCACAGATAACAGCTGATGCTCCCATCAGGATTAGGCTGATTAGCAATAACCTTTTTTTATCTTGTTGATCAACCACGGTTCCCAAGAGAATCTGTATCACGGCAACAATAAATATAAAGCTACTGACGGTAAAATTAACCCAGCTGACAGATACGTTAAACGAGTCCCGAATAAGTGGAATGATTGGTGTATAGATATTCTGGCTTAACGAGGCAAAAAATGCACTAATACTCAACGTATACAATGCCAACGATTTATTCTGTGTCACACCACTTGTCATCGTTATTCACCTAATGTAAGGTCATCCTGTTTGAGATTGTCAGTAACCAGCTTTAAGAAAGTAATAATCGTCTCCAACTCTTCTTCATCAAAGTTATCCAACAGGCTTAGGTACCGATTTCTTGCTTGTTCATGTAACCGTTCATGAATCTTAGCAAGTTGCTCCCCATAATCAGTAAGGAGATAATACACTTCCTTTTGATTCTCTTCCTGTCTTGATTCAACCACAACATTCTTCTCCAACATTTTCCTGATTGCCTTTGTAATAGCCGGCTTTGAGACATTTAACATTTTAGAAAGTGATGTATTATTCGCAGACCCTTGTGCTTTAATGGCTGATGCAATATGTAATTGCGTGAGAGTCCAATCCTGAATAATGGAATCCTCGTTATCGGTTCTACTAAAACTCCTTCTCTTTTGGCTGGCTTCTCTTTCTTTAATCAATTGTTGTAGAGCATTCAATGTTTCCATTTTTTTATCGAAATGATTCATACTATATCACCTGACTTTTCATTTTAGTTAACCAGTTAACAAATATAGTTTACCAGTTAACTAAAATAATGTCAATTATTCTGTTAAACAATAAAACGATGATAGCTCGAATTCAATCCCCCACCTCCTCAAGAAGCAACATAGCGGTTAAGAGGCTAGTTTATGGTAAAATTCAGGGAGATTATTAATAAACAGTAAAAAATAAAGCATTGAGACTTATGACGTTCTCAATGCTATAAAATGATGAATAAGATTACTCTCCTAAAAGAGATCTGAAGAGATTATTTTTAGTTCTTACATTGTACTGATATCAATTACGAATCGGTATTTCACATCAGAAGCTAATACTCGTTGATAAGCTTCATCAATTTGATCGGCGGAAATAACTTCTATCCTCGGAGTAATGTTATGTTTGGCACAAAAGTCCAACATCTCTTGCGTCTCGCGTATTCCTCCAATCATGGAACCTGCGAATGAGCGTCGACGACCGATTAAATTCATTGCACTTAATGATAACGGTTCAGCAGGCGCCCCGACATTGACTAGCGTACCATCAAGCGTAAGCAAACCTAAATAAGCATCCATGTTAATCGTTGCACTTACGGTATTTATAATTAAATCAAAGGATTCAGTAAGCTTCTCAAACGTCTCTGGGTCACTTGTTGCATAGTAATGGCTTGCACCCAATTGTAAGCCATCTTGCTTTTTGTTTAATGTTTGGGACAATACGGTAACCTCTGCCCCCATAGCATGTGCAATTTGAACAGCCATATGACCAAGGCCGCCCATCCCTACAACCGCTACTTTCTTACCTGGGCCAGCACCCCAATGATTTAACGGAGAATACGTTGTAATACCTGCACAAAGTAATGGTGCTGCAACATCAAGCTCGATATTATCGGGTATTTTAAGCACAAAGTCTTCCGGTACAACAATATGAGTCGAATAACCACCTTGAGTTGGCTCCCCATATTTGTCAACACCAGCGTACGTATCAACCTTCCCTTTTAGACAATACTGTTCCTCTCCATTACGACAGTTCTGACATTCTCCACAAGAGTCCACCATACAACCGACACCTGCACGATCACCGATCTTGAATTTCGTAACTTCTGGTCCAACAGACGTAACGATTCCGGCAATCTCATGTCCAGGTACGAGCGGGTAGTGAACTGGCCCCCATTCACCATGTGCAGTATGGATGTCAGAATGGCATATGCCAGCATATTTTATCTCGATCAATACATCATGCGAATCAAGGTCCCGGCGTTTAATTTCTGCCGCTCGAAATGGTTTGTCTGGACCGTCGATAGCTCTCGCTTTGGCAGTTATCATAATAAAACCTCCTATAGTATCTGTTTCAAGAGAAAATTCTTAGAAGAATGACATAAATTACAATTTTCATTCTCTTGTAACCCCCATATTAAAACCTATAGTTAACTCGAGGTCAAGCACTAATTTTACTTTTTTCAAAACCTAATCACGATGCAGATTTCATTGGATTTCCGCTTAGTCTATCAACATTTTTAGTTGATACCTCCATTAAATTGAGAAGTATTTTCCCAGTTTTTGACTCTTAGGAATTATCGTGATAAAATTCCCCACATGATACTAGAGTTAACTCGAAGTCTAATTAAAAAGGGGAATTATTATGAAGACATATTCAATCAGCGAAGTGGCAAAAGAATTAAATCTTACTGTGTATACATTGCGTTACTATGACAAAGAAGGACTGATGCCTTTTGTAGAACGAACGGCTAATGGCACTAGATTGTTTAAAGAGTCGGATATTGACGCGTTAAAAGTTATTGAATGCCTGAAATCAACCGGGATGCCGATTAAAGAGATCAAAAACTTTATTGATTGGTGTGCTGACGGGGATTCCACGTTGCAACAAAGATACGACATGTTTCTGGAAAGAAAGGCTAGTGTGGAAGCACAAATAGCAGAGCTGCAGAAAACAATGGAACTTATCGAGCATAAATGCTCCTATTACAAAATTGCATTAGATGCTGGAACTGAGGATGTTCACAAGCAGGATAAAATAGAGATTCCCCATTAATTATAGCCACCTGTATTCATCCTGTTATGTATGAATACAGGTGATCTATTTTTCACTACTCTTCAGGGAACAATAAAAGGAAGCATTTCTAATAAGGTAAGAATACTACCATATTATTCCTTACTGATTTCGATTTCCTTTATCATTTTCGCAGGTACCCCTCCCACAATAACATTAGCAGGAACATCCTTAGTTACAACGGCACCAGCTGCAATAATAGCTCCATCACCAATGGTGACACCGGGAACGACGGTAGCATTAGCACCGATCCAAACATTCTTGCCAATAGTTATTGGAGCAGGATACATATCCTTTCGATTATTTGGATTTACATCATGATTAAGGGTTGCCAAAACAACATTATGCCCAATAAGAACACCATCACCAATTGTAATCCCACCCTGATCCTGAAAGCGACAACCAGAATTGATAAAAACATTCTTGCCAACAGTAATATTTTTCCCACAATCTGTATAAAAAGGAGGGAACAAAGCAAATGATTGATCCACCGGCTTACCAATCAATTGAGAAAATAATTCCTGAATCTCTTCATTCGTATGATACTGTCCGTTTAGCTCAGCGGTTATCCTCAATGCTTCCTGAGAGACTTTGTGCATCACCTGATGCATTTCCGAGCCACCTTCAACTGCTTCTCCTCTGTTTAAATGCGCTAAAAATTCCTGAATATCCATTAGAATCCTCCTTACTGGTCTGAAAATAATCCTTCCCCTATCTTACCCCTTACAGTTAACTCTAGTTCAAGAGAATAGTCTTTTTGCTTACTTGATCCATTCTACAAATTTATGATTAATACAGTGTTTAAAAATGACAACTTGTGCACGTTAAGGCACTAGATTTATAGAAGTAAAGTGGTAACGATTCCATCCATTTCACGAAGAAGTTTAATCCAAAAAATAAAAGTCATTCTTATAAAAAAAGTTAAACGACATTATTGACAAATCAAAATGCCCCTCCTATAATAATATATTGTCAATTGAATAACTTCGTTAGGTGAGGCTCCTGTGCTGGAGATATGCTGCTGCCCAGAAACATCCAAAGATGCCAATGGGTCAACAGAAACTATCGACATAAGGTAGTTTTTAATGTAGCTGGATTCATTTCCTATGCCGCACAGTGCTAAAGCTCTACGAATGGAGGCCTATTATATTTACGTTGTAGTTTATTTGATATACACCTTCATTCTTTGAAGGTGTTTTTTATTTTATAAGGGGGTGGTTAAAGTGGATAGTAGTCCCGAGTCGTATAGGTACATCAGAAGGTCTTTCATAAATAGTTTAAGGGTTTTGTCCATTTTAATACACCTGATGGAAGAATTTCTATTCTCCTTCTTTTTAATGGACAGAACATCCTAATTAAAGAGGGTGAAACAAATGATAAAGAACTCTACACCAAACGAAATTACCACACAAGTAGTTCAATACTTGAAAGAAGCAAAGAGAAATGAATTGCAATTATTATTAGATGAATTACATCCGTACGATATTGCCAACTTATACGAAATGTTACCTGATAAGCATCGAAATCGATTCTTATCGTTTCTAAGCATCGCTCAATTAGCAGACATTCTTCAGGAGCTCGACAAAGAACAACAACAGAATCTCTTAAATAAATTGGACGCCAAAAAGGCAGTACATGTCATGGATGAAATGGATAATGATGATTTAGCAAACCTACTCGAGGATATTTCTCCAGAGAATAAGATAAACTTTTTGGCAAAAATGAAAAAAGAAGAATCACAAGTTGTGCAAGACTTAATGAACTATCCTCCTGAAACTGCAGGAAGATTAATGACGAATCGATATGTCTGGATTCCGCAACACTACACCGTAAAAGATGTTATGGTAAAACTACGGGAATATGCTGAGATTGCTGAAAGCATTAACTATTTATACGTAATCAATGAGGAGAAAAAACTGACTGGTGTTCTTTCCTATCGGGACCTAATTTTATCTGAGCCCAATCAACAAGTTAAAAATATTATGTATGAACGCGTCATCTCAGTAACAGTAGATACAGACCAAGAGCATGCCGCTCAAATTATTCAACGCTATGACTTCTTAGCGGTACCTGTTGTGAACCATGACCATGTGTTAGTTGGGATTCTTACAGTTGATGACATGATTGATGTATTAATGAAAGAAGCGACAGAAGACATAGAAAAATTGTCAGCTTCAGGTAAAGATATCGACTTCGATACGAAAGCTCCAGTAGCAGCCTATCGGAGATTACCTTGGCTAATTCTGCTATTGTTTATTGGATTAATATCCGGAACGATTGTCAGTACTTTTGAAGAAACACTTGAAAAAGTTGTCGCTTTAGCATTCTTTATGCCAATGATCGCAGGAATGACTGGAAATACGGGTACACAGTCATTGGCTGTAGTTGTTAGAGGACTTACTACACGAGATATTAACAAAGTCGTAATAGCCAAGATTATTTTTAGAGAGCTATTAGTAGGTATTATTATCGGCGTAACTTGCGGAATTCTGATTTCCGTAATTGCATATATTTGGCAAGGTAGTCCGATATTAGGACTCGTTGTCGGTAGTACTTTAGTGGTCACTCTTATTATCGGAACATTAGCAGGAACTATCATTCCGTTAATTCTCCATCATTTTAAAATTGATCCTGCTGTAGCATCCGGGCCACTAATTACAACCTTAAATGATATTTTGTCATTAATGATTTACTTTGGCATTGCAACAATTTTTATAAGCCACTTAATGTAGATATCAAAAAATTCCCCTTATAAAATGCGGATAATTACTTGTCTGTTTTTTATATGGGGATTTTTTATGTATATTAACAACTTACTGTTAAACTGTATTAGCTTATCACCGTAATCCCCGCGGATTTTTCTTAAGTAATCATGTAAGCATCATCTATCTCTATGAATCGATTACTCTATACATGGAATAATACCAACTGTATACGTTTAATGGTCTAGGAGGAATTTGGGGTTTGGGTGAAATCGTCATTACTTTACTACGAACACTAATCGTTTTTATTGTACTATTACTATTATTTCGTTTAATGGGTAAAAAGGAATTAGGAGAAATAAGCTTACTTGACATTATTGTCTCCCTCATGATTGCAGAACTAGCAGTCATATCCATTGAAGACATTAACATCTCGATGATTAGAGCATTATCGCCTATCTTGTTACTTATCCTCTTACAAGTAACACTCGAAACCTTTGGAATAAAAAGTCAACCATTTCGTAAAATAGTTGAAGGTACGCCAGTTATGTTAATTGATAATGGCAAATTAATAGAAGAGAATCTCAGAAAGCATAAATATACTTTAGATGATATTCTATTTCAATTAAGGCAAGCAGAAATCGCCGATATAAGTGAAGTAGAATATGCTGTCTTAGAAAGGTCTGGAAAGTTATCTATCTTCAAAAGAGGAAATAGCCATTTTACCTTACCATTAATCTTAGATGGCATCATTCAAGAGAACAATCTAAAAATACTTAAAAGAACAAAGGAATGGTTACTAACTGAACTACAAAATAGGGGCTACAACCAAATAGAGAATATATTTTATTGTAGCTACATGAACGAGGAATTTCACATTCAAAAGAAAGACCAGAATGAACGTGTCTAGTTTTAAGTGATTATGGATAGAATACTTCCAGACCGAGTATGAGATTCTCAACATAACGATAAAGCTTCACCTATCCCCAGTTTCAAGGAAGGTAGAATGCCAATTGATCTTACTATAAGCGTCAATCTCTCTCGTATCGTCACTAATCTTGTTAACTATTTGTTATAACAACATTTAATCGGTACGAAAAAGTTCATGACTGTAACCGCACCTTTTTTGTAAAAAGCCTATCCAATCACCCACTACATAAGTCGTAATATTTTAATAATTCAATCCATTTTTGATTCCTAAGTTGCATATACCCCTTCTAATTCTTTTTTTATAATCAAATTACATCATTGACCTTGCTATTATAAAAAATGATAAGGAGGAGAATCATGCTACGTAAACTAGTCTATATAATGTTATCAATTGCCTTAGTCACCATGATGTTGTTTAGTACTGGCGCTACAACCCAAGCCGGATACGACTTTTTTAATGGGCCGACGATTGAAAAACAACATCCTAAGAAGGCATCGCTTAAGCCACATCCGAAATTTTCTTGGGGTAATCCTGTCCCATCCTCGCCAGTTCTACATCCTGGCTCTATCAGAGGCGCTGGAATGATAGAAGCGCCGTTATCGAATATTGATTCCGTAATGGAATCGATGATTGATAATGGAGCATTCCCTGGAGCTGTTACCTTTGTCGCTCGAAGTGGACATATTGTTCAGCACGAAGCGTATGGACATGCTTATTTATACGAAGACGATCAATTTACTGAGGCAGACAATCCAACACTAATGAGAAAAGACTCGATTTTTGACCTTGCTTCGATTAGCAAGATTTTCACAACAACGGCAGCAATGAAACTGTATGAAGATGGCCTTTTCCAACTTGATGATCCTGTCGCAAAACATATTCCAGAATTCGCAACGAACGGAAAGCAGCATGTGACGATACGTCAACTCATGACCCACACATCCGGATTTCCACCTAGCGCCCCTGTTTATGATGTAGAGGGGACCCGTGAGAATCGCCACCAATATGTACTCCAGTATCCACTCACAAATGAACCTGGCACCGTATATACGTATAGTGATTTAAATATGATAACGTTAGGAATACTGATTGAGCGCTTATCTGGTCAAAGATTAGATCACTATGTCAAGGAAACCATCACAGATCCGCTTCATATGAACGATACGATGTATAATCCACCTGAATCATTAAAATACCGAATTGCCGCAACAGAGTATATGCCATGGACAGATAGAGGTATTGTATGGGGACAAGTTCATGACGAGAAAGCATGGGCACTTGACGGTGTTGCAGGCCATGCTGGTGTCTTTTCAACTGCCCATGACTTGGCCATTCTTGCACATATGTTTCTTAATGAAGGTAGATATGGAGGAACACAATTATTAAAGCCTGAAACGGTTACTCTACTAGTAGAAAATCAAATACCAGAATTCCCTGGTGATGATCATGGACTTGGTTGGGAGCTATCACAGATGTGGTATATGGAAGGCCTAACGGAGGCATCCTCCCTTGGACATACAGGATATACTGGTACATCCATTGTAATTAATCAAAACAACGACACCATCGCCATATTACTAACCAATCGTGTTCATCCGAGCCGAAATACGGTTTCAACCAATCCAGCGAGACGCCAATTTGCCGAGCTAGTTGCTGATGCGATTCCTGTCTCAATGCCTAATAAGAAAGATGGGGCATGGTTTGCAGGATATGGTGACCTTTTAGATCGAACACTAACCGCTGAGGTAAATTTAGATACAGATGCCACTTTAACATTTGATACATGGTATCGAACAGAACAAGACGCAGACTTTGGAATCGTCGAAATATCATACGATGGGGAAAATTGGGTACAGCTAATCGAACCATTCACAGGTACTAGTATTGACTGGATATCGAAAGAAGTAACCATTCCAGCTGAGACTACACATATCCGTTTCCGCTATCATACAGACACGTATTATCATGGACGTGGTTGGTATGTTGCAAACCTAACGCTCCATGATTCTTCTCATACGAAACTACCGGTAGATTGGGTCAGTGACGATTGGGTAAAACGTAATTATTAAAGCTATATGTTATTTGTCACACTGCCCTAGGTAGAATAATCTGTCTTATAAAGACTAATCTTATGAAGTTACTACCCATAAGTTTTGAGTAAACTTATGGGTAGACTACTAGTTGACTTAGAAACAAGGACATCTAACTGGATTCCACTCCCTAAAAGTTAAATTAGAAACTAACTTTAGGGTCAATACCATACCAATGACTCCCCTACAATTTATAGTCCTATTTAATCTACCACGCGAGTAGCATCTTCATTGTTAAATCCTTCAACAGACTCTACTGTTTTTGACTTATTTTTAAGCAATTTCCTTAAAGAATTTTCCTTTAAAATCTATCTCTCCAACTCCCCTTTCATCTTCAGTAATTGCACCAACACTTCATCACTCCATTTCCATCTTTTCTATCAAATGCTTCTCTTAACAGTTCAGTGGTTTGACTGAATGGCGTTTTATCGATATAATATTAAACTTATCATTCGGCTAATCACGTTTTTAAATTTAAATGAAGGTAGGTGAAATTATTTTAGACGACTATAATAGGTGTAGGTTCAGAAAGAGAGCAAGTGGTACTTCAGTTCCGTAACCTTTTCCTCAAGACATCAAAGATTATCAATAGAAGATTAACATAACGTTCTCGCTTCGTTATATATTCTGGGAGGAAAAGAATGAAAACAATAAAGAATTTCAAAACGGACTGGACTACATTTGCTGTAAGTGGAGGATTTTTATTCCTCTTTGTCATTTTTTCATTAATTGACATCGATATGGTTGAAGGTTGGGTAACCGATTCCTTCAATTGGTCCGTAACTTTTTTTGGTGCGTATTGGCAATTATTATTACTAGGGAATTTTGTAATTGGTATTATATTAGCTTTTTCTAAATATGGAAATCTGAAGTTAGGAAAAATGGAGAAG
The DNA here is from genome assembly GCF_055550225.1 of Ornithinibacillus liuyingii. Classification (NCBI taxonomy): domain Bacteria; kingdom Bacillati; phylum Bacillota; class Bacilli; order Caryophanales; family Bacillaceae; genus Ornithinibacillus; species Ornithinibacillus liuyingii. The sequence goes on along the minus strand of NZ_JBPWOS010000004.1, from coordinate 21,668 downwards.
CCTGAGAACGGTTATTTCCGTTGGATTTCTATGATTTTATGTACGCTTCTAGCTAGTGGTGGTGTTTTTTGGGCTGCATCAGAGCCAATCTATCATTTTGTTACCACTCCACCGTTGTTTGAAAATATTGGGATGACACCACAAGAGGCAGTCACACCAGCTTTATCACAAAGCTTTGTGCACTGGGGCTTCCTAGCTTGGGCGTGTTTAGGTACGTTAACAACTATTGTCCTCATGTATGCTCATTATCATAAAGGATATCCACTTAAACCACGTGCTATTTTATACCCTATTTTCGGTGAAAAAATATTTACCAAAAGTATAATTGGTTCAACTGCGGATATTGTTTCCATTATTGCAGTTGCTGCAGGTACCATGGGTCCGATTGGATTTTTAGGTCTGCAAATTGGTTATGGACTTCACTTTTTACTAGGTATTCCAAATACGTTGGCTACGAATATTATCGTTGTTGGCGCACTAATCCTTATTGCTGCTATATCAGTAGCAAGTGGAGTTGACAAAGGTATTCAGTTCTTAAGTCGTTTAAATGTTATATTTGTTGTATTATTAACAGCAATTATTCTCATTATTGGTCCAACCATGTTTTTAATCGATTCTTTTATTAGTGCGGAAGCATTTCAATTACAGCATTTTTTCGAAATGAATTTATATCGTGCAGATCAAGCTTGGCTTGGTTATTGGACAGTATTTTTCTGGGGCTGGTTCCTAGGCTATGCACCAATGATGGCTATTTTTATTAGTAAAATATCGCGTGGTCGTACGATAAGAGAGCTTATTATAGCTGTAGCTATTATTGCTCCATTAGTTAGTAATTTCTGGTTTGCCGTTGTTGGTGGAACTGGATTATCTCATGAACTAGAAAATCCTGGTTCCATTTCAACCCCATTAGATGCTGGTGGAATGCCTGCGACCGTAATGGCAATTATGGATCAACTACCAATGGGATTATGGATAGCTATTGGGTTCTTAATCGTTAGTATAGTGTTTGTATCGACTACAGTAGATTCCATTTCCTATACAGTAGCCGTAACCTTACAAGGCACAGATCAACCACAAAAGTGGATGAGAGTCTTTTGGGTCGTTTTATTCGGTATATTATCCGTCGTACTACTCACAATTGGGGAAGGTAGTATACAAGCATTGCAAAACTTTATCGTTGTAACCGCAGTACCTGTATCGATATTGCTACTTCCACCACTATGGAGTGCACCAATAATTGTAAAGCAGATGGCAAAAGAACAACATATAGTACCTTCAGTTGAATCTACAAAGAAGTGAAGGTAGAAGTTGTAAAATAAGAACTTTATAGACGAATATGTTCGAAAAATAACATGGTTAATAAATAAAATTAAGAACATCTCCTAGTTTATTAGGGGATGTTTTTTTAATAATATAGTACATCATGATAAATATTTGAACCGTCTGATTATCATAATTAGGTTAGTATATAAATTCTACTTCTTCATCAATTATCTTTTATTGGAAAGATCATCTAATACATCATATACTTGTCTTTTTACCTTTTGTGCTAGATTTTCTTTATAACTTGATATTCACACATCATTAGATTGTGTAAATTATATCCTCTTGTTTTCCTTTTTCTTTTCATGCCCATAGGTATAGTTTATTGCGACTACAATTCATCCCTCCAATAGTTTATTATCAAATAGCAACTGCGACATTAGACCAAGTACTGCAACACGCGATGGTATTAATATTTAGGTGATTTTTAAGTATAAAAGATTACTTGGAAAAGATGCTCAAGGAGAGAAATAAAAATATACAGAGTTCTCCCCGATCTATCAAAGGTCAGGGGAGAACGGGGATTAAGGGGCCAGATCTGTATTTTATTAAATGAGCAAAAATAGACATTTAACCGTTGACAATTATAAAGAAGTCCTACAAATATTGTTGCTATACTACTAGGTCAGGCTAAAAAACTTGAAAACATCCAAGTTTTAACCATTTATTGGATTATTCAAAGCGACTATTCCGATAATTATAAATAATATAATAAGTGATATTAAACCTATTATAACAATCTTTAACCTCTTCAATAAGAACACTCCTCATGATAGAAATTATAATATTATTTGTTAAATTTACATAAAGAAGTATGTATATTATTATAAGGGGGTAATATTTCCTTTTATGGATCAGTTATAGTTAAAAGATTTACCATACTACATGTAAGAATTTGGGCATATATGTCTGGAATTCCTGGTAATATTAATTTTATGCCCTCCTCCTTCACTAGTAACATTACTGCTTCTTATAGAAAATGTTCTTTAGTTTATTCATAAGATATCCTAACTAAAGATCAATTCATACATCATAAAACTAGTTTGGACCAACCGTTGTCCAAAAATTTCCACTTCTTTTTCCGCTTTTGTCACCTCTTACTCTAATTTCTACTGTACCAATCGTTGCTCCAATCCCTGTTCCTATTACACCAATTTTATAGTTAAATGAACCTTCCCCATAATATTGTCCTCCGCTAATAAATCCTGAATCGCTTGTCTTTGAGTTTGTTACAGTAGGATTAACATTCCAGGAAACCCAAGCTCTGTTACTCAACTTTTTTGTAGCTCCCTTACTATTGTATTCATATTTTCCTTCAATCTTATAAGTTGTCCATTTAATACCTAATGCTGTTAATGAGCCACTATGTTCTTATGTTTCTAATCATTTCATGTCTAGCTCTTATTACGTTTACAGGAGTAGTATCTGCAGATTCAACTGATATGTCTTTAAACCAACTTAAAAGCCCTGAGAACTACATTGAATACTTGAAAAATTATGATGAAAAAGAAGCAATAAGACTGGGGATTGATGAGAGTAGTGTAGAAGAAGCGGTTATACAAGCAAAAAAGAGTCTAGACGAGTTTATGAAATTGTCTTTAAAAGATCAAAATTTATTCTTAGAATATATGAGAAACCCAAATGAATTGATTCAAAATACATTAAATGGAAGTGACCCAAATCTGGCTTTAGTAGAAGAAGTAAACATGCTAGATACACCTCTTTCTAATACTCAGGCAACTTTTAGAATCTTCTTCATAATATATAACCCTCTCCTTTTTATTTTGTTTTTGTTCTCCTATTAACTTAATTTTTTCAACACCTATTCCTCTCCTATAAAAATTGTTAATAGGAAATTTATAATATATTAATATCATAGATTTTAAAATCCATGACAGTTAGCCATCTAATAAATATTTCGCATATGTTATCATATTTCGAGAAAGGGTATTCAGACCAAATTATATTATGCCTTATGCGTCATGTTATTAATTTCCAACTATATCCATTGTAACATGGAAGACCTAAAACTTTGTATTGGGAAAGTGAACAGTTTTTTTGACAAAAACCAACAAAATATATACCAAATTTCAGTCAAAAAATTGGTAACTTTCCCAACCCCTATTTATTTGAGAGTGGACTACACCCAAATTCACAACTTAACTTTATAAAGATCAAACAAATGATTTAGAATTATCCATACCACCAATTATTTCGTACAATAATCTTCAAAGACATTCTCTAAGACAAAAAAAGTATAACAACAAGTATAGAATTTCCTCTTTAGTAACTATCTTCAGTTGTACATTTAAGGTACAACCTGCTTTTCTCCAACATTTAACATATAGTTTTTTTATTAAGTTAATGGAGATAGCCATTTTAGGTTATAATCCCGCAATGGAAAAATTATACAATTGTTCAAATGTTATATTCGCTTCTGCTAAGAAGTAGCTTATTTGTAAGGTTAGATCAACAAATTTTAGGTAAGCAGTTGTTTTCACAACCACTTACCCTAATCATTAAATGTATACAGAAACTTATAGTTCAAAGCTTTTGCACAAGAGTTGTACTGCTTTTTCCCCATTTTCGATATCTACAACATAAGAAATGCTGATTTCAGATGTCGTAACCTGATAAAATGGAATATCGGATTCAATTAATGTACGAAAGACTTTGGAGGCAACCCCCGTCATGTCACGCATTCCTGAACCAATAACGGATACTTTAGCAAATTGGTTTTCTATTTTGAAATAGAGTTCAGGATAGTCTTCTTTTAGATGGGAGAAGATTTTCTGGATTTGATATTCTTCCGTGTCCTTCATCGTAAAAGATAATTGTAATCCTTCATTGTTCGTGATCTGTGAGATCATATCGACATTAACTTCCTCTTGCTCCAAATGGATGAATACTCTATCAAGTAGGTGTATATCATTTTCAGGATAGTTCAATGTCACATGAATCATATCCTGATCAATCGCAACACCTGTGACCGCTTTTTTCTCTATCATTTCTACCGTTGACATAACCCAAGTTCCTTTCTCATCTGATAGTGTTTTACCTAAATAAATAGGAATATTGAAATTCTTTGCTATTTCTACGCTTCGGGATACGAGAACACCTGAACCAAGCGCACTCATCTCCATCATTTCCTCATATGAAACTACTTGTAGCCGTTTAGCATTAGGATAGATTCGCGGGTCGGTACTATAGACCCCTGCCACATCTGTATAAATTTCGCATGGGCATTGAATTGCTGCTGCAAGTGCTACAGCTGTCGTATCAGATCCTCCACGGCCAAGTGTAGTAATTTCATTGTCCGTATTAAATCCTTGGAAACCAGCGACGATAAGAACATCATATGTTTCAAAGAGTTGTTCAAAAAGCTTTGTATTAATTTTTGAAATCTTGCTCTTTAAATGATGGCCAACTGTTTCGATACCAGCTTGGTAACCTGTAAGAGGCTTAGATTTTACCGCTAGATCATTTAAAATAATAGATAGATAGGAGATGGTCTGCTGCTCACCGGTTGTTAGGAGGACAGCCAAATCCTGTTCGTTAGGTGATTGGGTAATCGTACTCACCTGTTCCAATAGTTCATCAGTTGTTTTCCCCATTGCACTAACGACTACTACTAGCTGTTCTCCCTGTCTCACGCGGTCCTTCAAGTAGCCTGCTATACCTTTAATTTTCTCCAGACTACTAACACTCGTACCGCCAAATTTAAGTACATTTCGTTTCATAATCTTCCTTCTTTCTACGGATGCTGCTACCTCTAAGATGGGTCAGAAATTGGGCATAGTATTATCCCAACAAAAAAACAAGCCGAGTATTCCGACTTGTTTCATGATCTGTCCTATGTACAAGTGGAAGCACTCCATTATTCAAAGAATAATGACAGACTGCATACTCTTAATATACAATCCAACAGAGACCTGTCTGCAAACAGAACTCTATTTCGGCAAAGGCCCCTTTCGCTTACTACAATTTGCAGATTTACATAGTAAGTTACTGATGACATTCGCACCTCATCCAATTAGTATTCAATTAATATTGTAAGTATATGAAAATTTCGCCGAATTGTAAACCAATAGCTTAAAAGTTTATCAAACTATTTTTAGATAATAGCCTATTTCTCAATATCCCTTCCTTTTCCATAGAGTTTTGTTACTAGAAAAGCATTGCCTCCTCTGAAGCAATGCTTTTCTAAAATTATTAAGGATGATATTCTAATGGTCCACCTGGTCCAAGTGGTAGTCCTAACAGCATCCAGACAATAAGCATAATCATCCAACTAAATAGGAAGAATATAGAATATGGAACCATTGTGGAAATTAACGTACCAATACCCATTTTTTTATCATATTTCTGTGCAAATGCGATAATTATTGCAAAATAAGTCATCAATGGTGAAATGATATTCGTAGAAGAGTCTGCAATACGATATGCCATTTGTGTTAGCTCTGGTGAATACCCAAGCTGCATCATAATTGGTACAAAGACCGGTGCCATCATCGCCCATTTTGCAGAAGCACTTCCGATAAACAAATTAATAAATGCGGTAATCAAAATAAATAGAATAAGTAACGGAATACCAGTTAAATTAACACTCCCTAGAAAATCCGCACCATAAACACCTATAACTAGTCCGATATTTGTTTCATTAAAGTATGCTACAAACTGTCCCGCTGTAAATGCCAAAACAATAAATGTTCCCATAGATGCCATGGTATCTGACATTTGGCTAGCAACATCCTTATCGCTTCGAATGGATTTGGTAACAATTCCATATGTTATACCAGGAATAAAAAATAGTATAGCAATAATTGGTACTAATGAACTCATAAATGGCGATCGAATTATTTGTTCCATTGCATCGCCCTCTAAACCGCGCATCGGTGCGTTTGGTGGAACTACAAGCAACATCGCAAGTACGATACCGATTACCACTGTAATACTAGCCCAGATTAGACCTTTTTTCTCAATTGCTTGAAGACCTTCCAATTCTTCTTTTTGATCACCTTTATAGGCGCCAAGTCGTGGTTCTACAATTCGTTCTGTAACCCACGCACCGACAAATGTTAATACGAATACCGAAACAGAAATAAACAACCAGTTCATTGCTATGTTCATTGTCTCTGCATATGCTGGGTCAATTATTGCAGCTGCTGCAATCGTCAGCTCCCCTAACATCGCATCCGTACCAGATAATAATAGGTTAGCACTAAATCCTCCAGAAACACCAGCAAATGCTGCCGCCAGACCAGCTAGTGGATGCCTTCCAATCGCAGCAAAAATAAGTGCTCCTAGTGGTGGTAATACAACATACCCTGCATCAGATGCCACACTAGACATAATACCAGCAAAGACTAATCCTAACGTAATAAATCGATTAGGTACAGACAATACAAATCCTCTAAGAAGTGCGCTTATGAGCCCTGTACGTTCCGCCACTCCTATTCCTAACATCGTCAGTAGGACAACGCCCAATGGAGCAAAGCCGATAAAGTTACTTGTCATATTGGTGAATATATATTGAATACCCTCTGCACTTAGCAGATTATTGATCTCTACCGTGGTTCCTTCTTCACCAGGGTGTTCAACACTAATATTTAATGGTTGTAAAGCTGCCGAGAGTAAAATAACAAGAAGTGCCAAAATTGCAAACAATGTTGCTGGATGGGGCAGTTTATTCCCAACTAGTTCAATCCTATCTAAAGAGCTTTGAAATAGCCCCTTTCTTTTTTTCGCCATAAAAAATAGTCCTCCTAAAAACTAATTCTGTTGTTGTAAATTAAACTCATTTCTGAAAATTCAGATTAATAAGCAGGGTGAACACATTTTATCATTGAATAAAATAAATGCACAAATGACATAATAACAGGTTCTAGCCTATTTTTCAAATTAAAATGAAACGGTTTCCACTAATTAACAATTCTTAATCTATTCATCTTTTAGACGAGCACTTTACTTTTTATTATTCTTCGTCGGTATCCTCAACAAAACCGGAAATATAGTCATCAATTTCAATTTCTGCACCTATGTTAAGTGCAAATTGCATTACTTCTAACTCCAAGACATATCCAGGAGAAAGCCCTTCTTCTACATAAACAACTGCTTTTAACTTAGGTTCTATTTGAAATTCTCTTATTAATTCGTTAATAATGTCCACTTTATCTTTAAAGACATGAACTACTTCTTTCATTAACTTTTCGAAATCGTAGGTTTCAACTATACCTGTACTGTATACCCATTCGGTAAATGTGTGTTGTCTTTTTATCTTAGGATTGTTTATGTTTACCCACTCACCTAATTTTATCGTTTCCGTGGGGTTAATTCCTAACCTTTCTGTTACTATTGAAAGTGGAAAATCCCATTCAGGCTCTGTACCTGAAAGGGAAAAATAAATCTCAATTGATGTATCTTTAAACATATGAACCACCCCTAAAATTCTATAGGCTTAGCGCTACTACGTGTCTAATTAATTTCCAACCTGTATCATATAACTTTTTCTTTTATAATGGTCTGCCTCATCCCGTTGTTATCCTATATTCGACAAATTTTTCAAATCTCCTTCTTTATTAATAAGGGAAAGGAGGTAAAAAAAGTGCTATTATACTCGAAAAAACTTTCCAAAAAAATAACCCTCATCAAATGAAGGTTAATCAATCTGCAAATCTATAACGTCTTGTAACTATTGTCTTAGCATCGTCACGAAAAAAAAAGTACTTATTGTAAATGTTTAGGTATATCATCAGCTTTGTAATTTAAGGTTTCAGTGAAAATATTATCTGGTGATTGATTATTGGTTTCTACTTGTTGTCCGTTTTGAATGAACTTAATCAGGTTTTGAATATCTTCTTTTGTGGCAGGCTGTTTTTCCAGTTTTAAAGTGTATCCTAATTGCCCATTAGATTCTAACGTAGCATATTGAACATCATCAATATTAGAAATCCCTGCGTTCCGTAGTCGTTCTTCTAGTTTATCAACAGTTAATCTATGTTTTTTTAAATTGTTCTCCATTAACTTACCATCTTCAATAACAGGTACAGCTTTACCAGATAGGGCTGTTTCTGCATTGTCAAATTTTAATTGGATAAATTCCGCTAGAATTAAAAAAAGCACCAATAACCCAGCAATCCCAAAAGTAGTCCAAAGTCCCCGGCCAGAGACAGGTTGAATGAGCAATGTACCAATGGCAATCATCATAACCGTTTGGGGAATAGTCATTTGAGAAATTGTTTTTCTTCCACCAATTCTTAAAATGATCGTTCCCACCATAAAAATAAGAAATGTTTGCCAAACTAAGTTTAAATCCACAACAATCATATCCTTTCTTTTATTTATGCTTTAGAATATGATTTGTCTAGGTTTTGATTTTATACGGAAGGACTGGGGTTTGGACCTTCTGTTTCCGTAAGTGGGCTTTAGTCCATTACTGCACGTCTTTAATATATACTCAAAACATAATCTTTTATTAGCAATACACAATCAGATTTAATTTGTTGCACTGTTGTGTTACCCTCCAGAAGTAGAAATAGATTGATCTATAATGGTTTAGTTACAGACTTTTTACTAGGCAACTCAGAAACTCAGATATAATGTAACCCTTATCTGACTCCCTAGTCTGTTTTATTCAACATCTTCTGCAATCCTTTTTAGTTCTTTAGCACGAGAGCTAATAAAATTTGCCATATATCTCTCCAAAAATAATTTGTCTACAATAATACCAACGATACCGAACGGTGACTTATATTCAAAGATATCTATCATTATAGTCCCGCCATTCTTTTCTACGAATCGATGAGTATGTGTAAAAGAATTAAAAGCGCCTTTTACCATGACATCAACAAACATGGTGGGCTTTTCCATATGAATTACTTTTGCTGTTAACTTTTGTCTAATACCGAAATGGGTAGCTTCCCAAGTAACAGTATCGCCCTTCCTTAATAGACCTTGAGTAATCCCACCAACAGCTTCTTCCTTAGTTTTAGAAGTAGTTTTAGTATGTATTTCTACGTTTCTTGCAAGGTCAAAGCATACTTCCCTTGATGCTAGAATAAATTGCTCATGCTTAATAATAGGCATTAGCTATCTCCTTTATAATAAAATTATTATAAGCAATGTTCATATCCTCTTTCACTTAATCGATAAGAATACCGAAATTCTATAATAAAAGTTTCTCTTGCTACTTAGATAAATAAACCGCTGTATATTTAGATTCCAATAAAAATATAACATCACTAGTTTACGATACATGCTTATAGTAACAAAAGAAAAAAAGGCTTCTCATAAATTTACCCAACTTATGAGAAGCCTTTATTAAACTATTATTAACTACAACTTAATTACATAAAATCTTTAGGGGAGAGTTTATATCATGCTACCCATAGCAGCTAAACCCCTTAATTTAATAACCATTTACGTATGAGACCGGTGGTATGGTAGAATTGGTGTAGAAATCAACAAATTATTAGAAGCAGGTAAGATATTCCCTGTCTCTAAATCTTATCTTTAATGAAGTTGGCTGTAACTTCCGTATGAATATCCGATTCTAATCCGTTTCCATTTCTCCTTCAAAGTGTTCTAAATTCTCTAAGGGTGTACTGTTAGGTGTATAAATAGATTATTGTTCCACATCTCCCTTACCGTTAACATAATATGAATAGATATAAAGAGGTTCGGTTTCAAAAATAACTTTTAAGTAATAGGGATTTTCCGTTTTGTTTTCCCTAAAATCTATTGTAGAAATCTCCCAATTTTCATTCGGATATTTAGATTCCAGATAATCTTCCAACTCTATTTTTCTCACTGTAAGTTGATAATCAATCCAAAATGGGCGGGCAATAAAGAATATAACTTCAGCTAGTAGAACATAAACTGTTAAAGTAAGTAATACTTTCCTCTTCTTTTTAAATAATAGTGCTACTATTAAAAATAACATTAAGACTCCAGTAGCAAGCATCATTTCAATAATAGTAATTGGATGCAAAACACTCACCTTTTTCTAGTTTTATTAGTTAAAAGGAGTTGTCGAATTGTGAAGTTATTCATTTCTCCTCAAAAAAGTTAATGTTAATTTTCAGCAACTACTTTAGCCTGTTCTTCGTTAACCTCAACCCCACTAGCAAAAACGCCATTACTGTAAAGTAACTATAGCAAAAAATAAGCACATAACACTAATTAATTTTAATACCTTTACCATATAATCTTTTGAATTGCGAATGCACTCATTCCCGACATTGCAAGTCTATGACAAAATGTATGACGAAAAGTATGTGCTGATACACGAACATCTTTAAAGTTCATCTTATTATCTTGAAGGTAACGGAAAATCATTATCGCATTTTGAGTTAAGTGTGTATTATCTCTTTTTACAAATACATAATCACTCAACTCACCCCAGTATTGTGAGCAGAATGTCTTATATCCAGCTAATTCCTTAGATAACTTTTCTGTAATTGGTATTGTTTCTTTTCTTCGTGTTTTACCAAATACTGAAATATTATAAATAACAAAGTCTAGATCCGATCATTTTAAATTGATTACCTCACCAGTCTGATAATTCCTTATGTTCGTCTTCGTTGTGTTCTTAAATCTCCTGTCATCCAAAAAACCTTGAATAGCAAACTTTAACAACAAAAAAAGACTACCTCCTTGTTTTTTAGGAAGTAGTCTATACTTTAGAAAAAATTATTTACATGAATGGTTCTCAGAAAGGGTGAAAAATAGCTTTAACTATTTCTCAGATGTTTGGCTAAAAAGGCCTTACATCATACCGCCCATTCCACCCATATCCGGCATTCCACCGCCACCAGCAGGGTTTTCTTCAGGAATATCCGCTACTACTGCTTCAGTAGTTAGGAACATAGCCGCTACAGATGCTGCGTTTTGTAATGCAGAACGAGTAACTTTAGTTGGGTCAACGATACCAGCGTTGAACATGTTTACCCATTCGCCAGTTGCTGCGTTGTAACCAATTCCAACTTCTTCGCCTTTTAGACGTTCTACAATTACAGATCCTTCTAGACCAGCATTGTGAGCGATTTGACGAACTGGTTCTTCTAGTGAACGAAGAACGATTTTCGCACCTGTTGCTTCGTCACCTTCAAGGTCTAGACCAGCAACTTTGTTGTATACGTTCACTAGTGCAGTACCACCACCAGAAACGATACCTTCTTCAACTGCAGCACGAGTTGAGTTTAGTGCGTCTTCGATACGAAGTTTGCGCTCTTTTAATTCTGTTTCAGTTGCAGCACCAACTTTGATTACTGCTACACCGCCAGCTAATTTAGCAAGACGTTCTTGTAATTTTTCTTTATCGAATTCAGAAGTAGTTTCCTCAGCTTGTGCACGGATTTGAGATACACGAGCAGAGATTGCTTCTGGGTTACCTGAACCTTCAACAATAGTAGTATGTTCTTTTGTTACCACTACTTTAGAAGCAGTACCTAATTGTTCGATAGAAGCACTCTTAAGCTCTAAGCCAAGATCTTCTGTAATCACTTGACCACCAGTTAAGATAGCAATATCTTCAAGCATTGCTTTACGACGGTCACCGAATCCTGGAGCTTTAACAGCTACAGCATTGAATGAACCGCGAAGTTTGTTTAATACTAATGTTGCAAGAGCTTCCCCTTCAACATCTTCAGCAATTAATAAAAGTGGCTTACCTTGTTGAACAACTTGCTCAAGAACTGGTAAGATTTCTTGGATATTGCTGATTTTCTTATCTGTAATTAGGATATAAGGATTTTCTAGAACAGCTTCCATTTTATCTTGGTCTGTTACCATGTAAGGAGAAGCATATCCACGGTCAAATTGCATACCTTCTACTACTTCAAGCTCCGTAGTGAATCCTTTTGATTCTTCAATTGTGATAACACCATCGTTACCAACACGTTCCATAGCTTCAGCGATTAAGTGACCTACTTCATCATCTGCAGCAGAAATTGCAGCAACTTGTGCAATAGATTCTTTACCTTCGATTGGTTTAGAAATAGCTTGTAATTCTTCAACAGCAGTTGTTACAGCTTTTTCAATACCACGGCGAATACCTACAGGGTTTGCACCGGAAGTTACGTTTTTAAGACCTTCACGGATCATTGCTTGTGCAAGAACTGTTGCAGTCGTAGTACCGTCACCAGCAACATCATTTGTTTTTGAAGCAACTTCAGAAACAAGCTTTGCACCCATATTTTCAAATGCATCTTCTAATTCGATTTCTTTTGCGATCGTAACACCATCATTCGTAATTAAAGGTGAACCGAATTTTTTATCTAAAACAACGTTACGACCTTTTGGTCCTAATGTTACTTTTACAGCATTTGCTAATGTATCTACACCGCGAAGCATTGCGCTACGTGCGTCTTCACTAAATTTAATTTCTTTAGCCATCTTGAAATGCCCTCCTTAAATTTTCATTTATTTATCGATAATGTTAATTAGTTAACTACTGCTAAAATATCACTTTCACGTAGAATTAAGTATTCAGTTCCATCGTACTTTACTTCAGTTCCAGCGAATTTAGAGAAGATGATACGGTCTCCTTCTGAAACTTCAAGTGCAACTCTTTCTCCACCATCAGTTACACGACCAGTGCCTACTGCAACAACGCGACCTTCTTGTGGTTTTTCCTTTGCAGAGTCTGGAAGTACGATACCGCTTGCAGTCTTTTCTTCTTGTTCAACAAGCTCGATAACAACACGATCTCCTAGTGGTTTAATCATGAAGATAACCTCCTTAATTCCTTTTTGATATAGTTTAATCATTTGTTAGCACTCTCTAAACCCGAGTGCTAATTCCAATTAATATAATAAATAAAAATGTTATGTTTTGCAAGTATAGAGTTGTATATTTTTTTAAAAAAAACTTGTCCGAGATGATTCTATTATTATCCATCGCTTGAATATGATAAAATACACAGGAATCAGTTTGTCGCTAATACTATAAAACATGTAGACTTTAAGGAGCTGAATCTATTGCCTAAACGATACTGGTGGGTCATTCTTACTTATATAGCTATGCAACTTTCAGGAGGTATTTTTCGCCCCGTACTGCTTCGACTTTTCCCTGCTCATCAACTCGAAGCTCTAATCCTTTATTCCATCTTTAGTTTTACAATTGGTTTAATTATTGTTTTAATATTAATGAAACCTGATATGCAGATGTCCCAGACTAGAAGTAAGTGGTTTACAAGTGATGTGATAGGATGGACTGTATTAGGAGTCTTCTTGGCTTATTTCGCTCAAGGTATTGCGACCATGATAGAAATGAACGTATTTGGTATCCGAACAGGTTCAGAAAATACACAAGCAATCATGCAGATTACGAGGACCGTTCCATTATTCGCGATTGTACCTGCAATTATTGCACCAATATTAGAAGAAGTGATTTTCCGAAAGATTATTTTTGCTTCGTTATATAAACGTACTAATTTCTTTATTGCGGCGTTAATTTCCGCACTCATTTTCGGGATTATACATGGTGAACCTGAGCACATTCTAATATACGCATCAATGGGATTTGTATTTGCATTTCTGTATGTGAAAACGAAAAAAATCATTGTTCCGATTATTGTTCACATGACGTTAAATTCTATCTCCGTCATCTACCAATACTCGCTTACACCAGAACAAATTGAACAGATTGAACAGCAATGGAATCAGATCCAAATGATTCTAATCGGAGGTTAATTATTTATGAGAATTACCGCAAGGACCTTGGCACTAATATACTTTACGATGGGAGTCTTTTTTATTTATGTTGCAATTTCTTTTGCAGAAGAAACGGTTTTTAATTTCATGACCATTCTGCTAGCTATTTTTGCTACATTAGACTTCGGTGCTGGGATTCGTTATATGCGACTGCATTATAAGTTAAAGAATATAAAAAAGAAATAACTATATGGAAAGTAAAAGCTCCTACAATCTGGTAGGAGCTTATTTATGTATTAGCTGAGATGTGTGTTAAAACTTCCTAATATGTATTCTCTTCCTCATTATCTATCTTCTCTAACGGATAATGCTTTAAGAAATACACTAATGCCTGTAATTCAATAGCTAAATCAATATGGTGCACGCGAACATCGTCCGGTACAGTAATACGTGCTGGTGTGAAATTTAAAATACCTTTGATACCTTTTACTACTAATCGTTCCGTTATACGGTCAGCTTCTTGAGCCGGTATGGTTAGAATTGCTACTTTTACATTACCTAGTTTCTCTTCCATATCATCAATATGATAAATCGGAACGCCACCAATTTCTTTCCCCACTTTTTCAGGGTCCGCATCAAAGGCTAGCATAATTTTCGTATTATTATTTTTTGTGAAATTATAGTTTAGAAAGGCTGTACCTAGATTACCTACCCCAATTAATGCTACTTCGGTAAGCTCATCCTGGTCTAATGTTTTCCGGAAAAAACCTAATAAATATTCAACATTATACCCATAGCCCTTTTTCCCAAGTGCTCCAAAATAGGAAAAATCTCTACGAATAGTAGCTGAATCCACTTTGACAGCCTCACTTAGCTCCTTTGAGGAAACACGGGTCTTTCCTTGCATTTGTAAATTATTTAAAAAACGATAATATAATGGGAGTCTTTTAGCAGTCGCTTGTGGTATTTTGTTTTGATCCAAGCTGATTCCTCCTTACCATCTATCCAAATCTTCGCTTAAAACATAATGGAACAATAATAATGTATAAATTAGTACCAATTTCTATTTTATCAGATTTTTCCTATTAAGTCGTGATTAACTTCACATATTCACAATATTATTGCTCGAACGGCTATATTTGGATACACTTAAATTACTAGAGGTGACCATGATGATAATTATGCAATTAAATGATCTCTCCAAATCATTTGGAGCTGAAGAAATATTAGCAAATATAAAAATAGAAATAAAAGATAAAGATAGAATAGCGATAGTAGGTCGGAATGGTGCTGGAAAGTCTACCCTTCTTAAAATAATGGCTGGTGAGATGTCCTATGATACCGGTGAATTAATTAAGCCGAAGGACCTCACTATCGGTTATTTATCACAGCATACCGGCCTAGAATCATCTAACACGATTTGGAACGAAATGTTAGAGGTCTTCTCCGATTTAATTCTACAAGAGAAGAAGCTACGATCCATGGAAGCAAAAATGGCCCAAGTACATGAACTAGAACCAGCTGATGCAGAGAAATTATTGGCCGAATATGACCGCTTGCAGCAGGACTTTGAAACGAACGGTGGATACAGCTATGAATCTGAAATCAAGGCTGTCCTATCTGGTTTAAACTTTCTAGATTACGATGACCAAACACCGATTAATGAGTTAAGTGGTGGACAGAAGACGCGCCTTGCATTAGGGAAGCTATTACTAAAGAAACCAAACTTACTCATATTAGACGAACCGACCAACCACCTAGATATCGATACATTATCCTGGCTTGAGAAATACCTTTTAAGTTATCCAGGTGCGGTAGTTATTGTCTCGCATGATCGTTATTTCCTTGATAAAACCGTAAGCCTGGTTTATGAAATATCACGCCACCGCACGAAGCGATACCATGGAACATACAGTGATTTTCTAACGCAAAAGGCACTCAACTTTGAACAGGAAATGAAAGAGTTTGAGAAGCAGCAAACCGAAATTAAGAAAATGGAGGAATTTATCCAACGCAATTTAGTACGAGCATCCACGACTAAACGTGCACAAAGTAGACGGAAGCAGTTAGAGAAGATGGATCGACTAGATAGACCTTTAGGAGATGAATCTTCCGCTTCGATCACATTTGAAATTACGAAACGAACTGGGAACGATGTCTTAAAAATTAACGATCTCTCCTTCCGCTATGATGAAGGAGGAGACCCGATTTTTAAAGATGTAACGTTTCACGTATCACGCGGTGAGAGTATTGCCTTAGTTGGCCCTAATGGAGTCGGAAAAACAACCCTGCTCAAAAATATACTAGGGAAGTTAGCGCCTAGTGAAGGAACTATTCAACTTGGTACGAATGTACAAATTGGTTACTATGACCAAGAACAGGCTAATTTAAGCTCACACAAGACCGTATTAAATGAATTATGGGATGAATATCCACATGTCAATGAAAAGGATATTCGTACGGTTCTTGGCAATTTCCTCTTTTCCGGAGATGATGTGTTAAAGCCTGTCCAATCCCTTAGTGGTGGAGAAAAAGCACGTCTCGCTCTTGCCAAGCTTCGTATGCAAAAAGCGAACCTATTAATTTTGGACGAACCGACGAACCATCTTGATATTGATAGTAAGGAAGTATTAGAAGCTGCACTAATTGATTTTCCTGGAACGATTGTCTTTGTATCCCATGACCGTTACTTCATCAATAAGATCGCTGATAAAGTGGTCGAAATGCAACGGGATGGTGCTACTGTTTATCTCGGCGATTATGATTACTATATCGAGAAAAAACAGGAGGAAGAAGAGTTAGAGCGTCTACAAGCAGAAGAAAATCAACCTAAGGCTACAAATGAAAAGAAATTAAGCTTTAAAGAAGAGAAAAAACGCCAAAGTGAAGAGCGAAAAAGAGAACGACAAATTGCTAAATTGGAAGAGGATATTGAAAGATTAGAAGAAGAGCTAGCATCTCTTGAGGAAGAAATGACAAAACCAGAAGTGTACGAAAACCATGAAAAGGCGTTAGAATATACCAATAAAACCAATGAAGTAAAACAAGAAATCGAGAATTTGATGGATGAGTGGACCCTATTACAGGGCTAATAAGGAAGGCAGGTTACGCTCTAAGTAACCTGCCTTTCCTTTACTGCGGATAGCTTGAAAGATATTCCATTACCTCATTTGGTATTTAACCACTCATTCAAAGGGGATTACGAAAACCATTACTATCCACAACGTTATCCACTTACAAACGCCCAATATAGCCATTATCAACAAATTTATTCACATTATCCACATAGAATTTCAATGTTATCCACATTTTTTATTAACATGACAAAAGCCAATATAATAGGAAAAAGAAAAAAATACCCACAACCCTGTGGATATTTTCTTAACGTAATAGTAAGGAAGGATTAGCATTTAAATCCATTCCAGAACGCTTCCCTTGTTCATAATTAATTGTCCCTGCTGCTGCAATCATAGCGGCATTATCCGTACATAACCTTAAAGGTGGTATTAACAATGGAATCGTGGTCTCTTTAAACTTGGCCTCAAGCTCTGCACGTAGTCCTTTATTAGCAGCTACACCACCTGCTACGATTACTTGCTTTACATTATGTTGCATTGCCGCTTTAAGCGTCTTTGTTGCTAATACATCGATTACACTTGCCTGAAAGCTTGCTGCTATATCTTCTTGCTTGAACGTTATACCTTTTTGTTTGGCATTGTGGATTTTGTTAATAACTGCTGATTTCAGCCCACTAAAGCTAAAATCGAAACTATCTTCCTCCAACCATGCTCTCGGAAAATCAATAACAGCATCACCCTCTGCTGCGAGTCGATCTATATGCGGTCCTCCTGGATAGGGGAGATTTAACATTCTAGCCACTTTATCATAGGCCTCACCAGCCGCGTCATCCCTTGTCTCGCCTATTACTTCATAGCTGCCATGCTCTTTCATTAGAACGAGCTCAGTATGCCCTCCTGAGACAATTAACGCTAATAGTGGAAATTGAAATTCCTCCTCTAAGCGATTAGCATAAATATGTCCCGCAATATGATGAACACCAACTAACGGCTTTCCTTTCGCAAAGGCCAGTGCCTTTGCTGCGTTTACACCAATTAGAAGTGCTCCAACTAATCCTGGCCCCTCTGTTACCGCAATCGCGTCAATATCATCCCAGTCTAGACCAGATTCATTAAATGCTTCCTCTAATACTAGCGTAATCTGTTCTACATGATGTCTAGAGGCTATCTCTGGGACCACGCCTCCAAATCGCTTATGACTTTCTATTTGCGAAGCAACAACATTAGATAGTACTTCTCTACCGTTCTTTACTATGGAAACCGCTGTTTCATCACAGCTTGTTTCAATTCCAAGTATATATTTATCCTTCATATTAAGTTCACCCACATGACTACAGCATCCTCTTGATTGTCTGTATAATAGTTTTTTCGAATTCCACCAGGAACGAGTCCAAATTTTCGATACAGCTTTTGGGCAACAATATTCGTTACACGTACCTCTAAAGACAACCTAGTCGCCCCCAAACCGATTGCTTGTTGTAAAGCAAAACGAAATAGCTTTTCCCCTAGCTTCTGACCCCTAAACCCTGGGAGTATCGCGATATTCGTAATTTGTACATCATCAAATACAACCCACATACCTACATAACCAATTATCTTCTGATCAATCTCAATAATATAGTAATAAGCATGCTGATTTTGCGTTAGTTCTTGCCTAAAGATCTGCTCATTCCAAGGAGAAGAAAAGGACGCCAACTCTACAAGCATTACTTGGTCAATATCTGCTAATTCCATTTTTCTAATTGTTAGTTCAGCCATTTTCTTTATCCTTCTGTTGCTCTAACCAATTAGCTTCTGCTTCTGCTAAACGTAAATAATTTGGTGTTAATGCATGGGTTTCTTCCATATCCTTGTCCTCCGCAACTAATACTAAATCAGAAGGCTTGGGAATATGGTAAGCCATTTCAGGTATTACTGCTTGGCTCCCCAGCTTTTCTACTATGATTTCTCTATTCTTCTCAATATCCGGGCTTAAGAAAATAACGTTTTTATCCAAGCCTGCGAGTCTGTCCAACCAATCAGCAAAAGTAGTATTCTGTTCTTCTATTATTTGTACTAATTTTCCTTGCCTGTTTTCATACAAGCCTGTATAAACCAGACCTCTCCTTGCATCAAAAAACGGGCATATTAGAGCATCAGAAAAGACTGCACGGTAAGCCAATAACTCTAAGCTTGACACACCTACCACCGGGATATTTAAAGACCAGGCTAATGTTTTAGCTGTAGTTAATCCAATTCGTACGCCAGTATAGGAGCCTGGTCCCTTGGCTACGACAATTTTATCTAGCTGTTCTGGCTTCAGATTAACTTCTTTCATTAATTGTTCAATAGCTGGCATCAGTCTAACTGAATGGTTTTTGGCTATATTTGTCACGACTTCCCCAACTACTTCTTTATTTTTTACGATTGCGACACCTAATGCTTGATTGGATGTGTCCATTGCCAGTATATACATCTAACGTAACTCCTTCTCTAACCAAATCCTTAACCTTATAAACCTTTAACAACCTGTTCAAAATGCTCACCAATTGGATCAAATTCAATGACTCTTGACTGCTCATCCAAATATTTTATTGTTATATTTAACCGTTCGACAGGGAGATAATCTTCAATAAACTGTGCCCATTCTACTACGGTTATACCATTACCATTAAAATACTCATCAAATCCAATATCCTCATCCGAGTCTTCTAATCGATAAACATCCATATGATAGAGAGGCATAATGCCTTCGTATTCTTTAATTATCGTAAAGGTAGGACTGCTTAAGGTTCTTTTTATAGCTAGTCCTGAGGCTATCCCTTTTGTAAATGTTGTTTTACCTGCTCCTAAGTCTCCCTCAAGAGTTAATACATCACCAGGCTTTAATAAGGAAACTAACTTCTCAGCCAATGCCATTGTTTCCTCTGCATTACTAGTTTCCACTTTATATTTACCCATTATGTCACCTACTTAAGTGGTTATATCCTTTTTTCTCTAACTGAATTATTTTACCATTTTCCTGCTGTAAAAACACCTTGCCAGCGTCCTTTTCATCCGTTACATAGCCAATTTCTGTTAAGCGTAAACTAAGTTGCTGTGCACGCTGCTTTACTAATTCCCAATCGCTTCGGGAAACCGTACCAAGTAATTCAAAATCCTCTCCACCAAATAACTTCCAATTATATTGAAGATTAGAATCAAATTGCGCATATGCGGGATGAACTGGTATTTTATCCTCTATTAATACCATACCGACTTTAGATGACTCGGCAAGCTCATGTGCTTCACTTGCAATACCATCGCTTATATCGTTTAGTGCTACCCTATCTATTTGCTGTAATCCTAGTGAAAACTCAACCCTTGGACTAGGTAATTGATGTCTTCTTTTAAAATATTCCTCTTCTTTATACGTTCCCGCATTCTGTAATATATGTAATCCTGCTTGAGAATCTCCCAAGGTTCCGGTAACAAATACTACATCACCTTCTTTAGCAGCACTTCTCAGTCTTGAAATATTTCTATTAGCATATCCTATAACGGTTATAGAAATTACCAACTCTGTTCCCGACACAGTATCACCACCAATTAGGTCTACCTTATACCGATCAGCAAGACTTTTCATACCATTATAGATTTCTGCTAATTCTTCATTTGACCAATCGTTAGATATAGATATGGCCACTAAATAATATGCTGGTATTGCTCCCATTGCCGCAATATCACTTAAATTAGCTGCTAGTGCCTTATAACCGATATGATAGGGCTTCATCGTACTTTTAATAAAATGAACATGTTCAACTAACATATCCTTCGCAATTACTATATCGTCTCCACTTGGACGGATAATAGCTGCATCATCTCCTACTCCCTTAAGCAGCGTTGGTTGTCTATAATAGGATTGCTGAATTGATTGTATAAATGAGAATTCATCCACACCACTCACCCTACTTTCTATAACACTACATCCATGATAGCAAAAAGATTATATAGATACTATTTTACACGCTTTAAAAAAACAAAAAAACATGATTTCCGTAGAAATCATGTGTGATTATGTATATTATGTTAAATGGCGGTCCGGACGGGACTCGAACCCGCGACCTCCTGCGTGACAGGCAGGCATTCTAACCAACTGAACTACCGGACCACTTTCAAAATTGTATAAATTCTCATGAGAAAATTTCAACTAGCTAATAGTTGAAATAATTTGGTTGCGGGGGCAGGATTTGAACCTACGACCTTCGGGTTATGAGCCCGACGAGCTACCAGACTGCTCCACCCCGCGGTAATATAAAGTATTTAATTATAATCATGCACTTATGTTTTGTGCAATTAAATATATAATAAAACTTGCCTGGCAACGTCCTACTCTCGCAGGGGCAATGCCCCAACTACCATCGGCGCTGAGAAGCTTAACTTCTGTGTTCGGTATGGGAACAGGTGTGACCTTCTCGCCATCATCACCAGACAATTTCTTAAAATCAAGACAAGTTCTATTATATTCATTTCATAAAAGAAATGCAAGGTTTTTTTATAAATTATACCCTGAAAACTAAATAAGAGTAAACAAACGATATCAAATAAGTTAGTTAAGTCCTCGATCTATTAGTATCCGTCAGCTCCACGTGTCACC